>NZ_JBFANH010000032.1:0-108358 GCF_040674755.1 Nocardia sp. NPDC049737 | reverse complement strand
ACCGACTGCCCCAGCAACGGATCCAACTCAGCAACAATCACATCGAAACACTCCGCGAACACCGGATACGACGCACGCAACTCCACAGCCATACCCGCCCACTGCGCACCCTGACCCGAAAACACCAACCCCGTCGAACCCGACACCACACGACCAGACACCACACCCGAAACCGTTTCGCCACGACCCAACGCCTGCGTACCAGCCCGCAGACCATCACCCTCAGCCGACAACACCACGGCCCGATGATCAAACAACACTCTCGAAGTCACGAGCGAGAAACCGACATCAATCAGATCCAGGTCATGGTCGCCGACATGCGATGCCAAACGCCTGGCCTGCTCAGCAAGAGCCTCACCACTACGCGCCGAAACCACCCAGGGCAAGACCCCACTCAGCGGAGCCGTCTCGACTACCGGCGCCGAGTTGGCCACCCGAGCCTCCTGCGCCACCGGCACCCCGGTCACCGGAGCCTGCTCCAGGATTACGTGAGCGTTGGTGCCGCTGATCCCGAACGAGGACACACCAGCACGACGCGGCCGATCCGTCTCCGGCCACGACTGCGGCTCGGTCAACAACTCGATATTGCCTCGAGTCCAATCGACTTTGGTGCTCGGCTGGTCCACGTGCAGCGTTCGTGGCAGCACACCGTGGCGCATCGCCATCACCATCTTGATCACACCACCCACACCCGCCGCAGCCTGGGCATGACCGATATTGGACTTCAACGAACCCAACCACAACGGACGATCCGCATCCCGATCCTGGCCGTAAGTAGCAAGCAGCGCCTGGGCTTCAATGGGATCACCCAACGTCGTTCCGGTGCCATGGGCCTCCACCGCGTCAACCTCGGCAGGCGACAATCCGGCATTGGCGAGGGCTTGGCGGATCACCCGCCGCTGCGAGGGACCATTCGGCGCGGTCAAACCATTCGACGCACCATCCTGATTCACGGCGGAACCGGCGACGACCGCCAGTACCTCGTGTCCATGCCGTCGAGCATCGGAAAGCCGTTCCAGCACCAGCACGCCGACACCCTCGGCCCAGCCAACGCCATCGGCGGCATCGGCGAAGGACTTGCACCGCCCATCGGGTGCCAACCCTCGCTGCCGACTGAATTCCACGAAGGTCTCCGGTGTGGCCATCACCGTCACACCACCGGCCAACGCCAGATCACACTCACCCGACCGCAGCGACTGCGCAGCCAAATGCATCGCCACCAACGACGACGAACACGCCGTATCGACCGTGACCGCCGGACCCTCGAAACCGAAAACGTACGAAACTCGTCCGGACGCAATGGATCCGGTATTCGCATTGGCCGGATAGTCGTGAAAGGACATGCCGGTGAAAACGCCGGTCGAACTGCCGCGCAGCGAACCCATATCGACGCCGGACCGCTCCAGCGCCTCCCAGGAGGTCTCCAGCAGCAACCGCTGCTGCGGATCCATCATGGTGGCCTCATTGGGACTGATACCGAAGAAGTCGGCATCGAAATCGGCTGCCGAATAAAGGAATCCACCAGTGCGCGCGTAGGTCTTACCCGCCGCACCCGGTTCCGGGTCGTAGAGACCCTCGATATCCCAGCCACGGTCGACCGGCAGCTCGCCATTCGTGTCGATGCCGTCCGCGACCAACTGCCACAGGTCTTCCGGCGCGGAAACACCACCCGGATACCGGCAACTCATCGCGACGATCGCGATCGGATCATCATCAGCGCGAACCCGGCTGGCCACGACCTCGTCGACAGCCGCCGTGCCCGCGAGCTGCGAACCGATGAACTCGGCGACAACCCGCGGGTTCGGGTAGTCGAAAATGAGCGTGGCCGGAAGCTTCAGGCCGGTCGCGGCATTGAGCTTCTTGCGGAACTCGACCGCGCCGAGGGAGTCGAACCCCAGCTCCTGGAAAGTCCGTTGTGGCTCAACAGCATCCGCGGCGGCGTGTCCGAGAACCTCGGCAGCCACCGATCGAACGAGGTCGAGCACTGCCTGCTCATCGAGCAGAGCCCGACCCACTGCCGGGGTTCCGGCGTCATCGCGCGCCGGGCTCGGCGCGATCGCACGGACCAGTGCCGGAACCTGCTCGCCCCCGGTTCGAAGTACGACCGGATCGACCCGCAATGCCACCACCTGAGCGGATTCGGTGGCGATCGCCGCGTCGAACAGCGCCAGACCCTCGGCCTCGGTCAGCGGCGGGAAACCCTGTCGACGAATCCGCTCGATATCGACCTCGGAGAGCATGGCTCCGAGGCCGCTGGTGGCCGCCCACAATCCGAAATCCACAGCGGTCGCGGGCAATCCCGCACCGCGGCGGTACGCGGCCAAGGCATCCAGGAAGACGTTCGCCGCGGCGTAATTCGCCTGACCGGCCGCTAGCACCAGACCACCGGCCGAGGACAGCAGGACGAACAGCGACAATGAGTGATCACGGGTGAGCGTGTGCAGATGCCATGCCGCATCGGCCTTCGGAGCGAAGACATAATCGACCCGCTCCGCGGTCATCGACTCGATCAGGCCGTTGTCGGCGGTGCCCGCCGCATGCACGACACCGATCAACGGATGCTCGTCCGAAATGCTGTCGATCAACGCCGCCAACGCATTGCGATCGGACACATCGCAAGCAACGATGCGTACCTGCGCACCGATCTCTGACAGCTCATCGCGCAACCCCGCCGCCCCCGGAGCGTCCAAACCCCTACGCGAGGTCAAAACGAGCTGGCCCACACCGTGATTCACAACAAGATGCCGGGCGATCAACGCACCGAGACCACCGGTCCCACCGGTAATCAACACGGTGCCGGGCTCTTCCAGCCTGACAGCCTCGCCAACCGCATGGTGACTGAGCCGTGGTACCAGCCGGGTCGTGCCGCGTAGCGCAACCTCCGGTTCCGTCGCCAGCGCCGCAACCGAGACCAGATCCCGGTCCAAGACGTGGTGATCCAGGTCGAGGAGCTGGAACCGGTCCGGGTGCTCGGCCTGCGCGGCACGCACCAAACCCCACACCGGGGCCTGCCCCAAGTTCACGGGCTCGGAAACATCCACGGAAACAGCATTTCTCGTCACCACAACGAGGCGAGAGTCCGCGAAACGCACATCGCTCAACCACACTTGGACCGCGTCGAGGACACCGGTCACGACCTGTCGCGCCACCTCCGGCGGCGCACCATCGAACTCGGGGCACTCGAACAACACGACCTCGGGAACAACCGCATCCTCGGCCGCATCCAAGTCGGCAATCAGTACCGCGAGATCGCCCGACACTGCCACCCGGTTCGGGTCGACCACCGCCGACGAATGCGGACCAGCGACCCACTCCACACCGAACAATGACTCCGACACCGAGTCCGCGTCGCGGTTCGCGCTGTCGACACCGGCTCGGCGCGAAGGTTCGAGCCAATAGTGTTGGCGGTCGAAGGCATACGTCGGCAGTTCCACCACCGCCGCCTCGGCTCCCGCGAACACCGCGGCGTTCCAGCGCACCGGCACCGCCCGCACGAACAACCGCGCCAACGCGGTGAGTATCTCGGCGGGTTCGCCGCGCTCGGGGTGCAAGACCGCGACGGTGGTCGCGTCCTCCGGCAGGCATTCGGCCGCCATGGCCGACAGCACCCCGTCGGGGCCCACCTCCACGAAGGTGTTCACGCCCCGCGCCCAAGCCGCCGCCGCGGCGTCGGCGAACCGCACCGGGCGGCGCACCTGATCGACCCAGTACTGCGCCGAGCACCACAGCTGGGGATCCGCCACCGCACCGGTCACCGTCGAGATCACCGGAATCCGAGGCGGATCGAACCGCAGCCGCTCGACCACTTCGGTGAACCGCGCCAACATCGGTTCCATCAACGAGGAATGGAACGCATGGCTGACCCGTAGCCGCTTGACGCGCCGCCCGTCCGCTCGCAGCCGCTCGGCGAGGTCGTCCACCGCGTCCTCGCGACCGGAGACCACCACGGCCGCCGGGCCGTTGACCGCGGCCACATCCACCCCGTCGAGCCCGTCCAGCAGTGCGGTGATCTCCTCCTCGCTGGCCTGCACCGCGAGCATCGCTGCGCCGGTGGGCAATTCCTGCATCAACCGACCGCGCGCCGCGACCAGCGTGCAGGCATCCGCCAGGTTCAGCACGCCGGCGACATGCGCGGCGGCGATCTCACCGATCGAATGCCCGAAGACGACTTCCGGTGTGACACCGCATGATTCGAGCAGGCGATACAACGCCACCTCGATGGCGAACAGCGCAGGTTGGGTCAGCCGGGTCTGTTCCAGCTCCGTTCCGTCGCTGATCGCCTCCCGCAGCGAAAGTCCGAGCAGCGGGTCCAGCTGCGCGCATATCCGGTCGAACGCCTCGGCGTACACCGGGAACCGCCGGTACAGCTGCTGGCCCATGCCCGCCCGCTGCGATCCCTGCCCGGCGAACATCACACCCACCCGCGCGGTCGACCCATCGCCGGACACGACACCGGGGCCGGGCGCTCCAGCCGCCACCGTGCTCAGTCGGCCCAGCAGGTCGGCACGGTCGTCGCCCACGACCACGGCCCGGTGGTCGAATACCGCGCGAGTCGATACCAGCGAATACGCCACCTCGGACGGCGACAGGGCGGGATCCGCGGCCACGAACTCGTGCAATCGCGCGGCCTGCGCCCGCAACGCGGCCTCCGACTTCGCCGACACCACCCACGGCACCACCACCGGGGCAGCGCGTCCGGCACTGTCGGAGGTCGCGCCATCCTCGAATTCGACCGGCTCGACGGCGGATACGTCTTCGAGGATGACGTGCGCGTTGGTGCCGCCGATACCGAAGGAGGACACCGCAGCACGGCGTGGCCGCTCCGGGTCCTGCGGCCAATCCCGTTGCCGGGTCAGCAGTTCGACCGCTCCGGCCGACCAGTCCACCCGTGGGGTGGGCTCGTCGACATGCAGGGTCGGGGGCATTACCCCGTGCCGCATGGCCATGATCATCTTGATCATGCCGCCCACGCCGGCCGCGGCCACCGAATGGCCGATATTGGACTTCAGCGAGCCCAGCCACAGCGGACGGCCCGGATCCCGGTCCTGTCCGTAGGTGGACAACAGCGCCTGCGCCTCGATCGGATCACCCAGCACCGTGCCGGTGCCGTGGGCCTCCACCACATCCACGTCACCGGTCGTCAGCCGCGCATTGGCCAGCGCCGTGCGGATCACCCGCTGCTGCGCGGGACCGTTCGGCACGGTCAACCCATTGGACGCGCCGTCCTGGTTGATCGCCGATCCCCGGATTACCGCCGACACCCGATGCCCGAGTCGCCGTGCGTCCGAAAGCCGCTCCAGCACCAGCATTCCCACGCCTTCGGACCAGCTCGTACCGTCCGCCGACGCCGCGAAGGACTTGCACCGTCCGTCGACCGCCAGGCCCCGCTGGCGCGAAAACTCCACGAACATACCGGGCGAGCCCATGACCGTCACGCCACCGGCCAACGCCATCGCGCACTCCCCCGAGCGCAACGACTGCACCGCCAGGTGGACCGCGACCAGCGACGACGAACACGCCGTGTCGACCGATACCGCCGGGCCTTCCAGACCCAGCGTGTAGGCGACGCGCCCCGAGAGCACGCTGCCCGTCGTGCCGGTCAGCAGGTAGCCGCGCAGATCCACCGGACCCTCGCGCAGCAGATCGGTGTACTCGCCATGCGACGCGCCGGCGAACACACCGGTGTCGGAGCCCCGCAACGTCGACGGGTCGATACCGGCTCGTTCGAGCGCCTCCCAGGATGTCTCCAGCAGGAGCCGCTGCTGCGGGTCCATCGCCAGCGCCTCACGCGGGCCTATCCCGAAGAAGCCCGCGTCGAATTCGGCCGCGTCGTAGAGGAATCCGCCCGATCGCGTGTACGACTTGCCCTTGGCTTCCGGGTCCGGGTCGTAGATGCCGTCGTCCCAGCCGCGGTCGGCCGGGAACTCACCAATGGCATCGATGCCTTCCGAAACCAAGTGCCACAAGCCCTCCGGGGACGCCACGCCACCCGGGAACCGGCACCCCATACCCACGACCGCGATCGGCTCGAACCTCTGATCTTCGACTTCCCGCAGGCGCTTGCGAGCCTGGCGCAGATCAACGGTGAGACGCTTCAGGTAATCCAGGTGCTTTTTATCGTCGGCCATCTGCTCAGGCATCCAGTTCTCTGTCCAGAATCGCGTAGAGCTCCATTTCGGAAGCGTCTTCGATATCGTCTTCGCGGAAAGCGCCGTCGGTGTCCAGTCGAGCGGTCCAGCTCGTCGTGATGGACTGCAAATGGGACACGATTCGAGCCTTTTCCGATTCGCCCCAATTTCCGCCGGCGAGAGCGGATTCCAATTCCTCGAATACCGCGTCGATCGAGCGGGTCTTGGTTTCCACTCGCTCTTCGGTGAGTTGTTCGAGGAGATGGTCGGCGAGTGCGGCCGGGGTCGGGTAGTCGAAAACCACCGCGGCCGATAAGGAAAGGCCGGTGGCGGCCTCGAGCCGATTGCGCAGCTCCACCGCGCTGAGCGAATCGAACCCCAGCTCTTGGAAGGCGCGATCGGGGCCGATCGCGGACGCCGCGTCGTGGCCGAGCACGGACGCGACGTGGGTGCGCACCGAATCGAGCACCACCTGAGGCCGCCGATCGGCGTCCAGAACCGCGAGCTGTTGCCGCAGACCAGACATCGCCGCCGGGACCGCAGGGCGGCGAGTCGTCGCCGGCGCCAGCTCCCGTAGCAGCGGTGGCAGCAGTCCGGCATGGGCTCGCGCGCGGATCGCGGCGGTATCCACCGCGGCGATCACCGCGTGCGCGGCGTCCCGTGCGAGCACCGCGTCCCAGGCCGACAATGCCGATTCATCCGAGATCGCCTGGAACCCGCCACGATTCATCCGCGCCATATCGGCCGCACCCAGATGCCCGGCCATACCGCTCGACCGGGCCCACGGCCCCCACGCCAGCGACTGACCTGTCAGCCCTCGCGCCCGCCGGTACGCGACCAGTCCGTCGAGAAACGTATTCGCGGCCGCGTAGTTGCCCTGACCCGGACCACCGACCGTGCCCGACACCGACGAAAACAACACGAACGCGGCCAAATCCAGATCCGCCGTCGCTTCGTGCAGATACCAGGCGGCGGCGACCTTCGGCGCGAGCACCGCCGCCACCCGCTGCGCGGTCAGCGACGCGATAACGCCATCGTCGAGCACACCCGCCGCATGGATCACCGCCGTCAACGGCCACTGCGCGGGCACCTCGTCCAGCAATCCGGCCACCGCGTCGGCATCGGTGACATCGCAGGCCACTACCCGCACCTGCGCGCCGAGTTGCTCGAGTTCGGCGCTCAGCGCCGCCACACCTTCGGCGCGCGGGCCGCTGCGACTCACCAGCAACAACGACCGCACCCCGTGCTCGACCACCACATGCCGAGCCACCACCGCGCCCAAACCGCCTGTGGCGCCGGTGATGAGCACCGTCCCGGTACCGAACGCGGCTGCAGCACCGCGCTCCGGGGACGCGGTCGCGGGCCGGGTGAGTCGAGCGGTGTGGAAGACACTGGCGCGCACGACCACCTGAGGTTCGCCCACCGCCGCGATGGCGGCCGCGAGTCGCTCGTCGACGCGAATGTCCGCGTCCACCAGGATGATCCGACCCGAACCCTCCGCCTGCGCGGCACGCACCAGACCCCATACCGCGGCACCGGCGAGATCAGTGAGGTGTTCACCGGGCAGCGCCACCGCGCCGCGCGTGGCGATCAGCAATGTGTTCGTCGCGAACCGATCCCGCGCCAGCCACTCCTGCACCAGCTCGAGAATCCGTACGACCTCGGTATCCGTACCGGCCACCACATCAGTGCCCGTCGTGCCGTTCCACCCGGCCCCCGCCTCGACCACCACCACGGGCAGTGCCGGTGATTCCGGATCCGACTCCGGTGCGGTCGGCGACCACACCACCTCGAGCACCGGATCGGCCCCGCGGCTCGCACCCGCGGCGGCGAGCTGTTCCAGTGGCATCGGCCGCATCGTGACCGACCCGGACAACACCGGCAGGCCCACTTCGTCGGTCACCCTTACCGATACCGACGAACCGGCCGCCGTCACATGCGCGCGCAATACCGATGCCTCGGTCGCGTACAGCGACACCGACTCCCATGAGAACGGCAACATCACCTGCCCCGCGCCGATCTCGAGCACATCGGCCAGCAGTCCCGCCTGGAGCGTCGCGTCCAGCAGTGCCGGATGGATGCCGAATCCCTCGGCCCGCACCCCGGTGTCGGCATCGACGGCGATCTCGGCGAAAACCTCGTCGCCACGCCGCCACAATCCCCGCACACCCTGAAAGGCAGGTCCCAGTCCGTAATCCCGCGTCAAGAACTTCGAGTACGCGACATCGACACCGGTGGCTGCGGCGGGCGGCCACGCCACGGGTTCGGGTGCGATGGTGTCGATTCCGGTGGTCAGCACGCCGTGCGCGTGCAGTTCCCACGGCCCGTCAGGGTCGTGCTCGCCACGGGAGTACACCGATATCGGCCGCCGCGGCGACTCGACGTCGGGTGCGCCGACGACGACCTGGATCCGCACGCCGCCGGACGCGGGCAGCACCAGCGGCGCTCGCAGTGTCAATTCCTCGATCGCCGGGCACCCGGCTTCGGCCCCGGCACGCAGCGCCAACTCCACGAACCCCGTCCCCGGCAGCAATATGACCCCGCCGATGACGTGGTCGGCCAACCACGGCTGCGACAGCGGTGACAGGTGCCCGGTCAGGACGACGCCACCATCGACCATCGGCACGACCGCATCCAGCAGGGGGTGTTCCACCACAGCCAATCCCGCGGATTCGATTCCGGCGGTGCCATGCGAGGGCTGGAGCCAGTAGCGACGGCGCTGGAAAGCATAGGTGGGCAAGGACACTCGCGAGACCGGGCGGGCGGTGAAGAACGCGCTCCAGTCGACGTCGACCCCGACCGTGTGCGCGTGCGTCAGGCAGTTCACGAACTGCTCGATCTCCGCGCGGCCGCGGCGTGCGGACGCGATTACGGAAACCTGCGATTCGATTTCTTCCGGCAGGCACTGGCGGGTCATTGCGGTCAGCGCCGCGTCCGGACCGACTTCCAGGAAGCGGCGCACGCCCGAGGCCACCAGAGTGTCTATGCCCCTGGCGAATTGAACCGCCTCCCGCACCTGCTGGACCCAGTAGGAGGGTTCGAGCACTTCATCTCCGGTGATCCGGCCGGACAGGTTCGAGACCAGGGGAATCTGCGAGCGGTGGTAGGTCACATTCCTTGCGACAGACTCGAATTCGGCCAGCATCGGCTCCATCCGATGGGAATGGAACGCATGCGACACCCGCAGCCGCGAGGTCCTGCGCCCGCGGTCGGCGAACCGCTGATCGAGCGCATCGACCGCGTCCTCGTCACCGGAAACCACCACGGCTACCGGCGAATTCACCGCGGCAATGGATACTCGATCGTCGACCAGCACCTCGGATACCTCGTGCTCGCTCGCCGCGACAGCCAGCATCGCGCCACCTTCGGGCAGCTGCCCCATGAGGCGACCACGCGCCGCGACCAAACGGCACGCATCCGCTAGCGACCACACCCCGGCGATGTACGCGGCGGCCAGCTCACCGATCGAATGTCCGACCAGGACATCGGGTGTCACACCGAACGAGTCCAGGAGTCGGTACAGCGCGACTTCGTACGCGAAAAGCGCGGGCTGGGTGAACTCCGTCCGATCCAGCACACCGGCATCAGCACTGTCGGGGCTGCCACCGGCGGGCCGACCGGTGAACATCAACAGCTTCAACGACCCGCCGAGCAGTGGATCGAACTGCTCGCACACCTCGTCCAACGCGGCAGCGAACACCGGGAACGCCTCGTACAGTTCACGTCCCATCCCGACCCGCTGTGCGCCCTGCCCGGTGCACAAGAAGGCTGTCTTGCGTGTCACCGCCCTCCCGGTGGTGACGCCGCTGGCGGTGCACGCCGATCCGTGTTCCGCGAGCGCTGCCAGTCCGGCGAGCATCGTGTCCCGTTCGCCGCCCGCTACCGAGCCGCGCCATTCCAACCGGGCACGGGTCGTCAACAGTGAATAGCCGATGTCGTCGACCGTCAGGTCAGGGTGTTCGGTCGCCCAGTCCAGCAGTTTGGCTGCCTGCGCACGCAGGCCCTCTTCGGTTTTCGCCGATACGAACCATGGGCAGACACCGGAAGCCACTGTCTTCGCACCACGATCGGTGGCATCGTCCGCCGGTTCGACCGGGACCTGCTCCGGCGCGGGGGCCTCTTCCAGAATCACGTGGGCGTTGGTACCGCTGGCTCCGAAGGAGGACACACCGGCGCGACGCACCCGCTCGCCCGCGGGCCACGGTTCTGCCTCGGTGAGCAGCCGCACCGCTCCCGCCGACCAGTCGACGTGCGGGGTCGGGGCATCGACATGCAGCGTCGCGGGCAACGTTTCGTGTCGCAGCGCCTGCACCATCTTGATCACACCGCCGATGCCGGCGGCGGCGGAGGTGTGCCCGATATTCGACTTCAGCGAGCCGATCCGCAACGGATCTCCAGCGCGATCGCGACCATAGGCGGCGATCAGCGCCTGCGCCTCGATCGGGTCACCGAGGCTGGTGCCGGTGCCGTGCGCTTCGACCGCGTCGATGTCGGCGGGCGTCAGACCGGCAGCGGCGAGGGCCTGCGCGATCACCTTTTCCTGCGAAGGACCGTTCGGTGCGGTCAGCCGGTTGCTGGCCCCGTCCTGGTTGACCGCGCTGCCGCGGATGACCGCGAGGACCTGATGGCCCTTACTGCGCGCGTCCGACAACCGCTCGACCGCGATCATGCCGAGGCCCTCGGAGAATCCGGTCCCGTTCGCCGCCGCCGCGAAGGCTTTACACCGTGCGTCCGGGGACAGCGCACGCTGCCGACCGAAAGCGATCAGCAGACTGGCGTCGGACATCACCGTGACGCCACCGACCAGGGCGAGCGAGGTCTCCCCCTGACGCAGTGCCTGACAGGCGAGGTGCAGTGCGACCAACGACGAGGAGCACGCGGTGTCCACCGAGAGCGTCGGACCTTTGAAACCGAAGGTGAAGGCGACGCGCCCGGATAGGACGCTGGCCGAAACACCCGCGTAGGCATGGCCTTCCGCCTCGGCTGTCAGACCCGGCGAACCCACGCGCGGGCCGTAGTCCTGGTGGATCACGCCCGCGAACACACCGGTGTCACCTCCGCGCAGCGACGTCGGATCGATACCGGCATCCTCCAATGCCTCCCATGCCGCTTCCAGAAAAAGGCGCTGCTGCGGATCCATCGCCGCGGCCTCGCGCGGAGCTATTCCGAAGAATCCCGGATCGAAATCGCCTGCCGAGTCCAGGAATCCGCCTTCCCGGGTGTAGATGGTCCCCGGCCGATCGGGATCGGTGTCGAACAGACGCTCGAGGTCCCAGCCGCGGTCGGCCGGAAAAGGACCGATGGCGTCGGTGCTGGAGGCCACCAACTCCCACAGCTGCGCCGGAGTTTCGACGCCGCCCGGGTACCGACAGCTCATGCCCACGATCGCGATCGGTTCGCTGGCACGGTCTTCCAGGTGCTGGATGTGCTTCTTGGCGGTTCGGAGGTCTCCGGTGAGCTTGCGCAGATACCGGCTGAGACGTTCCTCGTTGCTGGTGCCGGGGTTGCTCATGCTGGACCAAACTCCTCGTCGATCAGGTCGAAAAGCTCACTATCGGAATGCAATTCGAGGTCGTCGTAGTCGCCTTCCGGCGACTTGCCGGTCAGATAGTCGCGCAGGCGCTCGTTGACGCCCCGCAATCCGGCGACGGTCTCGTCGTCGCTGCCGCCCGCGATAATCCGCTCGAGCATCGCCTCGAGCCGCGCGATGTCGTCGGGCACCGTCGATGTCGGTTGCGCGGGTGCCGTCACCACGGTCTGCGCCAGCAAGTAGTCGGCGATATCTCCCGCGGTGGGGTAGTCGAACACCAGGGTCGAGGGCAGCGAGAGCCCCGTAGCCTTGGAAAGCCGGTTGCGGAACTCGACCCCGCCGAGGGAATCGAAGCCGAGTTCGTCGAAGCCGCGATCGGGTCCGATGTCGTCGACCGACCCGTAACCCAGCACCGTCGCCACGTGTTCGCGCACCAGGTCCAGGACGACCCCACGTCGCTTCGCCTCCGCCACACCGTGCAGACGCTCCCCGAGCGACGGTCCATCACTCGATGTCGTGGCCGCCCGGCCGCGTGCGCGAACGAACCCGCGCAGCGCCGCCGGGACCGCACCGGTATGCGCTTCCAAGCGCAGTTTGTCGGTATCCAGGTGCATCAGCGCCGACACCGGTTCCGCCGTGGTCAGCGATTCGTCGAACAACCGCAGGCCGTCGGTGCGGTTCAGCGGGGCAAGCCCGAATCGCTCCAATCGGCCCATGGCGGTGTGATCCAGAGCGCCGGTCATGCCGATGTCCTGCTGCCACGGACCCCAGGCGAGCGCGAGGGCCGGTAGTCCTTCGGCGCGGCGTCGCACCGCGAGGGCGTCCAGGAAGCTGTTCGCGGCAGCGTAATTCGCTTGACCGGCCGAACCGATCATTCCGGCGATCGAGGAGAACATCACGAACGCCGACAGATTCATGTCCCGGGTGAGCTCGTGCAGATGCCACGCCGCATCGGCCTTGGGAGCGAACACCCGATCGACCTGATCATCGGAGAGGGTGTGGAACGTGGCGTCGTCGAGCACGCCCGCGGTGTGTACGACACCGGTGAGCGGGAATTGCGCGGGCAGGCCCGACAGCAGATCTCGAAGCGCGTCGCGGTCGGTGACATCGCAGGCGGCGATCCGCACCTGGGCACCGAGTCCGGACAGCTCCGCCGCGAGTTCCGTTGCGCCGTCGGCACGCTCGCCACGGCGAGATACCAGCAGTAGCCGTCGCACGCCGTGCGCGGTGACCAGGTGCCTGGACAGCAGCGCACCCAATCCTCCGGTTCCACCGGTGATCAGCACGGTCCCGGTCCCGAACGAAACCGGCTCGGCCGCAGCGGATGTCACCGCCTCCAGCCGTGGTGCCAGGACCAGGTCGCCCCGCAGGGCCAGCTGCGGTTCTCCGGTCGTGATCGCGGCTCGAATGAAGTCGGTCGAAATATGCCGCGCACCAACGGATTCGTCCGCGTCGAGCAGTACGATCCGCTCCGGATATTCGGTTTGCGCGCTACGTATCAGCCCCGATACCGCAGCCGATGCGGTATCGGGCGCCTCATCGGGCAACGCCGCCGCCCGTCCGGTCACCACAACCAGCTGCGACCGTGCGAATCGCTCGTCGGCCAGCCAGCCGTTCACCATGCGCAGGGCAACCTTCACTCGATCACTCACGGACGAGCGCGAATCACCGTGCGGTGCAGTGAATTCGGACCAGACAACGACATCCGGGACGGTCGGAGCCGCAGCGAGCGCCGCCAGATCCAGGTACCGCTCAGCGATGCCGGGCACCTGCGTGGTTCCGAGCACGGCTGTGCTGCCGCGCCGGATGATTCCGTCAGGCGTCTCGACCGCTGCCCAGCGCAACGCATACCGGGCCGCACGTCCACCCGACAGCGTGGCCCGGAACTGCTGGACGTCGTAGGAGCGCATGACCACTTCATCGACGGAAACCACCGGGTTTCCGTCCTGGTCGACCGCCACGACGGTGATCGCCTCACCGCTGCGCTGGATAGCCATCACCCGCAATGTCGTGACCTTGGACGTGGTGTGGAATTGCGTCGCGCCCCAGCGGAACAAGAGTTTGCCCTCGGCGGGATTGCCCTTGTCGTCAGACCAGATCAAACCGACGAGTCCGGCATGTAGTGCCATATCGAACAGCGCCGGATGCAGCTGGAACCGTTCGGCCGAGACTTCCTCATTCAGCGTGACCTGGGAGAACATCGTGTCGCCACTGCGCCATGCGGCGTCGATGCCGATGAACGAGGCACCGTATTCCAGTCCGGCGACACGCGCCACCTGGGCCGGAATCCAGTCGGCGTCCACCGGTTCGGCATCGATCGGCGGCCACGGCCCGTTGCGCAGCATGTCCACGAGTCCGATGTCGAGCAGCTGTTGACCGCTCATCACGCCGCTGGCATTGCGCGTCCACTCACCGTCGGCGGTGTCGGTCAGGCGGTAGTGGAATGTGAACGATCGACGTCCCGTGGGATCCGGTTCCCGCACCAGTACCTGGAGTTCGACATCGCCGTCTGGCGGCGGGAGGATCGGCGACTCGAGGGTGAGCTCTTCGACGGCGTCGCAACCGATTCGCCTGCCCGCGACCAACAGCATCTCCATGAGCGCGGCGCTCGGGACGAGCACCACACCGTAGGTGGTGTGGTCGGCGATCCATGGATGGGTGCGCAGCGAGAGCCGTCCCGAAAACAGCCACTCGTCACGGTCGGCCACCCGAACCACATCGGTGAGCAGCGAATGCTCCGACACATTCCTGGCCTCCCCGCGGCCGGGTTCGAGCCAGTACCGCCGATGTTCGAAGGCATAGGTGGGCAAGGCGATTCGGGATACCTGGAGGGTGCTGAACAACCCGTCCCAGTCGACGGCAACCCCTGCGGTATGCGCCTGGCCGAGCATCGTGAGGAACTGCTCTACCTCGTCGTGATCCCGGCGGGTCGCCGCGGCCACCACAGATCGAGCCTCGACGTCCTCGGCAAGCGTCTGCCGCGTCATCGCCGCGAGCACCGCGTCGGGTCCGACTTCGAGGAAACGGCGCACGCCCGAGGCCACCAGCGTCTCGACGCCGGGCGCGAAACGCACCGCGGCGCGCACCTGCGCCGCCCAGTACTTCGGATCCAGGATCTCGTCGTCGGCGATCCGGCCAGAAATGTTGGACACCAATGGAATCCGGGGGGCGTTGCAGGTCACTGCCGCAACGAGGGTCTCGAACTCGGCCAGCATCGGCTCCATCCGATGGGAATGGAACGCATGCGACACCCGCAACCGGCTCGTCTTGCGACCCCGTTCGGCGAACTGCCGATCGATCTGGTCGACGGCGTCATCGTCACCCGAGATCACCACGGCCGCAGGCGCATTCACCGCCGCCACCGACACCCGATCACCGAATCCGGCGATCGCCGCGCGAACGTCTGCCTCGGACGCGGCGACCGCGAGCATCGCGCCGCCTGCCGGCAGCGCATCCATCAGCCGCCCTCGCGCCGCGACCAGCGCGCATGCGTCCTCCAGTGACCACACACCGGCCACATACGCCGCGGCCAGTTCACCGATCGAGTGCCCGATCACCACATCCGGAACAACTCCGAACGACTCCAACAGCCGATACAGCGCCACCTCGAACGCGAACAGTGCGGGCTGGGTCAATCGTGTGCGATCCAGCATCCCGGTTTCCGCGGCGACCCCATGATCGTCGATCAGGTGACCGGTGAACATCGCCTGCTTCAGGGAACATCCGAGTCGCGGATCGAACTGGGCGCACACCTCGTCCAGTGCCGCGGCGAATACCGGGAAGGCCTCGGCGAGACCCGCGCCCATACCGATCCGCTGCGCGCCCTGACCGGTGAACAGGAAGGCGGTCTTCCCGGAGCCCACCGTGCCGGACACCACTCCGGCCGAGGAGGTTCCGGCGATCAGACGCGCCAGCCGCGCCAGCAGTTCGTCGCGATCACCGCCCAGGACCGCCGCCCGCGACTCGTGCTGCGCCCGTGTCGTCACGAGCGAATACGCCACATCCGCCGGATCGGCGTCCGGGTTATCGATGAGCCACTGTCGGAGTTTCGCCGCCTGTCCTCGCAGCGCGGTCTCATTCTTGGCCGACACCAGCCACGGCACCATCGTGCGTGGACGGTCGGCGGCCGGTGGCGAGCCGACCGACTGTGGGACCGGCGCTTCCTCGAGGATCGCGTGCGCGTTGGTGCCGCTGACACCGAACGACGACACGCCCGCTCGCCGGACTCGTCCACCGGCAGGCCACGGCTGGGCCTCGGTCAACAGCTGGACATCGCCCGCGGACCAGTCCACGTGTGGGCTCGGCTCGTCCGCATGCAGTGTCTTCGGCAGGGTTTCGTGTCGCAGCGCCTGCACCATCTTGATCACGCCACCGACACCTGCCGCGGCGACGGTATGGCCGATATTCGACTTGATCGATCCGATCCGCAGCGGTTGTCCCGCACGGTCCTGCCCATACGCAGCGATCAGCGCCTGGGCTTCGATCGGATCACCCAACGTCGTGCCGGTGCCGTGCGCCTCCACCGCGTCGATGTCCGCTGGCTCGAGCCCGGCATTCGCCAGCGCCGCCGCGATCACCCGCTCCTGTGACGGACCATTTGGCGCGGTCAAACCATTGCTCGCGCCGTCCTGGTTCACCGCCGTTCCGCGCACGAGGGCGAGGACGTTGTGCCCCAGGCGCTTTGCATCGGAGAGCCGCTCCAGCACCAGCACACCGACTCCCTCGGAGAAGGCGACGCCGTCGGCAGCGGCCGAGAAGGCCTTGCAACGGCCATCGGGCGAGAGACCGCGCTGCCGAGCGAAATCGACGTAGAGGTAAGGACTGGCCGCGACCGTCACACCGCTCGCCAGCGCCAGCGAGCTCTCCCCTTGACGCAGCGCTTGGCAGGCCAGATGCAGCGATACCAGCGACGACGAGCATGCGGTGTCCACGGTGACCGCCGGGCCTTCGAGACCGAGGACGTAGGCCACCCGTCCGGACATCACGCTGCTCGTGGTGCCGGTGAGCCGGTAGCCCTCCAGGTCACCGGCCACCCGATCGACGTAGCCCGAGTAGCCCGCGCCGACATACACGCCGGTGTCGCTGCCCCGCAACGACACCGGATCGATGCCCGCGTCTTCCAGAGCTTCCCAGGACACCTCCAGCAGCAGACGTTGCTGCGGGTCCATCGCGGAGGCTTCCTTGGGACCGATCCCAAAGAATCCTGCGTCGAAATCGCCTGCGCTGTAAAGGAATCCGCCGCGCCGGGTGTAAACAGTACCGGGCTTGTCCGGATTCGAATCGAACAGCCGCTCCAGATCCCAGCCCCGATCCGACGGGAAATCGCCGGTCGCGTCGGTCCCGGAGGCAACGAGATCCCATAGCTGCTTCGGTGATTCGACGCCGCCGGGGAACTGGCAGGCCATGCCGACGATCGCGATCGGCTCGTCCGCCCGGACCCGGCGGACAACATTCTTGACGGGTTCGCCCACTGTCGGCTCGACGCGGGACTGCACCAGCTTCGCCACCGCCGCCGGCGTCGGATAATCGAACACCAGCGTCGACGGCAACTGCAGGCCGGTGGCCTTGCCGAGCCGGTTCCGGAATTCCACGCCACCCAGCGAATCGAAACCGATCTCGTCGAAGCGCTGGTCGGGTCGGATGTCGGCGGCCGAATCATGCCCAAGCACTGCCGCCGCCGCTGTGAGCACGACCTCCAACACCACCTCGCCACGCCGCGCTTGTGGCACACCCGCCAACCGGGCGGCCAGCGAGCCTGCCGCCGCGGCGACCGCCGCCTGTTGCGTCAGGCGCGTCGAACGCCGCACGAATCCACGCAGCACCGCCGGAACCGCGTCGACATCGGACTCGCGACGCAAGACACTCGCGTCGAAGCGGATCGGAGCCGGACGCGCATCCGAGTGAGCGAGCGCTTCGCCGAAAAGGCGCGTCCCTTCCGCACTTTCGAGCGGGCTCAGTCCCAGGCGATCCCACCGCGCCAGGGCGGCGCGGTCCAAGCCACCGGTCATACCGCTGCCCTGGTTCCACGGCCCCCACGCCAGCGACGTAGCGGCCAACCCCGCAGCCCGCCGCCGCTGCGCCAGCGCGTCCAGGAAACCGTTCGCCGCGGCGTAGTTGCCCTGCCCCGATGACCCGAGCACCGTCGCGATCGACGAGAACACCACGAACGCGGACAGATTCAAACCACGAGTCAGCTCGTCCAGATGCCATGCGCCGTCGACCTTCGGTGCCAGCACCCGGTCCACCTGATCAGCGGTCAGCGACTCGACGGTGCCGTCGTCCAGAATTCCCGCGGTGTGCACGACAGCGGTCAGTCCGGCGATCGAATCCAGCAGGTTCCGCACCGCGTCGCGATCGGCGACATCGCACGCGACGACCCGAACCTCGGCGCCGGCCCGCGTCAATTCGGCGGCCAGCTCGGCGGCACCGGGCGCGTCGGATCCTCGACGTGACGTCAATACCAGACCGCGCACACCGTGCTCAGCAACGAGATGACGGGCGAACAACGCACCGAGTCCACCCGTACCGCCGGTGATCAGCACCGTCCCATCCCCGAACGACGACCGCGCCCCCGGGTCCACGGAAGCGGACGCGCGCACCATCCGAGGAACCAGAATCTCTTCACCTCGGACCGCGGTCTGCGGCTCGCCCGACCGCAATACCGCGCCGATGCGGTCCGCATCGAGCGGCCGCGCCGGATCCTCGTCGACGAGGACGAACCGTCCGGGATGCTCGGACTGCGCACTGCGCACCAATCCCCAGACCGCCGCCGCGCCCGGATCCGGAGCCTCCTCGGGCAACCCGACGGCACCTGTCGTCACCACGACCAGCCGGACATCGGACAGACGTTCCTCGGCGAGCAAGGACCGCACCGTCGCCAACGCGCCGTGCACGCTTGCCCGCACCGATCCCGGACCTTCCCTGAAAGGCGCGCTCGCCCGCCACACCACAACACCGGGAATATCCTCGGCCGCAACGACATCGGCGACCGACACGTATTTCGGGCCTATCCCCGCCACCGTCGTGTCCCCGAGCACCGCCATGGCCGGTGCGGATCGGTCGACTGCCGCGACCGATTCCGCGGTGGGCTCCCAGCGCACCTGGTACAGGCCCGCCTCGTCACCGACGAGACTGCTCCGGAATTCCTGCACGTCATAGGGACGCATCACCACCGCGTCGACCGACACGATCGCAGTACCGTCCGGATCGACCGCCGCGACCGACACGGTCTCGGGTCCGGTCGCGACCGCGATGACCCGAAGCGAGGTCACCTCATCCGTTGTCGACTCGTGGAAACGTGCACCGCCCCACCGGAAAAGCAGCCTGCCGGTATCGGGATCGGAATCCCCATCGCGCCACAGCAACCCGGCGAACCCCGCGTGCATGACCATATCCAGCAGGGCGGGATGCAGGTCGTGCCGTCCCGGCTCCGGCGCCGCATCGGTGTCCAGCACGATCTCGGAGAAGACCGTGTCGTCGCGTCGCCACGCGGCGCGCACGCCGACGAACGCCGGACCGTACTCGAGCCCGGCGAGCTTCGCGATCCGCTCCGGCAGCCCCGCACTGTCCACAGCCTCGGCGTCGACCGGCGGCCACTGCTCCTCCCGTAGCCGCGACACCAGCGCCGAATCACCATCCCACCGAGCACCGAGCACACCGGTGGCGTTGTGGATCCATTCGGCATCGGAAGACTTGCGGAAATAGAACTCGAACGGACGCCGCCCGGAGTCGTCCGCCGCCTGCACCAGCACCTGCAACTCGACCTCGTCACCCGCCGTCGGCAGAATCGGCGCCTGCAAGGTGAGCTCCTCGACCACCCCGCAACCGATCCGGCGACCCGCGACGAGGAGGAACTCGATGAACGTCGCGCTCGGCACGACCACCACGCCGTAGGTCATGTGATCGGCGATCCACGGGTGAGTACGCAGCGAGAACCGGCCGGTCAACAACCATTCGTCGGTACCGGCCAACCCGACCACACCGGTCAGGATCGGATGATCCGTCGACGACGGCGATGCGTCGAGGGCGCCCGACAACCAGAAACGGCGACGCTGGAAGGCATAGGTGGGCAACGGAATCCGATGCGCCACACGCCCGGCGAACAACGCACGCCAGTCCACTCGCGCACCCGCGACATGAACCTGCGCCATGGCAGTGACGAACTGCTCAACCTCATCGACCGACCGCCGAGCAGCCGCCGCCACCGACGACACCGACTCGACCTCCGGGTGCTCGGCCAGACAGCCACGCGTCATTGCCGCCAGCACCGCATCCGGTCCGATCTCCACGAACCGCCGCACACCGGCCTCGACCAGGACATCGATCCCCGGCGCGAACCGGACACACCCCCGCACCTGCTCGACCCAGTACTCAGGATCGGTCAGCTCCGCAGCGACCACGACCGCCGAAACATTCGAAACGATCGGCAGCGACGGCTCGCGATACGTCAATCCTGCGGCGACCGAACGGAACTCGGCCAACATCGGTTCCATCCGCGCCGAGTGGAACGCATGACTCACCCGCAACCGATTCGTCTTCACACCCTCGGCGGACAGCAGCCGCTCGATCTCACCGATGGCATCGACGTCCCCGGACAACACCGTCGACGACGGACCGTTGACCGCCGCGATCGACACCCGGTCGGCGAAATCGGCGACGATATCGACAGCTCGTCCCTCGCCGATCGCCACCGCGAGCATCGCGCCGCCCACCGGCAGGGCACCCATCAACCGGCCGCGCGCCGCCACCAGCGTGCAGGCGTCCGAAATCGACCACACCCCTGCCACATACGCCGCCGCCAACTCACCGATCGAATGCCCGATCAGCGCATCCGGTGTGACACCGAATGATTCGATCAGCCGGAACAACGCCACCTCGAACGCGAACAACGCTGGTTGGGTGCATTCGGTCCGATCCAACACCCCCTCGGCGTCGGCGAACATCAGCTCTTTCAGCGAACGACCCAACAGCGGATCGAACTGCGCACAGACGTCGTCCAACGCCTCCGCGAACACCGGGAACGCCTGATACAGGCCCGCGCCCATACCAACCCGCTGCGCACCCTGCCCCGTGAACAGGAACGCCGTCCTATCGGAACCGGCATCCCCTTCGATCGTGCCGTGCGCACCCGCGGCCAGATCGGCCAGACCGGCGAGCAGTTCGTCCCGGTCACGTCCCACGACCGCACCGCGACGGTCCAGCTGTGCCCGCGAGGTCGCCAGGGAATACGCCATATCCCGCATATCGACGTCGGGATCGTCGATCAACCGCTGCCGCAGTCGATCCGCCTGGGCACGGAGGGCTTCGTCGGACTTGGCTGATATCAACAGCGGAACGACCTCGGCCACAACGGATTTCGTGGCCGGTTCGGGCTCGGATTCGGCCGCCGACGCCACGGTAACCGAAGGCGCGGGCGCTTCCTCGAGGATGAGGTGGGCATTGGTGCCGCTGGCTCCGAACGACGAGACCCCGGCTCGCCGGATCCGATCCCCCACCGGCCACGGCTCATTGTCCCGCAGCAGCCGCACCGTGCCCGCGGACCAATCCACATGCGGTGTCGGCGCATCCACGTGCAACGTCTTCGGCAGCACGCCGTGCCGCATGGCGTGAACCATTTTGATCACGCCGCCCACCCCCGCGGCAGCCGAGGTGTGACCGATATTCGACTTCAACGACCCCAAACGCAACGGCGCGCTCTCGCGCCGCGTGCCATACGCGCTGATCAGTGCCCGCGCCTCGATCGGATCCCCGAGCATCGTGCCGGTGCCGTGCGCCTCTACCGCGTCGATATCCGACGGGGTCAGGCCGGAATTCGCCAAGGCGGACGCGATCACTTGTTCCTGCGACGGACCGTTCGGCGCGGTCAGGCCGTTGCTCGCACCATCCTGATTGACAGCACTCCCACGCACCACCGCAAGCACGGTGTGACCGAGCCGCTGGGCGTCCGAAAGACGCTCCAGCACAAGTACTCCGAGCCCCTCTGAGAATCCGGTTCCATCAGCAGCCGCCGCGAAGGCCTTACAGCGCGCATCGGGCGACAACGCACGCTGACGCGCGAATGCGATCAGCAAGGCTGGATCCGACATGACGGTCACCCCACCCGCCAACGCCAGCGACGTATCGCCCTGCCGCAGGGCCTGGCACGCCAGATGCAATGCCACCAGCGACGACGAGCAGGCGGTGTCGACCGATATCGCCGGACCTTTGAGCCCGAACGTATACGCGATCCGCCCGGACAGCACAGCGTTCGAAACACCCAGGTAGGCATGGCCTTCGGTCTCAGCGGTGATATTCGGCGAGCCGATGCGGGGACCGTAGTTCTGATGGATGACTCCGGCGAAGACGCCGGTGTCGCTGCCGCGCAACGACACCGGATCGATTCCCGCATCCTCCAACGCTTCCCAGGACACCTCCAACATCAGGCGCTGCTGCGGATCCATCGCCGCGGCCTCACGCGGGCCGATCCCGAAGAAGGCCGCGTCGAACTCGCCGATTGCGTCGAGGAACCCACCGTCACGGGTGTAAATGCCGTTCGGCACATCGGGATCCGGGTTGAACAGCCGTTCCAGGTCCCAGCCTCGATCGGCCGGGTAGTCCCCGATGGCGTCCACACCGTCCGCCGTCATCCGCCACAGGTCTTCAGCGGAGCGCACGCCACCGGGATACCGGCAAGCCATACCGACGATCGCGATCGGTTCCCGCGACCGGTCGGTGAGCGCGCGCAGTTGCTGTTTGGTCTGGTAGAGCTCCTTCGCGGTCTTCTTCAGATACTGGCGTAGCTCGTCGTTGTCGGCCATCGGTGGAACTCCAGATCGTATTTGCTCAGCTGAGGTGGTCGCGGAACTTGCTTCAACTGATTTGGTCGATGAATTCGAACAGCTCGCGGTCGTCCGCGGATTCGAGACTGTCGGCGCCGCCATCCAGGTCGAATCCGTCGGTGTCCTTGCCTTCGAGCTCACGCAACAGTGCGGTCAATCTGCTCGCGATATCCGACCGGTCCACAGCCGACAGCTCGGCCGTGGCGCAACTGCGCGCCAGCGACTCGATCTCGGCCGCGATACGTTCCGCGGGGTCGTCGACCGAAACGATCTCCTGCCGGAGGAAACCGGCCAGCGCCTCCGGGGTGGGATAGTCGAACATCGCGGTCGCGGACAACTGCACGCCGACAGCCGACTTCAGCCGGTTGCGGAATTCCATCACGCCGAGCGAGTCGAACCCGATATCGCTGAACGGCTTGTCCGGCGGGGTCGAGTCCGCACTGGTGTGTCCCAGCACGGCCGCGGCCTGGGCCCGGATCACGTCGAGGATGACGCGTTCCTGTTCGGCGGTCGAGCGGCCGAGCAGTTGCGTCGACCAAGACACGGAGCCACTCGATGCCGCCGACGGTGCGCTCGTCGTATCGACCACCCGGCGGCGCGCTGGCCGCGACAAGCCACGCATGACCGCGCGCACATCACCGGGATGTGCCTCGCCGAGGGCGGTCCGGTCGATCCGGACCGCCACGAACGCCGACTGCCCGCCCGCCAGTGCGGCGTCGAACAATTCCATGCCGTCCTCGTCGCCCAGCGGAAGGAGACCTTCGCGCCGCAAACGGGCGACGTCGGCCGCGCCGAGCGTGCTGGTCATACCGCCGCTCTGCTCCCATGGCCCCCATACCACCGACGTCGCGGGCAGACCGGTCACCTGCCGGTGTTGCGCGAGCGCATCGAGGAAGACATTGGCGGCCGCATAATTCGCCTGGCCCGGATTGCCGATCAAGCCCGCGATCGAGGAGTAAAGCACGAACGCCGACAGATCCAGGTCCTTGGTCGCCTCGTGCAGATTCCAGGCCGCATTCACCTTGGGCCGCAACACTTTCGCGATCTGCTCCGGCGTCATGGTGGCGAGCAGACCGTCGGCAAGCACACCCGCCGCATGCACGACAGCGGTCAACGGATGCTGCGACGGTATGGCCGCCAACACCGCGTCCAGTGCGGCTCGATCGGCCGCGTCGCACGCGACCACGTCCACATGCGCACCGAGCGCGGTCAGCTCGGCGGCGAGTTCGGCCGCGCCGGGGGCTTGGGGACCGCGCCTACCCGCCAACACCAGCCTGCGCACACCATGGACGGTGATCAGGTGTCGTGCGGCCACCGCGCCCAATCCTCCGGTGCCGCCGGTGATGAGAACAGTGCCCTCGGGCCGCAATGGCACCGGCACGGTGAGCACATTCTTGCCGATATGCCGGGCCTGACTCAGGTACCGGTAGGCCTGCGGCGCTTGCCGCATATCCCACGCGACAGTCGGATACGGCGCCAGAGTGCCGGCCTCGAAAAGCTCGACCAGCGTGGTCAGAATCTCGTGCAGCCGATCGGGACCCACCTCCATCAGCATGAAGCTGTGGTAGTCGACCCCCGGATGCGCGGCGGCCACCTCGACCGGATCACGCCGGTCCAGCATGCCCATCTCGACGAACCGGCCACCGCGCGGCAGCAGTCGCAATGACGCGTCCACGAATTCGCCTGCCAGCGAATCCAATACGATGTCGACACCGCGACCGTCGGTGGCGTCGAGGAACTTCTGCTCGAAATCCAAGGTGCGCGAGTTGCCGATTTCAGCGTCGTCGAACCCCGAATCGCGCAACACATTCCACTTGGGCTCACTGGCGGTGACCAATAACCGCAGGCCCAGGTGCCGCGCGAGTTGCACGGCCGCCAGCCCGACACCACCGGTCGCCGCATGCAGCAGCAGCGTCTCGCCAGGTTGCGCATCGGCCAGGTCGACCAGGCCGTAGTAGGCGGTCGCGTAGACGATCGGAATCGCCGCGGCCTGAGTGAACGACCAACCACGCGGCATCGGCGCGAGAAGTCGGCGATCGACCATCGCCACCGATCCGACACCCGGGATCAACCCGAAAACCCGGTCGCCAGGTGCGAATTCGGTCACATCCGGTGCGACCTCCAACACGACACCGGCTCCCTCGCCGCCGGGCCGGCCAGCCTTGTCGGGGTAGGTGCCGAGCGCCATCAGTACATCCCGGAAGTTGAGGCCGACCGACCGCATACTCACCCGGACCTGTCCTGCCGCAAGTGGTTCCAATGCGGTCGGATGGTCGCTGAAGGTGAAGTTGTCCGCGGTCAATGTGCCCTTGTCGCGCAGAGTCAGCGCCCATGCCTTGGTATTTCGCGACGCGAGGTCGAGAGCGTTCGGATCACCGCGGTTCAGGCGCGGCACGTATGCCTTTCCGTGCCGCAGGGCCAGCTGGGGTTCCTCGCCCGCAGCCGAGGCCATGGCCACAGCGGGCCGATAGTCCGGCCAGTCTTCGACATCGACGAGGATGATCCGGTCGGGGTTCTCACTCTGTGCGGTCCGCAGCAGACCCCACACGGCTGCCGTCGACAGGTCCACTGGCTCGTGGGGATGTACCGCGACCGCCTGCCGGGTCACCACGACGATGAGCCGGTCCTGCGTCAGCAGCCGCCGCACCTGCGCCGCGAGGTCGGTGACCAAATCCCGCACTGCCACCGGAAGCTTGCCGTCGACGGCCGGAGAGCCGGTGCGCGACAGCTCATTCCATCGCCGATCGTCGAGTCGCAACACCGTCGCGTCCCGGCCCGCGATCGTCGCGGTCTCACCGTCATCGGCGGGACTCCAGGCGGCGGCGGTGAGCGCACCCGCAGGCTCGGGTAGCGCGACCCAGTTCAGCTCGTAGCCGACGCCGTCGGTGCGACGGTGCGCCGAACCGAGCGCATCGGTGGACAATGTCCGCAGCGTCAGTGCACCGATGTCGGCCACGGCCATGCCCGCCGGGTCGGCCAGGGTTACGGTGATCCGCTCACCCCCAGTCCCGGACCCGGTCGCGGCAGCACGGACCCGCACCGTGGTCGCGCCGGTCGCATACAAGGCGATGTTCTCCCACGAGAACGGGACCGCGATCGCACCGGCCCGGGTGTCGGGAACCAGCCCACCGAGCAGGACCGCGTGCAGCGCGGCATCCAACAATGCCGGATGCACACCGAAGGCCGAGCCGTCCGATCGTGCGGACTCCGGCAGTACGACCTCGGCGAACACCTCACCGTCGTGCGCCCACAGGGCGGTCAGTCCGCGGAACGCCGGTCCGTACTCATAGCCCCGCCCGGCCAGATCCGCGTAGGCGTGATCGATCGCTATCGCCGTCGCCTCTGCCGGCGGCCAGCTCACCGGACCCGATTCCACCGGGGGCGTGTCCGATCCGACTGTGACCGTTGCGACAGCGTGGCGAATCCATTGTCCCGCAGCATCGTTCGGCGAGCCTGAAGCGTCGCCGTTCGACCGCGAGTACATCGACACCGTCCGTGCGCCGGTGTCATCCGGTCCGCCCGCTACGACCCGCAAGTCGACAACCCCGGTGGGCGGTATCGGCAGGGGCGCCTCGATCACCAACTCCGCCAGTCGCGGGCAGTCCACCACTGCTCCCACGTGCAGGGCCAGCTCCACGAGCGCGGCACCGGGCAGCAACACCACCCCGGTGACAGCATGATCGGCCAGCCAAGGATGACCGGCTCGCGACAGCCTCCCGGTGAACACCACATCCTCGGAGTCCGGCAACCGCAGCATCGCGCCCAACAGCGGATGCCCCGCATCGTCCAGGCCCGATTGCCATAGGTCCGGCGCGTCGACCGGCCGCGCCCAGTAGCGTCGATGCTGGAACGCATAGGTAGGCAACGTCATCCGATGCGTGGAGCGGCCCGCATACAGCGGCGTCCAGTCCACCCCTACGCCGACGACGGCGGCCTGTGCCAGCGCGGTCACGAACTGCGTCGGCTCGTCCACCGAGCGTCGGGCGGCCGCGACCACTGTCGATTTGGCTTCGACAGCGGGGGTTTCGACCAGGCATTGCTGAGTCATGAAGGCCAGCACAGCATCCGGTCCGATCTCCACGAATCGCCGCGCACCCGCCTCGACCAGGGTGTCGATGCCCGGCGCGAACCGGACGCATCCCCGCAGCTGCTCGACCCAGTACTCGGGATCGGTCAGCTCAGCAGCGACCACGACCGCCGAAACGTTCGACACGATCGGCAACAACGGCTCCCGATACGTCAATCCCGCGGCGACCGAACGGAACTCGTCGAGCATCGGCTCCATCAATACCGAGTGGAACGCGTGACTCACTCGCAGCCGGGAGGTTTTCACCTCCTGCCTGGCGAACCGATCAGCGAGTTCGTCGATCGCGGACGCATCCCCGGACAGCACCACCGACGACGGACCGTTCACCGCCGCCAACGACACCCGCCCGTCATACCCGGCGAGCACCTGCACCGCGTCGTCCTCCGGGACCGCGACCGCGAGCATGGCACCGCCCTCCGGCAAGGCCCCCATCAAGCGACCGCGCGCCACAACGAGCGCACACGCATCCTCGAGCGACCACACCCCCGCCACGTACGCCGCGGTCAACTCCCCGATCGAATGCCCGATCAGCAGATCCGGTGTGACACCGAATGATTCGATCAGACGGAACAACGCCACCTCGAACGCGAACAACGCTGGCTGGGTGAACTCGGTCCGATCCAACACGCTCTCGGTACCGGCGAACATGAGAGCTTTCAGCGATCGGCCCAGCAGCGGATCGACCTGCGCGCAAACCTCGTCCAAGGCCGCCGCGAACACCGGGAACGACTTGTACAGGCCCGCGCCCATCCCAGCCTGCTGCGCACCCTGCCCGGTGAACAGGAAGGCCGTCTTCCCCGAACCCGCCGTCCCCGCGATCGTGCCCGGCGAACCCGCCGCCACATCCGCCAGACCCACCAGCAGCTCGTCCCGATCCCGGCCGACGACGACCGCCCGTCGGTCCAGCAATGCTCGCGAGTCCACCAATGACCGTGCCGCCGACCAGATGTCGAGCTCCGGGCGATCGGCCAACCACGCCCGCAACCGCTCGGCCTGCGTCCGCAGACCCTCCTGCGACTTGCCCGACACCGTCCACGGCACCACGGCGACATCGATGTCCGGCCCGGCCGCACCACGCTCAGGCGTCGAAACCGCCTGGGCCGGTGCTTCTTCGATAATCACGTGCGCATTGGTGCCACTGATCCCGAACGACGACACCCCGGCCCGGCGCACCCTGTCGCCGACCGGCCACGCCTGCGCCTCGGTCAACAGCTGGACATCGCCCGCAGACCAGTCCACGTGCGGGCTCGGCTCCCGCGCGTGCAATGTCGTCGGCAGAGTTCGGTGCCGCAACGCCTGCACCATCTTGATCACACCGCCCACACCCGCCGCCGCCTGCGCGTGACCGATATTCGACTTGAGCGAACCAAGACGCAGCGGTTCTCCCGCACGGTCCTGCCCGTAGGTGGCGATCAGCGCCTGCGCCTCGATCGGGTCGCCCAGCGCCGTTCCAGTACCGTGCGCCTCCACCACATCCACGTCGCGCGGATTCAACCCGGCATTCGCCAGCGCCGCCGCGATCACCCGCTGCTGCGACGGGCCATTCGGCGCCGTCAAGCCATTGCTCGCGCCGTCCTGATTAATCGCACTGCCACGCACTACGGCTAATACGTCGTGGCCCAGCCGACGTGCATCCGACAGGCGCTCCACGATCAGCACCGCCGCACCCTCGGACCACGCGACACCATCGGCCGCGGCCGAGAACGACTTGCACCGGCCGTCTGTGGCCAAACCACGCTGCCGCGAAAACTCCTGGAACACCATCGGTGTCGCCATTACCGTCGCGCCACCGACCAAGGCCAGCGAACTCTCCCCCTGACGCAGCGCCTGGCAGGCCAGATGCAGCGCCACCAGCGACGACGAGCAGGCGGTATCCACCGTCATCGCCGGGCCCTCCAGACCCAGCGCATAGGCCACCCGCCCGGAAGCCACGCTCCCCAGGCCGCCGGTCAGGACATACCCTTCGACCTCGGGCCCGGCCTTACCCGTCACGGCCTCGTAGTCCTGGTACATCACGCCCGTGTAGACACCGGTGTCGCTGCCGCGCAACGACGTCGGGTCGATTCCCGCGTGCTCGAGCGCTTCCCAGGACACCTCGAGCAGCAACCGCTGCTGCGGATCCATCGCCGTCGCCTCGCGCGGGCCGATCCCGAAGAAGCCCGGATCGAAATCACCTGCGTCATAAAGGAATCCACCGCGACGGGTATAGACCGTCCCCGGCTTGTCCGGATCCGGATCGAACAGCCGCTCCAGATCCCAGCCACGATCCGCCGGGAACTCCCCGGTCGCATCCCGGCCGGAAACAACCAGGTCCCACAGCGCATCCGGCGATTCGACGCCGCCGGGGAACCGGCAGGCCATGCCCACGATCGCGATGGGTTCGTCCACGCGCACGCGGCGCGAAACCGGTGCCGTCCTGGAACCGGAATCCGTTCCCTCGATCGTGGAGTGCAGCAGGGTGGCGACAGCCGCGGCGGTGGGGTGGTCGAAGACCAGGGTGGACGGCAACTGGACACCGCTGGCCTGCGCCAGCCGGTTGCGGAATTCGACGCCGCCGAGCGAGTCGAATCCCAGTGCGTCGAATCGCTCGTCGGGGCCGATGTCTTCGGCGGAACCGTGTCCGAGCACGGCCGCCGCGTGCTCCCGAACCAGGTCGAGCACCACCTCGGCGCGTTGGGCCCGCGGTACCCGGCTCAGTCGTGTGGCCAGTGAACTCGACGCGGCGGCGGTCCGGTTCGTGGTGCGGGGCAGGAAACCGCGCAGCACCGTGGGCACCGCACCGGTGCCCGCTTCGCGCCGCAGCTCGGCCGGGTCGAACCGAATCGCCGCCAAGTGCGCGGCGGCGCGACCGGTGGCCGCATCGAACAGCCGCAGACCTTCGTCGTTCCCGAGTGCGTGGAGACCGAGCCTTTCCCAGCGGGCGACGGCGCTGCGGTCCAAGCCACCGGTCATGCCGCCAGCGGAGTTCCAAGGCCCCCAGCCCAATGAGATCGCGGGCAACCCGTCGGCACGGCGACGGTGCGCCAGCGCGTCGAGGAAGGCATTGGCTGCCGCGTAGTTGCCCTGTCCCGCCGATCCGATCGTTGCCGCGATAGACGAGAACAGCACGAAGGCCGACAGGGCGCGGTCGCGAGTGAGTTCGTGCAGGTGCCATGCCGCCGCGGCCTTCGAGCTGAACACCCGCCGCAGTTGCGCGGTGGTCAGGCCCGCGAGGGTGCCATCGTCGAGGACACCGGCCGCATGGACCACGCCGGTCAGCGGATTCTCGACCGCTATCGAATCGAGCAGGGAACGGAGGGCTTCTCGATCGCCCACATCGCAGGCCGCCACCGCGACAGCGGCGCCGGATGCCGACAGCTCGGTAACCAGTTCTTTTGCGCCGCTGGCAGTTTCACCACGCCTGGACACCAGCAGCAGGTGGCGGACCCCGTGCGCGGTGACCAGATGTCGAGCCACCAGTGCGCCGAGGCCACCGGTGCCACCGGTGATCAGGACGGTGCCCGCGCCGAACGACGGCGTCGCGGAGCGAGTCGATGAGGGGTGCTGGTCGGGCGACGGGTCGGCATCGTGCTCCGCTCGCGCTCGCACCAGTCTGGGCACGAGCAATGCTCCGGCGCGCACCGCGGCCTGTGGTTCGCCCGCCACGAGCACCGCACCGACGAGTGTCGAGTCATCCATGGGCGCAACTGCCGACGGGTCGGAGTCGAGGAGAATGAACCGGCCCGGATATTCGGATTGGGCGCTGCGAATCAGGCCCCAGACGGCCGCCGCGGCGAGACCTGGTGCCTCGCCCGGCAGCGCGGCACCGTTCGCGGTAACCACGAGCAGCCGCGTGTCGGCCAGACGATCCGCTGCCAGCCAGGACTGCACCGTCGCCAACACCATTTCCAGGTACTCGCGAACGATCGCCGGATCGTCGGCCGCGGCGCTGTCCTGCGGATGCCAGATTACGACATCTGGAATCTCTTGTGCCGCAGCGAGTTCCGAGGGGCTTGGATAGCAGGTGCCGATTCCGGCAACCGGTTCCGAACCGAGTACGGCCATCCGGTCCGCGGACACACCCGGTGTCGCTGCCGACGCGGGCGTCCACTGGACCTCGTAGAGGTCGGCGACATCCCCGGCCAGGGTGCCGCGCAGCTGTTTCACGTCATAGGGCCGCATGACGACCGCGTCGACGGACACCACGGGCCGTCCCGAATCATCAGTGGCCGCAAGGGAAATCGTCTCCGGTCCGCGCGTCGTGGCGATGACCCGCAGCGTCGTCGCTTCGGCCAGCGGCCGGTGCAGCCGCGCTCCGCCCCAGCGGAACAGCAACCGGCCGGTGTCCGGATCTCCGTCCTGATCGCGCCACAGGAGCCCAGCGAGCCCGGCGTGCATCACCAGGTCGAGCAGCGCCGGATGCAGATCGAATCGCTCCGGTTCGGGCGCGGCCGCCGTATCCAGGGTGACCTCGGAGAAGACGGTCGCACCCCGCTGCCATGCGGCGCCGACACCGAGCAACGCCGGGCCGTACTCGAGTCCGGATACTGTGGCGATCCGCTCGGGAATCCATGCCGGGTCGAGAGTTTCGGCGTCGATCGGCGGCCAGGTTTCGTCCCGCAACTGGTCCAGCAGCGCGTCATCGCCGTCTGGCGAGGGCGCCAGTACACCGCTGGCGTTACGCACCCATTCGCCCGCTCGGCGACCACCCTGACGGAAGTAGAAGCTGAACTGCCGTCGCCCGGCCTGGTCCGGCTCCCGCACCGACACCTGGAGTTCGACCTCATCGTCTTCCGTCGGCGGTATCGGAGCCTCCAGGGTCAGCTCCTCCACGACGCCGCAATCTATGCTGCTGCCCGCGACGAGCAGGAACTCGACGAGGGCCGCGCTCGGCAGCACCACGGTGCCGTAGGTCATATGGTCGGCGACCCACGGGTGGGTCGCCAGCGAGAACCGGCCGGTGAAAACGAACTCGTCCGTGCCGGCTACCTGCACCACACCGGTGAGCAACGGGTGGGCAAGGGCGTCGCCGGTGACTTCGGGGCGCGGCGGCAACCAGAAGCGCTGGTGTTGGAAAGCGTACGTGGGCAGGGGAACTCGTCGTATCGCCCCGCGACGCAGCAGTGGCGTCCAATCCACCGGCAGCCCGGATGTGTGCGCGTGTGCCAGCATCATCGCGAACTGTTGGGGCTCATCGTGATCCCGGCGCGCGGCCGCGGCCACAACCGAGGTCGACTCCGCGTCCTCCGCAAGCGTCTGCCGGGTCATCGCCGCCAGCACCGCGTCGGGCCCCACTTCCAGGAATCGACGCACACCCGAGGCGATCAACGTCTCGATGCCCGGCGCGAATCGCACCGCGGCCCGCACCTGCCGAACCCAGTAGGCGGGTTCGGTCACTTCGTCACCAGCAAGCCGACCCGACACATTCGAAACCAACGGCAAGCGAAGCCGGTGGTACGTCAAATCCTTGACGACAGACTCGAATTCGACCAGCATCGGCTCCATCCGATGCGAGTGGAAGGCATGGCTGACCCGCAGCCGTGACGTCTTCACGCCACGCTCGGCGAATCGTGCCTCGATTTCGCCGACTGCGTCCTCGTCACCCGAGATCACCAGAGCCGCCGGCGCGTTCACCGCGGCGACCGACACTCGGTCGGGGTATCGGGCGACAACATCGTTGACTTCGGGTTCGGACGCCGCGATGGCCAGCATCGCTCCGCCCTCGGGCAACCCACCCATGAGACGTCCGCGCGCCGCCACCAACCGGCACGCGTCCTCGAGCGACCACAGGCCCGCGAGGTACGCGGCAGCGACTTCTCCGATCGAATGGCCGATCAACACATTCGGGGTGACGCCGAACGACTCCAGCAAGCGATACAGCGCCACCTCGAAGGCGAACAGCGCGGGCTGGGTGAACTCCGTCCGATCCAGCACCGCGACACCGGTATCGCCACCAGCGACGCCGGTGAACATGACCGCTTTGAGCGAGCACTCCAATACCGGATCGAACTGGGCGCACACCGAATCCAACGCGTCCGCGAATACCGGGAACGCCTCGTACAAGCCCGCACCCATACCGATCCGCTGTGCACCCTGACCGGTGAACAAGAATGCCGTCTGCCCCGAACCGACGACGCCGCGGATCACACCGGTACCGGTACCCGATTCGGCGAGCTCCGCCAACCGTACGAGCAACTCGCCCCGGTCGCGACCGAGGACCACACTGCGCGAATCCAGCTGTGCCCGCGACGTCGCCAGCGCATAGGCCGCATCCGCGATGTCGATCTCCGGCCGCTCGGACAACCACGCCCGCAACCGGGCGGCCTGGGCACGCAAACCCGCCTCGCCCTTACCCGACACCAGCAACGGGGTGACCGGCACGATGATTTCGGTGTCCTCCTCGGCGGCCGCTACCGGTGCGGCAGGCGCTTCTTCGAGGATCACATGCGCGTTGGTGCCGCTGATCCCGAACGACGACACACCCGCCCGGCGCGTCCGAGCTCCGGCGATCCACGGTTCGGCTTCGGTCAGCAGACGCACCGCGCCCGCGGTCCAATCCACATGCGGCGACGGTGTTTCGGCGTGCAGTGTCTGCGGCAGCCGCTCGTGCCGCATGGCCTGCACCATCTTGATCACACCGGCCACACCTGCGGCGGCCACGGTATGGCCGATATTCGATTTCAAGGAACCGATCCGCAATGGTTCCCGGTCGCCACGGGTCTGCCCGTAGGCCGCGATCAAGGCCTGTGCTTCAATCGGGTCACCCAGGGGCGTGCCGGTCCCGTGCGCCTCCACGGCATCCACATCGGCCGCCGAGATCCCCGCATTCGCGAGGGCATGCGCGATCAACCGCTGCTGCGACGGACCGTTCGGCGCGGTCAGACCGTTGCTCGCGCCGTCCTGGTTCACCGCACTACCGCGAATAACGGCCAGGATGTTGTGTCCGAGCCGCTGCGCATCCGAAAGCCGCTCCAGCACAAGGATGCCCGAACCCTCCGACCACGACACACCGTCGGCGGCAGCCGAGAACGCCTTGCAGCGGCCGTCCGGCGACAGGCCGCGCTGGCGGGCGAAGTCCACGAACAGATATGGGCTGGCCGCGACCGTCACGCCACCGGCGAGCGCCAGCGAGCTGTCGCCCTGGCGCAGCGCCTGGCACGCCAGGTGCAATGCCACCAGCGACGACGAGCACGCGGTATCCACCGTCACCGCCGGACCTTCCAGGCCGAACACGTACGCGACACGGCCCGAGATGACGCTGTGCGAAGTGCCGGTCAGCCGGAAGCCCTCCAGGTCGCCGGTCACCCGCCGCGAGTAACCCGATGAGCAGGCACCGGCGAATACGCCGGTATCGCTGCCCCGCAACGAGGTCGGGTCGATACCCGCGTCTTCCAGGGCTTCCCACGATGTCTCCAGCAGCAACCGCTGCTGCGGATCCATCGCCGACGCTTCGCGTGGGCTGATGCCGAAAAAGCCTGGGTCGAAATCGCCTGCGCTGCTGAGGAATCCACCGTGGCGGGTGTAGACCGTGCCCGGTTTGTCGGGGTCCGGGTCGAACAGCCCGTCCAGGTCCCAACCCCGGTCGGTGGGGAATTCGCCGATCACGTCCCGGCCCGCGGTCAGCAGGTCCCACAGGTCCTCGGCGGACCGCACACCACCGGGGAATCGGGCGCCCATGCCGACGATCGCGATCGGTTCGTCCGTACTCGCGCGCCGTGATACCCGGTGCTTGCCCCGGTCGTTTCCGGTGACCCGGGCTCGCAACAGTGTCGCGACCGCACTCGCGGTCGGATGGTCGAAGATGAGCGATGAGGGCAGCGGCACACCGGTGGCCCGCATCAGCCGGTCCCGCAGCCGCACCCCGCTGACCGAATCAATGCCGAACTCGGTGAACGGCAGGTCGGGGTCAATTGATCGGGCCGAATCGTGGCCTAGTACGGCGGCGGCATGCTCACGAACGATATCGAGAACTACTGTGGCACGCTGATATTCGGGGGCGGCCAGCAGTTTGCGGGCCAGCGGGCTGTCGTCCCACGCATCGGTCCGCGCCCTGTCTTCGGGAATTCGGCCCTCGGAAATTTCGTGGAAGCCACCGGAAGTGACCAGCGCACCCGACCAGAGGTTACGGCGCTGGAACGCGTATGGCGGCAGATCGACCCGCGCCCCACCGGAGACCAGCGCGCGCGGATCCACCGGCATACCGGCGCAGTAGGCCTGTGCCAGCGACACGATGAACTGTTCCGGACCGTCCGCACCGCGCCGCAACGAGCCGACAACGGATACGTCCTCGGCCGCACCTGCCGCCTCGGCGGTCATGGCGATACCCATCGTGAGCACCGGATGCGGGCCGACCTCGATGAAGCCGGTGATACCGTCCCCGATCAGCGCCGTAACGGCATCGGCGAATCGAATCGGTTCCCGCTCCGACCGATACCAGTATTCGGCGTCCAGGTCCGCCGTATCCAACCGGTCGGCCGATACCGTGGAGAAGAACGGCACCGACCCGGATTGCGGGCGGATCGGTTCCAGTTCCGCGAGCAGCCGATCGCGAATCCGCTCGATCGCCTTCGAATGCGAGGCGTAATCGATCGGAACCCGGCGGGCCCATACAGCGTCGCGGGCGCAGTCGGCGAGGAATTCCTGCACCGCCGAAACGTCACCGGAGATCACACTTTGCGCCGGTCCGTTCACCGCCCCCAACGACAGCCGGTCGCCATACGCCGAAAGACGTTCTCGGACGGCATCCGAGCCGAGTCCGATCGAGGCCATACCACCCTGCCCGGCCAGCTCATCGGCCAGCGCCCGGGACCGGAGAGCCACCACACGCGCCGCATCGGACAGCGACAGTCCACCGGCAACGTGCGCGGCGGCGACCTCACCGTGGGAATGGCCGATCACCACGTCCGGCTGCACACCGGCTGCCCGCCACATCCGGGCCAGTGACACCATCACCGCGAACAGCACCGGCTGCACCACATCCACGCGATCCAGCGAGGGGGCATCGACCTCGCGACGCAGCACCGCCGTCAGCGACCAGTCCACGTAGGGCGCAAGCGCCGCTCCACATTCCGCGATCGACTCCGCGAAAACCCCACCCGAATCCAGCAGTCCGAGAGCCATCCCCTCCCACTGGCTGCCATTCCCCGGGAAGACGAACGCGACCCGCCGCTGCTCGGCCCGCCCGGTTGTCGGCTCGGTCGCCATAGCGGGCGCGGTCGGGTCGGCCATGGCCTTCAAACCGTCCAGCAGCTCCGCCCGATCCCGCCCGACAACGCTTCCGCGCCACTGCATTTGGGCTCGCATGGCCAGCAGTGAATGCGCCACATCGACCACATCCAGCTCCGGATGGCGTAGTAGCCACTCCCGCAGCCGGGCGGCCTGTGCACGTACCCCGTCCTCGCTGCGCGCCGACACCACCCACGGCACCGCAGCGGCCTTGCTGTCCACCGTGGACGCGGCGGCCCCGACGGCGGGCGCCTGCTCCACGATCACGTGGGCGTTGGATCCCCCCATACCGAACGACAACACAGCTGCCCTGCGTACGTCGGCCATGGGCCAGTCCTCGGTGCCCGTCACCACCCGTAAGCCCAAGTCCGCGAGCCGAATCCGCGGATTCGGCGGCTCGAAGTCCAGGCTGGCCACCAGTTCCCGGCGGCTCAGACAGAGCACGGTCTTGATGAGGCCCGCGATACCGGAAGCACCTTCCAGATGCCCGTCGACCGATCCGATGGCCAGCGGCGCTTCCTGCACCCGGCGCACACCATAGGTCTCGCCGAGCGCGGCGGCTTCCATCGGATCACCTGCGGGTGTTCCGATGCCGTGCAATTCGGCGTACTGCACCGACGGCGCCTCGAAACCTGCCGCGGTCAGAGCGGCGCGAATCGCCGCCGCCCGCGCATCGCGACTCGGTGCGCTCAGCTCGCGGCGTTCGTTGCCCGTGTCGACCGAACTTCCGCAGATCACGGCATGAACCCGGTCGCCGTCGGCGACCGCCTGCGCCAAGGGTTTCAGCGCCACAATGCCGCCGCCCTCGCCGCGCACGAATCCGTCGGCCAGCGCCAGGTTCAGTCCACCGGCCAGGGCCATGTCGCTCTCGCCGCTGCGCAGGCTCTCACATGCCAGATGAACAGCGACCAGCGCGGACGCCTGGGCGCTGTCGACCAGGATGCTCGGGCCGCTGAACCCGAAGTAGTTCGAGACGGGGTTCGCGATTTCGGCGATATCGGTTCCGGTGCAGCCGAGGAACACACCGCACCGCCGGGCATCGCGTGCCGTGGCGGCCAGGCCAGCGTCCTCGAGCGCCTCCCAGCTCAACTCCAGTGCCAGCAGCTGCCGCGGGTCGGTTGCCCGCGCCTCGTTGGGCGAGACTCCGAAGAAGTCCGCGTCGAACTCCCCTACGGTATCGACGAATCCGGCGCGCTCGGTGATGCTCTCCCGACCCCGGGGAGCTGCGCCGATCGCGGCGCGCCCCTCGCTGAGCAACTGCCAGTAACTGTCGAGATCGGCCGCCCCCGGCAGTCTGCAGGACATGCCGACGATAGCGACCTCGAACGCCGATCCGGTCACCTCTGAACATCCTTCCCAAGGCAGCTGGGACCCGCCCTAAAACCTTGGCGAGTGTGTTTGTTGTCCGCAGCAAAGGAATCAGACGATTCCTGCTCCGGACATAACGGTTTCGACGCGGTCGAGGCTCAGCGAAGAGCCCAGGAGATGCGGAGCGTCTTCCGCAAGCGACTTGGGGCCGGCGAGGAGATGGCGCAGGCTAGGCCAGGCTGGACATGGTGTGCCGCCGGACACAGTAGAGCAAATTATCAGCAAATAATGCTGGGGACTGGAGCGCTACGTGAGCACACCAGAGGGCCTAGGCGCACATAAGAACGCGTGGTGCCCGAAATATCCGCCGCTAGGTGCACGCATGGCACCTACGCGACAGCGATGTGGATCAGCGCAATGATCCCTGAGATTTTCGACCAGTAGAACACGATTCATCGTACTGAACAGTAATTTGGCGCTCTTGACCTTGTCAACCGGCCAGTAGCTTCCCAATGGTTACCGCGACCGAGGACGAGCCACCGGCTCGATCGAGGCGGTGATCACCAGTCGGCCCCGGTGGGATTGTGCGGTGTAAAGCATTGGTCTCCTCATGGCGTCGCTACACCAGAAATAGCAGACCTCGGCCGAGAGAATTTTCCAAACATGGGAAGCCAGACCACTCCGCGTGCTTATCGTTTGCCACGGCCGAGACCTATGCCGAAGATGCTGTCTGCTGAATCGAAAAACAAATCCAAGGTTGAACAAACCCAGGATTTGCCGGCACCCGCCCAAGTGGACATGCGCCACCCTGGATGGACCACGCCACACTGGTCAGCGGCGTGGATTATCTACTGGGCGATGTCCACGCGAACCCTTACTCGGAGGCGGAAACGGAAAATGGCCCGGAACAAAGTGTTCCGGGCCATTTCCCTTTGTAGCGGGGACAGGATTTGAACCTGCGACCTCTGGGTTATGAGCCCAGCGAGCTACCGAGCTGCTCCACCCCGCGTCGGTAGGGATAACGCTACAGCATGCGGCGACGCTTACCTAAACGGCAGGTGGGAGGGGTTAACCGGCGGGTAATCGGAAGCGGGTGCGAGCATGGGCATATGCCGATTGCCACTAGCGCCATTGCCCATGTACGACTGACCGTTTGCGATATCGATCGGTCGCGAGCGTTCTACGAGAAGGTGTTCGGATGGCCCGTTGCGCTGGAGGTACCCGCCGATGCAGACGAGGCGACGCGGGAGCGGCTCGGGTTCCTCTTCGGTGGAGTGATCTATCGGATGGAGCACGGGATGATCGGGTTGCGGCCGGTCGGCACCGACAGGTTCGACGAAGACCGGGTCGGGCTCGATCATCTCGCGTTTCCGCTGAACTCACTGGCCGAATTGAAAGCTGCCGCAGCACATCTCGATGCCTGCGGGGTCGCGCGTGAAGATATCAAGGACATCGGGGTCAGCTATATCCTCGAGTTCCGGGATCCGGACAATATCGCGTTGGAACTGGTTGTCCGCAAGTAGGCTAGGCCGCCTTCACCACCTTCTGCACCGCGGCGACGAAGAACTGGTCGAATGCCGCCTGGTCGAGCGAATCATCCAGCGCGGCAACGCGAACCGCGACCGTAATGCCCCGAACTTCGGCGTAACCCAGGTATGCGTTCTGGGTCAACGGCTGGTCGCTGGCATCCGTCTTCGCGGTGCTGGTCGCGTGGTAGGCGATTGCGTTCGCGCCCTTCAGTTCCTGGGGCACAGGCTGATCCGTGACACGCTCGGTCGCGCTGACCTGATGGCCGTCGTAGTTGGCGACCACCTCGACCGAACCGCAGCGCTTATTGCCGTCGGCGATCCGCTGCAGATCGCCGGTGCGCCCGGAGACGAATTCGACAAAGATTTGACCCGACTTACCGGTCGCCGCGGAGATGGATGACTGCGCGAGCAGTTCCTTGGTCGCCGCGCCGAGATCCTGCTGCGTGGAACCGCATTCCGCCGGTGTGAAGGTGGCATTCTGCTGGGTCGCGGTGAGGTCGCCGACCGTCGACTGCAGCTGCTCCGGCGGCAGGTCGAGTTTCTTGGTGCCCGCGGGGAATTCCTCCTGGGTAAGCACCAACTGTTCGCGAGGTGTGCTGGGCGCCGCGGAATTCCAGTGATCCGCCGAGTCGTCCTTGCTGCTGCTACAGCCAGCCACGAGCACCGCGCCCGCCGCCATTGCCACTGCCCACCGTGCGTTACGCAATTCGATCATGGGGTGATCATGTCAGCTGTCGCCACGAGCACCGACTTTCGGAAGGTATTTCAGAGCTCCGTTATCCGGCTGCGGTGGCGCTGCTGCAGCTCGCGCGAGCGACGCAGATAGTCGAGAACGAGGCGCAATTCCGCTGCGCTGTAGCGCGATACCTCGCCGGCCCCCTCCTCGGCGATCGGCCCATAGATCCGCATGACCTTGGCCATCGCCGTATCGGTAATGCGGATGACGACCTTGCGACGGTCTCCCGGTTCGGGATGCCGGACGACGTAGTCGAGTTTGGCAAGGCGGTCCAGCATGGTGGTCACGCTGCCGCTGGTCAACCCCAGTTCGGCGGCGAGAGCGCCGGGGGTGGATTCGCCGTGCCACAGGATTTCCAGACAGCGCAGATCGGTGCGGTTGACGCCGAGATTGGTCGCGGCGGCCTGGTCCACGTCATCGACCGCGGCCTGTAGCGCCTGCGCTTCGCGGCCGACCTCGGCACGCAATTCTGCCAGCTCCGACTTTTCTCTTGACATTCAAGCCTCTCGATTGTCAAACTAATGATGTCTTGATAATCAAGATACAGCAGAGCCAAGTCAGGAGACATCATGAAGAGGGCGCTGATCATCGGCGGCGGGATCGCCGGACCGGTCACCGCGATGGCATTGCGGCAGGCGGGGCTGGAGCCGATTGTGTGCGAGGCATACGGGGAGGCGGCAGCCGAGCAGATCGGCGCGTATCTGACGGTGGCGGTCAACGGATTGTCGGCGCTGGCATTGCTGGACGCACATCACGTGGTGACCGAGATCGGGCACCCGACCGCCACGTTGTCGTTCGCGACCAGCGGGGGCAAGCACATCACCGATATGCCGATCGGCGGCACATTGCCCGACGGCACCGTCACGCACAGCATCAAGCGGCGCGATATGTATCGAGCGCTGAATGCCGAGGCGACGCGGCGCGGAGTGCGGTTCGAGTACAACAAGCTACTGGTGGACGCGACATCGACGGAAGAGGGCGTCCGTGCGACCTTCGCCGACGGCACCACCATGGATGCCGATGTACTGATCGGTGCCGATGGAATCCGTTCCCGCACAAGAGAAATCATCGACCCGTCCGCACCGAAGGCGCACTTCCTCGGCATCTACGGGCTCGGCGGATTCGTGACCGACCGGGCGCTGCACAGCGAGCTCGGGTTGCGGCCCGGTGTGTACAGCATGATCTTCGGCAAGAAGGCGTTCTTCGGCTATTTCGTCGCACCGGACGGCGAAATCTGGTGGTTCGCTAATATGCCTCGGACACAGGAGCTTTCAATGGCGGATTCGGTGGACTGGCGTGCGCAACTCGTCGAATTGCTGTCGGCGGACCGCGGCCCGGCCGCCCGGATCGTCGCCGCCACAATGGATGACACATTCGTCCCCGCCTTCAACCAGTACGACATGCCGACGGTCGACAAGTGGCACAACGACAATATGGTCATCGTCGGCGATGCCGCGCACGCCGTGGCGTCCTCCTCCGGTCAGGGCGTGTCCATGGCGGTGGAAGATGCCGTGACGCTGGCGATCTGCCTGCGCGATATACCGGATACCCCGGCGGCCTTGGCTGCCTTCGAGAACCGCCGCCGGGAACGCGTCGAGAAGGTGGTCGCCTATGGCGCGGAAACCACCAGCGACAAGGCATCGAACGGACTCGCACGCCTGCTGGTTCGCCTGCTCACTCCCTACTTCCTACGCAAGGCCGCCAAAGCCGGTGTCGCCCCACTGAATTGGATGTACGACTACCGGATCGACTGGACACAAGCCTCAGTGACGCACACCGCGTGACGACCCCACCCAGGGTGCACGTTGTGCGGGTCACCACTGAAAATGCGACGGTTCAGCGGGCAACCGGGAGATCGGCGTGACGGACGGCCGAGCGCCGGGTCGCAGCCAGCGTCTTGTGCAAACTGGTGCGCATGGTCGTGGCCGAGTCGAGCAGATAGTTCTGCCGCACCTTCCACGGGTGCCGATCCCCCTGCCGCGGGAAGTCGCCGATCGAGCGCTGAATATAGCCGGAGGCCAGATCGAGCAGCGGGCGCTCATCGAGCTTGCCCTCCGGCTTCGGCACCACGGCCGCGTAATCATTGCGGTCCAGGTGGTTAATCACCTTGCAGACCAACCGTGAGGTCAGGTCGGCACGCAACGTCCATGAGGCATTCGTGTAGCCGATGCAGACCGCGAAATTCGGTACGCCGGTGAGCATCGCACCCTGCCAGACGAATTGCTCCGAGAGGTTCACCGTCTCGCCGTCGACCCGCGGCGCGATGCCGCCGAAGGCCAGCAACTGCAGTCCGGTCGCGGTAACCACGATGTCCGCCTCCAGGATTCGACCGGACTTCAACCGAATCCCCTCGGGCCCAAAGGTTTCGATGTGATCGGTGACGACCTGTGCCTTACCCTTCTTCATCGCCTTGAAGAAATCGGCATCGGGTACGGCGCACAGCCGCTGATCCCACGGGTCGTACTCGGGTGTGAAGTGCTCGGCAACGACCTGCCGGTCCTTCAGGATTCGCGCAGTCAGACCGGTGAGCAGTTTGCGCGCGGCCTCCGGACGTCGACGGCAGTACTGATAGAAACCAATGCTGAACAGGATGTTTTTGGTGCGGATCACGCGGTGCGCCAGCTGCGGCGGCAGCAACTCGCGGATCTTGTCGGCCTGCTTGTCCCGGCCGGGAACGGCACTGATCCAGGTCGGCGAGCGCTGCAGCATCGTCACCGATTCGGCCTGGTCGGCCATGGCGGGCACCAGCGTGACCGCCGTCGCACCACTGCCGATGACCACGACACGTTTGCCCGCGTAGTCGAGATCCTCGGGCCAGAACTGTGGATGCACGACCTGTCCGGCGAAGGAGTCGATGCCCGGAAAATCCGGGGAGTGGCCCTGGTCGTAGTTGTAGTACCCGGCGCAGACATATAGGAAATTGCAGGTCAGCATGCGTTGTGTGGTGCTACCGGCAGTGTCGCGCTGCTCGAGGGTGAGCGTCCAGCGCGCTGATGCGGTGGACCAGTCGGCCCCGACCACCTTGGTGCCGTAGCGGATGTGCCGGTCGATGCCGAATTCCGCGGCCGTCTCCTCGACGTAGCGCAGGATGGACGGACCGTCGGCGATCGACTTCGCGTCCCGCCACGGCTTGAAGGGATAGCCGAGGGTGAACATATCCGAATCCGAGCGAATTCCGGGGTAGCGGAACAGATCCCACGTCCCACCCAGCGATTCGCGCGCCTCCAGCACGGCATAGGTTTTGCCCGGGCATTCGGTCTGCAGCCGATACGCTGCGCCGACGCCGGATAACCCGGCGCCGACGATTACGACATCGAGGTGGTCCGGAACTACAGCGGTCTCGGGCCCACCCGTCACCCGACCACCGTCCCTTATCGAATCGCCGCGCGATGCTGACCTCATCGTTCCAGTCTGCGAGGGCAATGGACCGGATTCTTGACTTTGCACGACAAGTATTTGATTCTGAGCGACATGTCGGTGATTCGGTCCGCGGGGTTGCGCGGATTTCGCGCGACGGTGGCCGAGCTGGGCGGGAACGCCGAGGAATTCGCCACCGCCGTCGGGCTGCCGATCGCCGCTCTAGACGCCGATGATCTGCTGGTACCGGATCAGGCGGTCGCGGCGGCGCTGGAACTGGCCGCGCAGCGGCTCGACTGCCCCGACCTCGGTCTGCGCATTTCGCGTCGACAAGATCTGGATATGCTCGGCCCGCTGGCCCTGGCCATCCGGAATTCGCCGACGCTCGCCGATGCCCTCGAATGCTGTTCGCGCTATCTGTTCCTGCACGCGCGCTCACTCAGCCTGACGCTCGCACCCGACCCGTACGGCGATCGCAGCGTTACCGCCTTGCGCTATGGCATTGCGCCCGGCGGGCCGACACCGGTCCAGGGCACCGATCTCGGACTCGCCTTCGTGCACCGCACATTTCAACGGCTGGTGGATGTGCGCTACGGGCTGCGCTCGGTCGAACTGCCGTACCGACCGGCCGCGCCGATCCGGATCTATGAGGAGTTCTTCGGCGCCCCCGTGCGGATCGAGTGTGCCGCGGCGGTGTTACGAGTGCCGATCAGCCTGGCGACCCGGCCGCTGAGCGGCGGCGACGAGAATCTGCATCGTTTGGCGATGGCATTCCTGGCCGAACAGTCCGGCGGCGCGGATGCCACCATGGCACCTAAGGTCGGCGCCGCCTTACAACAACTGCTGGGTACTTCCGCGCCGGAAATTACTACCGTGGCAAGGCTTTTGACAATCCATCCGCGCACTCTGCAACGTCGCCTCGCCGCTGAGGACACCTCCTTCGCCACCATCCTGGATACCGTCCGCCGCGACGAGGCCCGCCGCTACCTGACCACCACCGATATGCCGATGAGTCAGGTCGCCTCGCTGATCGGCCTGTCCGAACAGGCCACCTTCACCCGCTGCTGCCGAAGATGGTGGGGCACAACGCCTACCGCGGTTCGCCGAGAAGGCGCGCAGCACCGGTTACCGCAGTAGACCGACTGCCTCTTTGGCGGCCTCCGCGACCAAGGCGTTGTCCGCCTTGGCATCCGGGCTGGAATGGGTGGTCAGTACCGCGATAACGATGGGCGCGGCGCTACCTGCGGGCCAAGTGACCGCGACATCGTTGGCAGAGCCGTAGTCGCCGGTCCCGGTCTTGTCGCCGGTCTTCCAATTATTAGGCAGGCCAGCGCGAATGCGAGTACCGCCGGTGGTGGTGGCGATCAGCCAGGCTGTCAGCTGCGCACGCTCAGGCGCGCCGAGTGCGTCGCCGATCGTCAGTGCCCGATAGTCGGCCGCGATTGCCGCAGGTGTGGTGGTGTCGCGCTCGTCGCCGGGGATAGCGGTATTGAGCGTCGGCTCGGTACGGTCCAGGTGGGAGATCTGATCGCCGATGGACCGCAGGAACTGCGTCAGCGCCTGCGGGCCGCCGAGCAGTTTCAGCAGCTCATTACCCGCGGCATTATCGCTGCGAGTAATGGCCGCGTCGCACAGTTCCGAAACCGACATACCGCTATCGATCCGGGTACCGGTGACCGCCGAGCCGCCCGCAGCCGCCACATCCGCCTCGGTGAAGTGCACAGTCTGATCGAAATACCCTGTGGCAAGCGGATGTTCGCGCAACAACGCAGCGCACGCGAAGGTCTTGAATGTCGACATCATCGCGAAGCGTTCGTCCTGACGGAAGCCGACGGTCTTTCCCGAACCGGCATCGACGGCGAAGACCCCGAGCCTGGCCTGATGCTGCTGCTCGATACCGGCCAGCTGGCCCACCGGGGTGGGCGCTGGGTCCGGATCCTTCGATTCGGTCCCACATGCGCCGAGCAGCACCGTTGTCACCAGGAACAGGCCCATGCGAGCCCCGCGTCTACCGATCTTTGTCATGGCGACACGACAGCACAGCGCCGATCCGCCTGTCCAAGACCGACGTGGCCGAAATCCGATATCGAAACCGATATCGCCGCAGCGCAGGGGCCCCACCCGTGGGCTCGTAGTCACCGCAAATCAGGTCACCCGCAGCACCGCCTTACCGCGCAGGGTCCGCGGCGCTTGGAAGGCATCGGCGGTCTGCTCCCCCAGTCGAGCGTCAAGCCGATCAATGGCGTGACCCGACCGTCGGCGACCAGGTCCACCAGGTGCCGAGATCTTCGCCGATGGTTTCCTCCGGGACCGGGCTTATGAAGCCGACGAAGTGCGCGTTCCAGCTTTGGCGTAGAAGTCGGCGAGGTTCAATTCGGCTGCACCCCGATATTTCCGTACCAGGCGAGGTGCCCGCCGGGCGCAATGCGGCGAACGGCTTGGGTCGTGATGGGCCTGGACGCGGCGCTAGCAAGGATCGATGAACGTCGAATAGTCAAGGAATGAACGAGCCGTTCGCCGGATGCGCGCGTATGCTCCCTGGTCCGGGAGGTCGGGTCAGTGCAGTTTTCCGTATTGGGCGAGGTCTGCGGGTGGCGTGGGGAGACGCCGCTCGAATTGGGACCTCCGCAACGTCGCGCGGTACTGGCCGCGCTACTGCTGCGTGCCGGAAAGTCGGTTACCGCAGCGGAATTGGTGGACGGCATCTGGGGCGAGGATCCGGTGCCGCGCGCCATTGCCGCACTGCGCACCCATGTCGCGCAATTGCGTCGGGTGCTGGAACCTGATCGGATTCCGCGCGCGCCGTCGACGGTGCTGGTCTCGGTCGGTGACGGTTACGCATTGCGGATCCCGCCGGGCTCGACCGATATCGAGGAGGTCGAGGCCCTGGTGGGAACGGCCGAACGGGTGCGCGGCGCGTCACCGGAGGCGGCACGCGAGGCACTGATCGACGCACTCGTCCGCTGGCGTGGGCCCGCGCTGAGCGGATTGGCCGGACCTTTCGCCGAACGCCACCGCACCCGCCTCGAGCAGTGGCGCTTGGCGATTCTCGAGGACCGACTCGCCCTCGATATCGAGGTCGGCCGTGCTGGCGGCGCGGTCGCCGAACTGGGTCCGCTGATCGATGAGCATCCATTGCGTGAACGGTTCCGGGCGCTGCTCATGGCCGCGCTGTACCACTGCGGCCGCCAAGCCGAGGCGCTCGAAGTGTACGCACGAGCCCGCCGCGATCTGATCGACGGAATCGGAGTTGAACCCGGCCCGGAGTTGACCGCGATGCACGAACGCATCCTGCGGGCCGAAATGCCGACACCGCGGCAGCACGGCTACGGTCCGGAGCCGGTGGTGCCAGCGCAACTGCCGCCGGATATCGCCGATTTCACCGGCCGCGAGCAGCTGGTCGAGCGCATTACCGACCAGTTGACCAGCGGTGGCAGCGCAGTCGCCATTTCCGCGGTCGGCGGCATGGGCGGCGTGGGCAAGACAACATTGGCCCTGCATGTGGCCCATCACGTGCGCGATCGCTTCCCGGACGGACAGCTGTATGTGAACCTGCGCGGCGTCGATCCGGTGCCGACCTCACCCGGTGACGCACTCGGCGGATTCCTGCGTGCGCTCGGCATCGCGGAGGGCGAGATTCCGGGCGCCGTCGACGATCGTGCGGCCCAACTACGCACCCGCCTGTCGGGTAAACGCATGCTGATCGTGCTCGACAATGCCCGTGGCAGTGCGCAATTGACGCCGCTGCTCGCCGGAACTTCCGGCACCGCGGTGCTGATCACCAGTCGTTCGGCGCTGACCGAGATGCCCGCTGTGCGTCGCACTCGCCTCGACGTGCTGGAGCATGACGAGGCCATGGCGCTACTGATCCGCATCCTCGGCCCGGAACGCGTCGCCGCTGAGGAGAGCGCGGCACGGCAGGTCGTCGCACTGTGCGGTTGCCTACCGTTGGCGGTGCGCATTGTCGGTGCGCGACTGGCAGTTCGGCCGCAATGGACGATTGGATCGTTCGTGGCACGTCTGGCCGATGAGCAGGGTCGGCTCGCGGTGCTCGAGACCGGCGAACTCGGCGTCGAGGCCGCATTCAGGCTCGGCTATGGGCAGCTGAATGAACAGCAGGCCAAGGCTTTTCGCACGCTTGCGCTCGTCGACTTCCCGGATCTGCCGGTCGACGGCGTGGCCGCGGTGCTCGGCATCGCGGAGTCCGAGGCCGAGCGGATCTGCGAATCGCTGGTCGATCTGAGCCTGCTCGAGACGACGGTGCCCCGTCGCTACCGATTCCACGATCTGCTGCGGCTATTCGCCCAGAGTGTCGCCGACGAGGACGAGTCGGCGGTGCTGGTCCGGCTGCTGGACTACTACCTCGCGGGTGCGAAGAACCTGTTGAGCGCCATCGACTACAGCAACATCACGCGCCTGCTGGTCCCGACCACAGTGCCAGGTCGGCGGTTCGCCAACGGTTCCGAGGGGCAGGTGTGGAACGACGTCGAGCGACCCGTCGTGATCGCGCTGCACCGGCAGGCCGCCAGGGTCGGTGGCCGCGCACTGCGGGTGGCCGCGGATCTGGCCTGGGTGATGGCCGAACTGATGGACGCGGGCACCCGCGCCAGGGAATTATCCGAGGCACTGACAGCCCTGCTGGACACCGCAATTCGCGACTCGCACGCGAGCGAACGCCGCATCCGGGTCGCGCTCGGTGCGCTGCTGCAGGTCGGGCTCGGTGAGGTCGAGGCGAGTCTGAAATATCTCGACGCGGCGGCCGGGCCACCCACAGACGATGCCGATCGCCGGATCGCGGTGCTTTCGGAAGTACTGCTCGGCATTGCCGATCGACGACTCGGCGATGTCGAAACCTCGCGTCGGCATTTCGAGAATGCGATGCGCTTTGCCCGTGAACTCGGCGACCGGTCGATGCAGGCCTGGTGTCTGGCCTTGGTCACCCGAACCTATTGCGAGGCAGGCCGATACGACGAGGCGGTCGATATCGCGGACCGCGCCATCGCGTTGGCGCAGGCGTCCTCGAATACGGTCGCACTCGGTTGGGCCACCCACGAATTGGCGGCCACGCTTTCGATGCGCGACGAGCACGAGCGGGCACTCGAACTCGGCCGCGATGCCGTGCGGATCGCGCAACGCAATGGTGTGCGCCTCTGGGAGGGTTGGGCGCGAACCAGATTGGCGCAGATCCAGCTGCGCGCGGGCAATGTGGTCGATGCGGAAAGCCAAGCCGCGGAAGCGGTTCGGTTGCTCACCAAGGCGGCCGATCCGATCGATCGGGCGCGCGCGCTGGCGCTGCACGCGAGCGCGTTGGCCGCACAGGGACGCACCGGCCCGGCCACCGCGGAATTCGGTGAGGCAGCCGAGATCTTCCGGCGCGCGGGGCTGGCACCACCCACCATCGACCGGCTGTTCAGCGCCGCGCCGACCGCCGATATCGCGGATTAGGCGGCGTTTATCCAACATTTATCGGTCGCTGATGGTTGCCTGGGATTCTCTGGGTTGATGCGATCACCGTCGTGGGTTTCACCGGGCGGGCGCGCTATATACCGCCTTGTGTACGAGGGGTACGCAAGGCGTATCGACATGTCCAACCGCGGTGTTTCGAGCGATTCGCGGGCGTCGCATCGACAGCGGCCGCGGGCCCGCCGGGTCCGGTCCACGCAGTCCGCGCACGCCGTGGTCGCCCCGGCAGCACCGGTTGCCGGTGCGCCCGGTCCATCGCTATCTGAAAGAATCTCGAGTCGCAATCTGACGAGTCCGTGACATGCGCCCCTCAACGAACGCGGGCCGTACGCCTACATGGTCGCCGGAAATCCGCATGCGGTGACCAAATTCGCGTCACCGAAGGCGGCGATTCGGGTGATCGCCCCGTGTGTGGTGGTGAGCACCGCGAGTCCGAAAGCCCGGTAGCCGCCATCTGTTTCGCGGAGGTAGGCGACGGCGGCAGGTTGTCGGTTGGCTGTGGTCGGCAACATGAGCCAATCGCCCGGCGTGCCGAGTACCTGTGTGGCGAGGTAGGCGACACAGGCACGTTTTCCTGCGAACCATGTTGTGGCGGGAGGCATTTCGAGAACAGCGTCGCGGTGCAACAGGCGCTCGATGGCGGCGGCGTCGGCATTCTGGAATGCGGTCATATATGCGTCGAGCAGTGCCCGCTGCTCGGGTTCGGTCGGACTATTCGCATCGACCGCGCCGAGTTCATCGAGCCGGGCCCGCGCACGCTGCAGCGAACTCTTGACCGCGGCCGTGGTCGTGCCGAGCAATTCGGCCACCTCGGCAGCCGAAAAGTCCAGGATGTCGCGCAGCAGCAGAACCGCACGCTGTTTGCCGGACAACTGTTGCAGACAGGCGATCAGCGCGAGCCGCAGGCTGTCGCGGGCGGCGACAATGCTGGCCGGATCGTCGGATTCATCGGTCACCAGCTTGTCCGGCAGCGGACCGAGCCATTGCACCTCGAGGTCCACGGTCGAAGTACCGGACGGGTCGGTGGCGGGCGCGCCGAGTCCGGACGGCAGGACGCGACGGCTGCGATGTCGCAGCGCGGACAGGCAGGCATTGGTGGCGATTTGATAGAGCCAGGTCCGCACCGACGAGCGGCCTTCGAAGCCGTCGAAGGCCCGCCAGGCGCGCAGATAGGTCTCCTGGACCAGGTCTTCGGCGTCGTCGGGTGAGCCGAGCATCCGATAGCAGTGCGCGAGCAATTCGCGCCGATACGGCTGGGTGCGGCGATCGAATTCGGCATGCGCGGTGCTCGCCTGCGTCATCGGCGCCTCCTTCCTGTCTCGAGGTCCTCGTAGAGATAGACCGACCGAGCGCCGAAAAAGAATCGCCGCACCCGATTCCTTCGGGCCATCACCTGGGTCTACCTATCCGACCACCCGCAAAGGAGACCGCGATGAAACTCGATAACAATGTCCGCACGCTGATCGACGAACCGCACGCCGCTATCCTCTCGACCCCGAATGCCGACGGCCGGCCGCAATCGTCGGTGATCTTCGTGAAGTACGAGGACGACACCGTGGTGTTCAGCACCATCAAGGGTCGGCTCAAGACCCGCAATATGCTGCGCGATCCGCGAGTCAGCCTGCTGGTACTGAGCCGGACGAACGGTCGCTACGTGGAGATTCGCGGACGAGTGGATATCACCGAGGATCCGGAGAAGACGCTGCTGTACGAGATGTACGGCCGGTATATGAACGGGGCCACCCCACCGCCGGAACCGGAGGCCGAGCGGCTGATCGTGCGGATCACGCCCGAAAAGCTGTACACTTTTCCGCCGTCCTGATCATCCTGTGCCACAACGAGCTTCGAGTGTGAACCGCGCCGACGTCGGATCCGTCTGGATTTGGGCATCGTCGGACGGTGCCCGGCCTACGACCTGCCGAATCCGGACAGGCGCGTCACGCCGACCGACCACACCGATCGGCTGGGTGTGCCGCTCGCCCGCCTCGACTGGCGCGTGAACCCGCAGGAAGACACTGATACCTTCCGGACTTTGGCATAGTCTGCGGCTTATGGACGAGACGCTCGGTTCGCCGCACCCCCACGAACCACATCGTGAGGGTCTGGCGTCGCGGCTGAACTGGTTGCGCGCGGGCGTACTCGGAGCGAACGACGGCATCGTGTCGACCGCGGGTCTGGTTGTCGGTGTCGCGGCGGCGACGACCAGCGCCTCGGCCATTTTCACCGCGGGCATCGCCGGACTCACCGCGGGTGCGATCTCCATGGCCGTCGGCGAGTACGTGTCGGTGAGCGCACAGCGGGATTCCGAGCGTGCACTACTGGCCAAGGAACGCACGGAACTCAAGGAAGAACCGGAATACGAGCTGACCGAACTGGCCGATATCTATCGGTCGAAGGGGCTGACGCCGGAGACAGCGCGCAAGGTGGCCGAGGAGTTGACCGCACACGACGCATTCCTCGCCCACGCCGAGGCCGAACTCGGTCTGGATCCGCACGAGTTGACCAATCCATGGGCCGCTGCCGTCTCCTCGGCGGTCTCATTCACCCTGGGTGCGCTGCTGCCGCTGTTGGCGATCATCCTGCCGCCGACCACGGCGCGTATTCCGGTGACATTCGCGGCAGTGCTGATCGCGCTGGCGATTACGGGGTCGGTCAGCGCGCGGCTCGGCGGCAGTAATCGCGGGCGCGCGGTGTCGCGGGTGGTGATCGGTGGTGCGCTGGGGATGGCGGTCACCTACGGCATCGGTCAATTGGCGGGTATTTCCGGATCGTGAAACGGGCCGAGGGAAACCCTCGGCCCGCTCACTGCTCAGCATGTCGACGTCAGTAATAGTGCCGTCGACCGCCGACCGGGTGCCGCCCCACCGACCCGACGAGGGCGAGTACCGCACCGATGATCAGCAATATGATTCCGGCTGTGGTGAGCAGACCGATGCCGAGTAGCCATCCGACAATGAGGAGTATCAAGCCGAGGATGATCATCGTTCTTTCCTTTACTTGGTCGTCTTGACCGTTGTGCGGCCGGATGTTTCGACCGGTGCCGACCCGCCGGACTGGCGCATGAACCGATTCCAGCTCCACGCCGGCTTACCGCCCTGCGGCGGGGTGTCCTGCGTGGCGGGTTGGGTCGCGGGTGGTGTCGCGGCGGGCGGTGGTGCCGCCGCCGGTGGCGTGCTTCGACGCGGCTCGGCCGCCTTTGCCTGGGCCTTTTCTTGGGCCTTTTCCTGGGCAGCCAACTCCCGGCGCGACTGCCGCAGATCGCGCCGTGCGGCGCTGCTGCGACGGGAACTACGCCAGAGGCCTGCCAGCAGCAGGCTGAGGCCGAGCATCCCGATCGCCCCGATTGCGATCCCGTAGAGGAAAAGTTCCCCCGCGGAGACGCTGAAGTGATAGTCGAATACCCCGAAATCGCCCGGTGACGTACGAACTTCGCCCGTATTGGCCGCCACTCCGGCAACGCCGATAATTACCGCGCCGATGAGAACGACGAGCCCGATGATAATGATCATGACAATCCCGTTGCGCTGGTTGATATTACTTTCTGGCTATGCCCGGTGATTCCGAAATCAAACACCACGCCGGCGCGGCGTTTGAAACCTGCCGATCGGGTTATCCGCCGAACCGAAGACAGCCCCTACCAGGAGGTCGTGATGACCTACACCTTCGATATGACCGATTACTCGGATGAACGCGCCGTCGTCGCCGAACGCGCGCTCTACAACCTCGGTGGCGTGCAATCGGTCGACGTCGACCGCACTTCGGAAACCATCACCGTAAATTCCACCCTTTCCTACGGTGAAGTACTCGACGCGATCCGCTCCGCGGGCGTCGGTGCGAAGTAGGCGGACCTGGCGTATTCGCTCGGACTGACCCCGCGCACGCGTTTGAATGCCGTGCTGAATCCGAAGGCGTCCGCGTAGCCGACCCGGCGGGCAACCGCACTCACGGTGGCGCCGGGTTCGGCCAACAGGTCCGCGGCGATCGTCATCCGCCAATCCGTCAGATATGCCAATGGCGGTTCGGCGAACCGCTTGGCGAGTGTGGTGCGCGAGACGCCGGCGACGGCGGCCGAAGTGGTGAGAGTCCATGGCGCGCCCGGTGTTTCGTGCATCACCCGCAATACGGGACCGACCACGTCATCGCTCGCTTGCGGTACTCACTCGCGATGGCCACGGGGGGCAGGATCTACGAGTTGTCGGGGCCGCGCGCGCTGACATTCGCGCAAGCCGTCTCGCAGATCGCAACGGCGGCAGGGCGTCCGATCGAATACGAGACATTGACGCCCGACGCCTACCGAACCGAACTGCTCGCCCAGGGCCTTCCCGAGGAAGTCGCGACGGCGCTGAACGCGATGTTCGAGCTGATGCGGACTGGGCGCATCGCCGAACCGACGGACGGCGTGCTCGCGGTACTCGACCGACCGGCCACCGATTTCGCCGAGTACGTCGAACGCGTCTGGTCCGCCCGATCGGTCTAGCGGCGCGCCGCCCAGGTCGAGGTGTCGGGTCCACCCGACCGGTGCAACGCCGGTCACGTCGAGGTATCGACGCGAGCACGCAACCGAAAACCGTCATCAGAACCGCTGACGCGATACCGAGCCGCCGAGCGAGCGGTTCGGCCAGGATCGTGGCGAAAAGCAAGACGAACATCACCCACCAACTGGTCCATGACGCCCCAGTCTGCGGTGATTTGCTGAGATTTCCCTAGCGACCGCGCCCATACGGCACTGTGAGTTTCCGGCGTTCCTGTCGCGTCAGGCGGTTCGGTACCAGTCGCCACCAGGTCACACACCGCCACACCCATTCCAGCGGGCCATAGCGAAACCAGCGCAACCAGTAGTAACTCCACACTGCCTGCACCGCGATGATCCCGACGGCCAGGCCGAGTAGTGCGCCGTAGCGATTGGAATCGGATATGCCCAGCCATGGGTCGGCGGCCAGGATAAGTCCGGTTGCCGAAACGTAATTGGTCAGCGCCATGCGCCCCATCGGCTCGAGCACCTCCGCGAAAACCTCACCGGTCTCGGTGCGCAGGAACAGCAGAAATCCGGTGAGATATGCGAGCGCGCCGAGTAGTCCGGCCACCGGAGCCACACTCCCGGTCCATAGGTTGGTATATGGCGTGCGGTACTCCCATACCCCCGCCGCCACCGCCGCAGGCACGGCCAGCGCGAATACCATCGCGATCCGCCAGCCGCCATCGGGCAGGCTCTCCGCGAGACCGAAACGGTCGGCCGCCATGCCGAGCAGGAACAGACCCGGCACCAACCCGAGCCCACCGCCGATCGTGACCGGAACCCCGATCGTGGCGACCAGCCCGGCGAGCAATATCACCCAGCGCGCCAGACCAGCCGCAGGCAACAGAACCACCAACCCGACCATCGCGTACGGCAGCAACGCCTCACCCGGCTCGAACACATGGTGGATCAAGCCGAGCACACCGAGCGCGACGAGCCGACGCGCGAGTACCAGCCGCGGACGGTCACTGCGCTCGGCGGCACGATCCAGGAACAGCGAAAAGCTGAGCCCGAACAGAAACGAGAAGATCGGAAAGAACCGTCCCTCGAACAGCACGGACAGCACGTGCCATATCGGATCCACGATGCCAGGCCCGGTCATCGCCCGCATATCGGTGATCTGCCAGATATCGACCACCAGAATCCCGCACAGCGCAAAACCGCGCACGGCGTCGAGCGCGTGGATGCGCGGACGCGCACCGGCGTGATCCATATGTCCACGCTAACGAGACTCTGCCCGAGATCCGGTGAAGACAGCGCCGCTCAGCCCAGATTGCCGACGAGCCGCCCACGCGGCAAACGCATCCTTGGCATCGAGAATCTCCCGTGCCCTGCCACCTCCGGTTCTTACGCATTTTGGTGAACTCGGTGACCACACCCGCTAATAGTTCGTACACTAACGATTCATGCACTAAGCTTGCTGGCGAACTAGGAGGTTCCATGGAGGCCGACGATCCGTTGCGGCTGGATCGGCAGGTTTGTTTTGCGCTGGCCGTGGCCAATCGGGCGGTGCTCGGGGTGTATCGGCCGCTGCTGGAACCCCTCGGGCTCACGCATCCGCAGTATCTGGTGATGTTGGCGCTGTGGAGTGAGGCGCCGATGTCGGTCAAGGCGATTGCCGAGGCGATCCAGTTGGATTCGCCGACGCTGTCGCCGCTGCTCAAGCGGCTGGAGTCGGCCGGGCTGATCACACGAGGGCGCGATAGTCGTGACGAGCGCAACCTGGTGGTGGATCTGACTCCGGACGGGCGGACGCTGCGCAAGCAGGCCGAGCAGATTCCGCCCGCCGTAGTGGAGCGACTCGGCGTGACCTTGGCGGACCTGGAGGAACTGCGCGAAGTACTGACCCGGGTCAACGCGGCCGCACGGCACGCGGGTGCCCCTGCCACGTCACGAGGAGTGCACGCATGACCCGACCCAATCCCATTCAGTGGATCGGCTACGCCTTCGGGCGACGGCTGCCGGATTCGTTGCGCGAGTGGGTGCGCAACGATCTCACCGGCAAGTACGCGACGCCACGTCATCTCCTGCGCGGACTGATGCCGTTCACTCCACTGTTCGCCGCTTTCCTTTTGTTCCCAGGCGAACTGTGGTTGCGCGGCTCGATGGTGTTGTTGGCGTTACTGCTCGCCCTGTTCTACACGACGGCCTTCATGCCGATGAATCGCGCGCACCGGCTGGCCAAACATGGACTGCCAGCGGATTTGCAGAATCCGCAGCGGGCGCGGCGCCGGGCGCTGGAGCGGGCGACATACGCGGCGCAGCATCCGCACTGAGAATTCAGTGGTGACCGACGCCGAGTACCGCGAGCCGAACACGGTTGGTGGCACCGGTTTTCGTCATCAGGTTGCCGATATGCGTTTTGACCGTGGTGACGCCGAGGTGCAGGCGTTCGGCGATTTCGGCATTGGATAGCCCCGCCGAGACCAACGTGAGGACTTCGGCTTCGCGATTGGTAAGTCCTTGTGGTGCAACGTGATCCGGGGTTCGATCGGCCTCGCGTGCGGCCACAGCGGAATCCACCAGTCGCTGCAGTACCGCCTGCGTGAACGGTGACTCGCCCGCGGCGGCGCGGTGGATGCCGTCGAGCAGATCGGTGGGCGAGGCATCCTTGACCAGGAAACCGCACGCCCCCGCGGCGAGTGCGGGGTACAGGTGGTCGTCATCGTCGAAGGTGGTCAAGACCACGACGCGGATCGATGGCCTGGTTGCGAGAATGCGCTCGGTGGCGCGGATACCGTCCATACCGGGCATGCGCAGATCCATCAGGATGACGTCGGGAGAGGTCTGCTCGGCCAGCCGAACGGCTTCGCCCCCGCTGGCCGCCCGCCCGACGATCTCGAGTTCGGCATCGGCCTCACAGAGCATCTGCAATCCAGCGCGGACCAACTGCTGGTCGTCGACGATGAGTACCCGAATCGTCATGACGCCACTGCCCTCCCGACGGAAATCGGCAGGGATGCGTCGAGCCGCCAACCGGAATCACCCGGCCCGGCAATGAATTCGCCGCCGAGCAGTTCGACCCGCTCGCGCAGTCCGACCAAGCCGAGGCCCTGCCCGCTGCCCTTGCCGGTGTGCGTCCCGTTGTCGCGCAGCACGAAATCGACCGTCCCATCCTCACGTGTCGTAATGGCCAGTTGGGCGGTCGCTCCCGAACCCGCGTGCTTCACGACATTCGCCACGCCCTCCTGCGCCAATCGCAGCAATGTCAATGACCGCAAAGCATCCACCCCGGCATCGTCGACCTCGACCTCCACAATTGTTCCCAATCGCACGGCCCGTTCCGCGACGGCCGCGATTGCGGCGGGCAGATCCGTTGGCGCGACGAAGGGTTCACCCGCCATCGTCGGATCCCTTAATACAGACACCAAAAGTCTTAGGTCAGCGAGGGTTTCGGTGCCGCTGGCGTGAATATCGTCGAGCACCGCACGGACCGCAGGCGGCGCGTCCGCAACCGCATGCCGGGCCACGCCGACCCGCAGCACGGTGGACGAGACGTGATGTGCGATCAGATCGTGTAGCTCCCTGGCGATGGCGGTCCGTTCCACCGCTCGCGCCGCCGCGATATCGGCCTCGCGGCGCTGCGAAATCTCCTCGGCCAGCTGCCTGGCTCGGTCGGCACCCGCACGTGCCGCGTACAGGAGATGTCCGATCAATAGCGGTGCACCGGCCATGACAAGCGCTCGGTAAACGGTCGCCGCTTCCGCTCCCGAGGGATGCAGCAGATAGGCCCCGCCCAATGCGCCCGCCGCCGCCCAAGGCTGCCATCCACTGCGACGGGCCGCGAGCCCGATGAGAGCGATCGCGGCGCCCACCTTGGGGACCAGTGGGCCGGTGCCGCCGATCTCGTAGCCGAGCACCAACAGCCCGGTCACCAGTAGCGACGTCACGAACGGCCAGCGGATGCCGACGGCGGTCACGAATACCGCGAGCAGGCCGATGGTCCAGTCCACCGGTCGGGGCGCATCCGAAAGCAGCAGCAGACAGCCGATCGCCGATGCCAACAGCACGCCCACGCGCACTGGCAGTGCACGGACATCGAGCAGCCAGTCCACACTCCTGGTCACGCCCGAATCCACCACGCGGACCATGATGCCTGGTCGGGGCGGGCATCGACTCCTTCCGGCGGAGGATGCCCCTCCTCCCGGAGGCCGAAGTTCCTACGTCCTGCCTGCCTTCGCGGTTCACCAGTAGCGGCGACGCGCGCAGCGGCGGGCGGTGAAGTTGGGCGGCCTGGTCTCGGTCGGCCTGGCGCGCCGACCGTTTCGCCAAGGGGCGTCGGCCGGGCGGGTGGCGTGGAGTCGTTTTCTTCGCATAGCCGGGAGGGTCAGCGCAGAGCCCACGGGGCAATGGCCTGGACGGCGGGCCAGCCGAAGTCTTCGGTGTCCTCATCTTCGACGAACCACAGCCAGTTCTGCACGGCGCGGACCAGCGTCCAGGCACGGGCGCGATCCGGATCGAGTCCGGCGATATCGACGACGGCGGCGAAGCGATCGTCGAGGGCGGATTCGGTGCGCCGGTTCCACAGCAGCGACAGCGTGGTGAATTCGAGATCGCCCGCCAGGGGCTGCGGATCGATGACGAGCCACGGTTCGCGGCCGCCGCCGAGGACGTTCTCGAAGTGCAGATCCTCATTGACCAGCAGGCGGTCCGCGCTCGGGCCGAGCTGAGCGCAGACCTCGACGGCCGCATCGAGCATTTTGCGTGGGAACGGAGCGCCGAGGCGCTGCCAGTCCTTCGGCAGCTCCTCCACCAGGCGCTCGGCCTCACTGCGCAGGTCGCGGGAGAGGCCGGGCGGAGCGGGGATGGCGAGCCGACGCAGCAGGACGGAGATGATCCGAACCGCGTCGTCGATGGGCTCGAAGTCCAATGACCGGGCGGGATCGAGTCGTTCCAGCAGGAGTGCGCCGTACTCGGCATCGCTGTCGAGCAAACGCACCGCGCCATTGCCTGCCCAGGCGGTCAACGCGACCGGTTCATCGCGGGTCTCCGGAGTGAGATGGCCAAGTTTGAGCACAACCCGACTGCCATCCGCGCGCAAGGCGGGCAGCACCAAGCCGCCATAACCGTGCATGGGCGCGCCCTCGAACCGAAGCTCCCAGCGCTGGGCGTACCGCGCCGCGAGTTCGGGCAGACCGTCCAGCCAAACCCGGGCCGCGGGCTCCATCTCGGCGAGACGATCGGCGAAGAATTCGGGGACAACGATCACCGATCGAGCATCTCAGCCGTGTCGAACGAATTTCGTCATCGCCTCGACTACGGCAGTCCGGGCAGCGGCGGCAGCGGGGGCAGCGGCGGCAGACCCGGGATGATGATCGGATTCTGCGGGGCCGGGTTGGGGTTCGGATTCTGCGGGGCCGGGTTGGGGTTGGGATTGTCCGGAACCGGGTTGGGGTTCGGATTGTCCGGAACCGGATTGGGGCTCGCATTGCCCGGGTTGGGGCTCGCATTGCCCGGGACCGGAACCGAGCGAGGCACCGGATTCTGCGGCACCGGCGGCGGTTCCGCAACGCCCTGACCTTGCGGTATGCAGTTCCAGCCGCCATCCGGTGACAGGGCCCATTGCGCGACGATCCCTTCGTGCGAGCAATCATCGCCGACCTGGTGCTGATTGCGCGCCTGTTCCCGCGGTGCGCAGACCCACAGGCCATTGCGCATATCCCATTGCGCGACGATCCCTTCGTGCGAGCAATCATCGCCGGGCTTGCGCGCCGGTTGTGCCGCGGAGGTCGTCGCGCGGTTCGACGGCGGCACGAGCGGTGGTGCGGGGACGGGCCGGGCGGTGGTGGTCGACGTCGCCGATGGCGGTGCGTTCTTCGAATCCTGATTCGATCGCAGCAGCAGAGCGATCGCGACCACCAGTGCGAGCGCGGCGGCGATTACGGCCGCGATGGCCATGACGCGCCCGTTATCGGTTCCGCGATCACCGCCGGGTGTCGTGCCGACGCCGGGTTCCACCATCGCACCGCCTTCGTGCCGAGTAGGGACTACCTTCACGAAAAGCTCTGCTGGCAGGCTACCGAAGATCGCAGTGCGAAAGATCAACTTTGGCGACGTGTGTTCGTGCAGGTAATGCCCTATTTGATGCCGACGCGCACCTTGACGGCGTCATCGCCGGTTTCGTGCAGCGCCTGACTGATCAGACTGCTGAGATCGATGCGCGGCGCTGTGGCGGCGACCGCATCGGCCAGCGGCCGCAGTCCCGGAAGCAGCGATTTCAGCTCCGGCCCGACCTTGTCCATCCATTCGGTCACCCGCTGTAGGAACGGCACCAGGCCATCGCCTTCCAGATACATCTGCGGACTGTTCCCGGCCGTGACCAGCGGACCGACCGCCTCGACGAGATCGTCCAGCGACTGACCGAACCGCACCAGATTGGCCGCGCCGATCGAGGTGGCCGGTCCCGCCCATTCGATATCGCTCGCGGCCAACTGGAAGCTATTGAGCTCGATCACACCGGCTACGGACTACCCGCGATGAACTAAAAAGCCGAGAACAGGGGCACATGTACACCGCCCTCGCAGTAGCGTCGCCCGACCCGGAACCTACGTCAGTACGCCGACGACGACCGCCAAAGCGAGCAGCACCATCTGCGTGGCGACGAGCCCGAGGACCGGTCACCGTCTAGCCAGATAGTTGCTACGGCGATCGCCGGAATGGTCATACCGATGCTCGCCCAGGAGCCGAGCGCGAGATCAAGGCTGATCTGCACCTGATCGCGGCGTGCGGCGCGCACGGACGCAAGGGCTTCCGGCGGTAGGACGAGCATTGCGATGGCCATGCCACTCGATCGCGTGTGATCGGGCGCATGCGCTGCGTCAGTCTTCGAGATCGATCCGGACGGTCAGCAAGTCGGTGCCGAGCAATCGAACACCCACACTGTTGGCCTTGGGCAACGATTGCAACCGGGCGCGCGGATCATCATCCGGCAGTAGATGTGCGGTACCGGTATGCCAATGACCGTGCAGCCGCACTCGAACCCGGTTGTCGGCCTTGATATTTCGAATGTACTGCGACTTGTCCCCGAATTCCGAGACGAGCCAGAACTCCTTGCCGACCCGGCGACCACCGATCGGCGTAATCCGCGGCTGCTCACTCTTGCGCCCGACGGTCTCCAGCAACTGCTGTGTCGGCAATCTGCGCAGAATCGGATTCCCCAACCGTCGCTGAAATAGCGTCACAACTCGGTGCTGAACATCACGCAAGTTCGCCATCTCCCGACGCTAACACCAGCTGATCGCATTTGGCACCGTGTCGGGTCACGACGGCGTGGGGTGGGCAACCGGCGACGGCAACTGCACGGGGCGACGTCATTTCGAATGTCGAACACCCAGGTATTCCAGCCTTCGCGGCGATCGAGTCGAGATTCTTCTATGGGACGGCGCGGCGATAAGCGACAATGTGCGGAGTGCGGACCCAGTTCACTCGCGAGCTCATCGCGTTGACCAATGATTTGACGCTCATGTGTCGGCTCGCCCACGATGCCGCCGAGCGTGTCACGGCCGCGCTCGGCGACGCCGATCTCGCCGCCACCTATGAGGCCTTCGCGCTCGACGAGCAGCTACAGAAGATGTACGCCGCCTGCGAGGCCAGAACCGTGGTGCTGCTCGCATTGCAGGCGCCGGTCGCGCGCGATCTGCGGCATGTGGTCACCGCCATCCAGATCGCCGGTGAACTGTCCCGGATCGGCTCGCTGATCAGCCGCGTCGCCGATCAGGTCTACAAATACCACCCAGAATCCGTTGCACCCCAACCTCTTATGGAAATCCTCACCGCCCTGGGTCGGCTGGCCGCGCGGCACACCGCCCTCGCGGGCGAATCGGTCGCCACCGGCCGCCAACCCGTCACCCCGGAATCCGGTATTCCCGCAATGGAGCAACTCCACCAACAACTCCACTCTGCGCTGACCGAGCGAACCGCCACCGAGGCCGCCATCGATATCGCCCTGGTGGGCAATAACCTCGAAGGCTGTATCGACCACACCATCCGCATCGATCGCCTGATCCGCTTCCTGGACACCGGAATTCCGCCGACGGCCCAAACTTCCGAAGCCAGCTAGTGCCGCGTCCAGACCGTACCGAGCCTTGGTTCGGAGGGTTCCGTCGAACGCAGTCGAATGGTGGTCGCCCACGTCGCATCGACCGCGATATCGCTACGCTCGGCGAGTAGCCGGAGCGGGTGGCACAGCAGGCTATCGGGACTGGCGCTAGGTGGTGCGGCGGGCGATGACGTAGAGGTCGCGGGCGGGGCCCGTGAGGCGGTTGCCCGCGGGCCAGACGGCACGCAGGGTCCGAGTCAGGTCAAGGCCGGTGACGGTCGGGGAAACGAGGGTGCCCGCGGCGATTTCGGGGGCTACGGCCAGGGAGCTGAGGACGGCGGGGCCGACGCCGGAGGCGACCGCGGTTTTGATCGCGGTGGTGGAGGAAAGTTCCAGCGCAACGGTGGGTTCCCAGCCCGGAATGGCCCGCGCGACAGCATTTTCGAACCAGGTCCGGGTGCCGGATCCGAGTTCGCGTTGGATCAGCGCCGTTCGAGCGAGTTCGGCCAGGTCGACCGAGCCCTGGCGGGCCCAGCGGTGTTGCGGGGCGACCACGACGACCAGTTGATCGCGGGCCACGATATGACTCTCCAGCCCACGGAAATTCCGCGGACTCTCGATGAAGCCGATGGCATCCTTGCCGTCGAGCACCGCCTGCGCGACCTCGACGGAATTGCCGGACTGCAATGCGATCGCGGTACCAGGTGCGGTCGTGCGCAGCATCATGAGCCAGCCGGGGAACAGGTATTCGGCAATGGTCTGACTCGCCGCCACCCGCAGCTGCGAATCACGCTCGGCACGCAAGGTGTCGATGCCCGCGTCCAATTGCTTGGCCGCATCGACGACTCCGCGTGCCCATTCGGCGATCAATGCCCCGGCCGGGGTGGGCCGGGAACCGAGGGTCGTGCGCTCCAGCACCGGCATCCCGACCAACTTCTCCAGATAGCGGATGCGCGAGGACGCCGAGGGCTGGCTGATGCCGTGCGCCTTCGCCGCACGTCCGAGACTGCCCAGTTCGATGACCGAAACCAGCAGGTCGAGCGCGGCCAGATCAGGGACACGCGGCGACAGGGGCATAGAACGAGTCTATGCATCCATAGGTACGCGGTGGCTACTCGACACTATCTACGCAGACGAATCTGAACACATGACCGCCATAGCGACCTTCCGCCCCGCAACCCCGCGGCATCTGCTCGGCGAGCTCGGACAGACCGCGACCCAGCGCCGCTCGCTGCGGCACTTCGCACCCAATTGGTTCGCCGCCGTCATGGGCACCGGCATTGTCGCCAATGCCGCCGCCACGCTGCCGCTGCAGTTCCCCGGACTGCGCGGCGCGGCGACGGTTGTCTGGGCGCTGGCCGCACTACTGCTGGTGGTTTTGAGCGCCGCCTGGGTCGTGCACTGGACGCGCTATCCGGAGCAGGCCCGCAGCCACAAGGACCACCCGGTCATGGCGCATTTCTACGGCGCACCGCCGATGGCACTGGTGACCGTTGGTGGGGGCACGCTGGTGCTCGGCCGCGAGGTGATCGGCCTCGATGCCGCACTCGCCATCGATTGGGTGTTGTGGTCGCTCGGCACCGCGCTCGGCCTGCTGACCGCCGTCGCCATTCCCTACCGGATGTTCACCCACCACCACATCGAGCCCGATGCCGCCTTCGGTGGCTGGTTGATGCCCGTGGTGCCGCCGATGGTGTCGGCCGCCATGGGAGCACTACTGGTCCCCTATCTGCCCGAAGGCCAGTTGCGGCTCACCATGATCCTGCTGTGCCTGGCCATGTTCGGCCTGAGCCTGATCGCCGCGCTGGTCACTACCACCATGGTCTGGTCACGCCTGGTGCATTACGGCGTCCCGCAGTCGGGCATGGTGGCGACCCTCTGGCTCGTGCTCGGCCCGCTCGGCCAATCCGTCACTGCCGCAGGCCTGCTCGCCAATGTCGGCCCCTCGGCACTGCCCGAGCTCTATGCCAAGGGGCTGACCGTCTTCTCGGTGATCTTCGGCGTGGTCACCTGGGGGTTCGCGATGATGTGGCTGGCGCTGGCCGCCGCTGTCACCGTAAAGACCGCTCGCGCAGGCGAATTGCGGTTCAATCTGACCTGGTGGGGCTTCACCTTCCCGCTCGGCACCTGCATTACCGGCAGCACTGTGCTCTATGGACACACCGGCGCCGATATCTTCGCCGTCGCCGCGGTCGTGCTGTATGTCGGACTGGTCAGTGCCTGGGCAGTCGTCGCTACCAAGACCATCCACGGTGTACTCATCGGGCCGCTACTGCGACCGGCCGGATCCGTCAGGCCTTGAAATACACCAGCTGATGGCTAGTCGCGAGCAACCCACCGTCGTGCGCCCAGAGTTCGGCCGACTGATCGAAGAATCCCTTGCCGAAATGCTGGGAGCGCGCGGTGGCCAGCAGCGACTGATCGGATTGGGCGGCGAGGCGGTCGGTGTCGGCGTGGAAATACACGGTCAGCGTGACGGTTCCGGCGGGCACGACTCGGCCGAGTCGCAGCATGACCCGCGGGAAGAACACATCGCTCAATGCGGTCAGGGCCGGATAGTCCAGCGGGCGCGCGGGCCGGTCGCGGACCCAGAGCGTTGTAGTGGAAGTCGGTTGTGCCGCAGCGCCGTCGAGTTGGGTGATACCGCCCTCGATGAAGCGCATTTCGTAGTTGTCCACCCAGGCAATGAATTCGGGCAGCGCGTCCGGTTCGATGGTGTCCGGTGGCGGGGCGGTCGGTGCGGTGGCTTCGGTCGCGGTCCAGGTTTCGCGGCGGGTGCCGAAAACCGCGGTGGCCGTGGTGGTCACGACGCCGTCCTGACTCATCGATAGCGTCCAGTGCTGGGTAGTGCGGTTGGTTCGCACCGGTTGCGCCGCAATAGTGAAGGGGCCCTCGGCAATCGGGCCCGCGAAGTTGACGGTGAGCGAGATCGGCTCACCGAGACATTGCGGATGTTGTTGTACCGCACGCAATATGGTTGCCGCGGTGATGCCACCGAATGGGCCGACCATATTGGCGTACTCGGGAGTCGTTCGACCACTGAAGTTTCCGGTGCCGTCCGGTGTCAGCGCGACTGCGCTGTCGAAGGCGTGCCGTGCCGTCACGGTCGAACTCATCGATTCTCCTCGAGTAGGTGGGCGCAGGTCAATCGCGGGGGCGCAAACCGTAGGTCAGCTGGGTAATCGTTTCGGTCAGTGCCGCTTCCACGTTCTCGGCCTCGACAAATCCGGACCCGACAAAGGTGGCCAACCCCTGCAGTGCGGCAATGGCGGCGATACCGATCCGCATCGGATCGCCCGCAACGACTTCGCCATGCGCCTGCCCCTCGGCAATCAAGGCGATGGGCACGGTGAACGCCCGCCCCACCGCCGCCAGCATTTCCTCGCCCGAGGTCGGACTGTGTTTGCGCGCGAACATCAGCGCGAGCAGCGCCGGATTGTCGATCGCGAAATTCAGGTAGGCACGCGCTACGGCATGCAGCCGCTCGGAGAATGATCCGGTCGGGTCGCCCTCGCCGTACACCGCGGCGAGCCGGTCGAATCCGACCAGCGCGAGCGCGTCGAGCAGCGTCTGCTTATCCCGGAAGTGCCTGCTCGGTGCGGCATGACTGACGCCGAGGTCGCGGGCCAACTGACGTAGCGAAAGCCCGTCCACACCGGACTCGCGCAACGTCGCCTCGGCGCGCTGAAGCAGTTCGGCGCGCAGGTCACCGTGGTGATAGGAGCGGGAGCGGACAAAACTCATGGTTGCTGCAGGATATCCGATGCCTGATCGATTGTTGGCATTGACTACTTTGTTGACACTGCCTACATTGGCGCTATGACGAACCAAAAGTGGACTTCCGCAGATCTGCCCCGATTCGACGGCCGCACCGTCATCGTCACCGGCGCAAATAGTGGGATCGGCCTGGTGACAGCCCGTGAACTGGCCCGCGTCGGCGCTCACGTCGTACTCGCGGTGCGCGATATCGCACGCGGCGAGGAAGCGGCGAAAAGCATTTCGGGCCACACCGAGGTGCGCGAACTCGACCTCGCCGACCTGGCCTCGATTCGCCGGTTCGCCGCGGACTGGTCCGGCGATATCGAGGTATTGGTAAACAATGCGGGCATCATGCTGGTCCCCGCCGGACGCACAAAGGATGGTTTCGAGCGCCAATTCGGCACCAACCACCTCGGCCATTTCGCGCTGACGAATCTGCTACTGCCCCATATCACCGACCGCGTGGTGACCGTCTCCTCGCAGGCCCATCGCCGCGGCAGCATCGACCTCGACGACCTCAACTGGGAAACCCGAACCTACAACTCCGCCGCCGCCTACGGGCAATCCAAACTCGCCAATCTGTTGTTCACCCTGGAACTACAGCGGCGCTTCACCGAATCGGGATCTCGACTCGCGCTCAGCGCCCATCCCGGTTGGTCCGCAACGAATCTGCAGAGCCATTCCGGCAACCGGATCCTGCACGAGGTCATGCAGGTGGGCAATAAACTGCTCGCCCAGGATGCGAGTTTCGGCGCGCTGCCCACCCTGTTCGCCGCCAGCCAGCAGCTGTCGCCGGGAAGTTACGTCGGCCCGGACAGCTGGTTCGAATTCCGCGGCTACCCGAAGGTCGTCGGCCGCAGTTCGGCCGCGGCGAATGCCGACCTCGCCGCCGCCTTGTGGACCAAATCCGAAGAACTGACCGACGTGCGCTTTCCAGCCAACGCGTAATCAGTCGAGCAGCGGGAACCTGCCCGAATTCAGCAATACCGCGATCGCATCCATTTTCGCCTGCGGCGCAGCGTAATCGGGGTGCAGCCGGATTACCGCGGCGGCGTCGTGCAGTCGGATCATCTGCTGTTCGACCTCGGTGACGCTGCGGCCGCCCGTACTCACCGCGTGTCGGGCGAATACCGGCCGCTTCGGATCGACGCGTCCGAGCGCCAATGCCTTGTCCACCCGACGCGAGCAGCGACAGAACGCCTCGGGATCGGCCACGCCGCAGGTCGCATTAAGGAAGGTGCCGATGCGTTTCTTGGCCCGTTCCAACCGCTTTCGGAATGCGGGGGCGGTGATACCCAGAATCCAGGCCGCATCGGCGGAGCCGAGTTCGAAAACGTCACCGAGTACAAAGGCAACCCGCTCATCGCGGGCCAAACACTGCAGCATGGCTTGACTGCAGTTCAGCCGCACCTCATGGGCGAGCAGTTCGGCCTCGGGTCCGCGATAGTCGTCGGCGGCGAGCCCGTCCGCCAATCCGTCGCGGTATGCGTCGAGGCTGAGCTGCGCCGCCTCCTGGGGCGTCTGGCGTTTGAGATTCAGCAGATAGTTGACGCCGATGCGGTAGGCCCAGGTCAGCAGCTTGGCCTCACCTCGCCATGTCGCGAGATTGCCGACCACTCGCAGCAGAATCTCCTGCGTCGCGTCCTCGGCTTCGGCGGGCCGCCACACCATGCGCAGTGCCAGCCGGTACAGCGGATCCTGTAGCTGCCGCACCACATCCGAGATGGCGGCCGCTTCCCCGGCGATCGCCCGATCGACCAGCCGCCGCTCCCGAGCGATGTCGTCGCTGTTTTCCGCCTTGGGCGGGTCGGGGTGCGATAGCTCGGGTTCCACCGCACAATCCTTCGGCGGTTTCCGGCGTTACGCAAGTCCTACATGCGCCGCGCGGGTGCCCCGCACCCGCGCGGCGCACCGGAGTCATGCACTCGTGGTCGCCGTCGTCAACGAGTGCGCGCGCAACCACGTCGCGACCGCGGTCCCGATGGCATCGGGCTGATCCTCCGGTGCGTGATGTCCCGCCGCGCCGACCGAGACGACCTCGGCGCTGGCGAACGTCTCGGCGGCCCATGCGATCACCTCCGACGAACCGAGGCCGACGCCATTGTCGAGCGCCATGATGAGCTTGGGCACCGCCGGCGAATCCGCCGCCCACCGGTCGTAGTTCTCCACCAGCGCAACCACATCGGCAGGCTCGCCCTCCAACGGAAATTCGCGCGTCCAGGCCAGCATGGGCTTACGCGATTCCGGCGTCGGGAAGGGAGCGCGATACACGTCGTGATCTTCCTGCGACAGGTCGGTAATGCCCCTCGGCAGGTTGAACTCGATGAACGTATTCTCCACCAGCACCATTCGCTCCCCCTCGGCCGTCCGGAATTTCCGGAAAAGTTCGGCGCCGAGCGGCGGAAGTTCGTCCCAGCGCATCGGTCGCAGGAATGTCTCGATCAGTGCGATGCCCCGGACGCGCTCGGGATGCCGTGCCGCCCAATGCATACCGAGCGCACCACCCCAGTCGTGGCCGACGATGACAACTTGGTCGAGGCCCAGTGCGTCGAACCAGGCGTCCAGATAGCGGGCGTGGTCGGCGAGGCGGTAGGGGCTGTCGGGCTTCCCGGACGCACCCATCCCGATCAGATCCGGTGCGAGCACCCGGGTTTGATCGGCGACATGCGGGATCACATTGCGCCACAGGTGCGATGAGGTCGGGTTCCCGTGCAGGAACACCACCGGTACCGAACCGGCACCGAGGTCGGTGTAGTTGATGAACGAGTCGAGAACGTCGACGGTAGCCATGATGTGGGTCCTTCCTGGATCCGGCTTCTGTGCCTGCACCCGGTTTCGACACACGTTTCGGCCGCATTGTGACCGCCATCGAATGTGACGCTCGTCACTCATCCGGAAGCCGGGCACCCGGCCGCGCTCACCACAACCGCAGGTAAACCTAACTTCCGTATGTGAGCAGTACATGTTTCAACTGACCGGCGCGCCATTCAGGAGATTCTCAGACTTAAGTAAAGCGATTGCAAAGGAATCTGGAATGATCTACTGTCTCTCTACGTAAGAACAATGAAGTTCACACAGATCGTCACGAGGAGTTATCCGCAGTACGACACGGCCCGACGAGACTTCCCTCATCAGCCTCGTGGCGCCGCGAGAATGGATCATCCGGCCTGGACAACCGGCCCATTCATTCGGCCGCGCACGAGCTCATTCGTGACACGACCACCCCTGGATCAGCGCCGGCACGCCGAGCCAGGGGTGGTTCTGCGTCTACCGTCGAGTGCCCTTGCCACGCCGTGCGTTCTTCGACTAGCTGTGCCGAACGTCATACGCGACAATCACATACGGGACGATCGGCCGCAGGTAGCTTGACGCCCGACAAATTCATCGGTGCGAGGCTAGGAAGTTCGATCTTTGTGAAGTGGTTGTCATCCCGCACCGCGCGTCGTGTACTCGCTGTTTGCGCACCCATCGTCTTGGCTGTCGTTGTCGCCGTTGGCTATTCCTTCATCGACGAGTGGACCGGTAAGACCGGCAAGGGATCCGGACCGGCGGATGTCACAACGGCGTCCGGCAAGGACATCAACGATCTGCTCGGCCAGCTCGTCGATGCGCCCGAGGAGTCGATGGAAGGCTACAGCCGGGAGAAGTTCCCGCACTGGGATACCAATAAGCCCGAGCACGGCTTCGGCCCGGACTTCACGCAGTACAGCAAGTGCACCAGCCGTGACGTGATGATGCTCCGCGACGCGACGGGCTCGGTCAAACTCGACCCGAAAACCTGTGAGCTCACCGTCGGCCGCGGCGGTGGTTGGCAGGACCAGTACGGCGTACTGGATTCCAAGACCGGAAAGCTCAAGCCGTACAAGTTCATAACCGACCCGGCCGGAGTCGACGCCGAACACATCGTGCCGCTGGCCGAGGCGTGGCGTTCGGGTGCGAATAAGCGCGATGAAGATACCCGCCGCCGGATTGCCAACGACTCCGTCAATCTGATCGCCTCCGATCCCTCCGCCAACAGGTCCAAGGGTGACCAAGACGTCGCGAACTACCTGCCGCCGGGAAAATTCCGGTGTGGCTATCTCGAGCATTACGTCAAGATCAAAGTAAAATACGCGCTGAACGTTGATCCCGCCGAACACACCGCACTGCGCAACGCAGTCGCCGACTGCGTCAGTCGAGGAGAGTTCAAATAAGCGACATCATCGAGATTTCCGCCAAGGCCGCCGTCATGACCGAAGAGGAAGGGACGGTCTCCGGCGAGCTCGATGTGACCGTCGATGCGACGGGTAAAGGTCTGGTCCGCTATCGCAAAACCGAGACCTGGTACACCATCGGCAATCTCGAGGCGGAGCCGCCGCGCACCTGGACCACCGTCGCCGAGTTGGCGGCCGCGATCGAAGCTACCGCCGGAACCCGCGATGCAGCAGGCAATATCGTGCCCTTCGAGGCCTGATCCACAGGCCTACGGCATGGTGATGACGACCTTGCCGAACGGATTGTCCTCGCGGAAGTAGCGGTACGCCTCCACCGCCTGGTCGAGCGGAAAGGTCCGATCGATGACGGGGCGCATGCGATGGGCAGTGATGGCGCGGTTCATCGCCTCGAAATCGTCCCGGCTGCCGACCGCGATCCGGCGGATCGCGAGATACGGTCCGACGAACGGATTCTCGAATGTCTCTCCCTCCGGCAGCTGCGATGCGCCGATCATGGTGATCGTCGCGTTGTAGCCTGCGGAACGCACCGATTTCGACAGGGTTGGCAGTCCGACGGCCTCCACCACATGTTCGACGCCGTGGCCGTCGGTGAGCTCGAGCACCTTCTCGTCCCAGTCCGGCGTCGCGTTGCGGTCGATGGTCTCGTCCGCGCCGAGCTTGTGCAGTCGCTCCGCCTTCTCCGTGCCGGACGTTATCGAAATAACCCTGGCACCAAGCATTTTCGCGTGCTGCACGGCGAACAACGCGACGGTACCGCTGCCGACGGTAAGTACCGTCTGCCCCGAAGACACCGGCACCGGTGTGGTCAGCGACGCCCACGCGACGACTCCCGCGCAGGTCAGCGTGGCCGCCTCGACATCGGTGAGATGTTCGGGCACGTGCACCACAGAATCCTCTTCGATGACCGCATAGGTGGCTAGCATGCCGTTGTAGTTGGCGCCGTACTGTTCAGCGACCTGCGCCAGTCGCTGCGGGCCATTGATGAAACGCACGAAGTACGACGCGGTCACCCGGTCGCCGAGCGCGGCGCGAGTCACATTGTCGCCCAGGGCGATAACCTCACCGACACCATCGGACAGCGGGACGATGCCCGGGGTCGCGGGCAGCGGGTAGATACCGTCCATCAGCATGAGATCCCGCCGGTTCAGTGAGGCCGCCCGCACCCTGATGACCACCTGATTCGGTCCCGGCTGCGGCAGTTCTTGCACCCGCGCGGTCAAACCGGCGCGCCCCTGTAGTGGATCGAGGTGGTAGGCAATGGCTTTCATGGCTTTCATGGCTTTCATGATCTGCTTTCTGTGGTAGGCACGAAGAGCGCCTCGTAGGGCGCTTCTCCGACACCAGTGGTGATGTGGCCGCGGCCGTCGGTGTCCTCGACATGGACGAGGTCGCCGGGGCCGAATCTGCGCTGAGCGCCGTCACTCGTGGTCACTTCGATTACGCCCCGCAGCATCACAACCCATTGCTGTGCTGGAGCCGGATGCGGTTCGCTGTCGAATTGCGCACTGCGCAAGTAGGTTACGGTCGCCGCCGCCGACATTCCGGCGACGGCCATCGCGGGTACGCCCGCCGCGACGGTTCGACCGGTCAGTGCGAGTTCCGCATCGACGAATCGGGAGCCACCGTCGGCGGTGCGCACTATCCGGCTGAACCGTAAGGTCGCCACTTCGGTCATCGCACGCCTTCGATGAATTGGTGGTCGAAGGTGATGCGACCATCCGAGTCGAGCCCGATCACCTCGTAACCGCCGCCCGCGACGGAACCGTCGGCGCGCGAAACCATCGACCAAGGCAGGCCGATCAGACCGGCGGGCAACCCGGTGGCCGCCCCCACCTCGAAGATGTACTCGCCGGGAGCCACGAACATCTCGTAGGCGCGGGACACCCGGGCTTCCATCGCGTCGTGGCCGCGCACTTCCAGGGCAGGTACGGCGAAGTTCAGGTTCGCCGCCGCCTCGCGGATCTCCACCGGTGGGTCGACCAGGGTCTGTGCACCTTCGGGTGCCCAAATCTCGTGGATCAGCTTGCGGCGGATCTCCGGATCGGATTCGTTCCACTGGGACATGTAGCGCTCGGCGAAACGGCTCAGGTCTTGGTTGCTCATGGCACTGAGTTTTGCGAGCGCGGCGTTGTGGCGCGATTCCCTGCAGGGAATGACATCCGATGCGGGTTCGGTGATTCCCTCCGGGGAATGGCGCGGACACCGCGGGTCGGATATCACTGAATTCATGACGACAGTGGTGGAGCCGAATCCGTTCGCTCAGCAGTTGCGGCATTGGCGCACGCAGCGACATGTGAGCCAGCTCGACCTGGCTATTCGCGCGGACACCAGCCAGCGCTATCTGAGCTTCCTGGAACAGGGGCGCTCGCGCCCGGGACGCACCATGGTGGTGCGGCTGGCCGAATCGCTGGAACTGTCGCTGCGCGAGCGCAATGCCCTGCTGCTCGCCGCGGGATATGCCCCAATCTTCCCCGAATCCGACTTGGACACACCGGAATTGGGTCCGGTGCGGGTCGCCTTGGAGCGCATTCTCGACGGGCATCTGCCCTACCCCGCCGTTGTCACCCGCCCTTACGGCCGACTGGTCGCCGCCAATGCCGCCTTCGACATCCTCACCGAGGGGGCCGCCACGGAACTGATCAACCCGCCGATCAATGTCCTGCGCCTCGCCCTACACCCCGACGGCCTGGCACGACGCGTGCTGAACCTCCCCGAATGGGGCCGCCACGTCACCGAAAGCCTGCGCGGCAAGGCCCTACGCAGTCCCGACCCCCGCCTCGACGACTTCATCGCCGAGCTCGAAAGCTACCTCCCCGCCGCCACCCCCGGCCCCGACCACCTCGGCTTCGCCGTCCCGCTCCGCCTGACCACCCCCGAGGGCGAACTCCGCCTCATCACCACCATCACCAGCTTCGCCACTGCCGTAGACATAACCCTCTCCGAACTACACCTGGAAGCCTTCCTCCCCGCCGACGACCGAACCGCCGAATACCTCCGCCGCCGCTCCGAACAGCGTCAGGCGCAAGCGCACAAAACCTACGCCCCATCTCCGCAATGACTCACCAGGTGGTTCCGCCAACGCGCAAACCCGCCACGGACAGGTCGCTGCGCATTGGCGGCGGCAAAACCTGCGCGCACCCGGAACCGACACCCACCTCAGCAGTGACCTACCACGTGCGCGCGGCAACTGCGTCGTCACCGTCGGCTGCGACAACCCCACCAACCGCGCTCCCGCCGTAATTGATCCGGCGCGATGCACCGCCAGGAACGTCCGCAGCTGATTCAGATCGAAACTGCCATCGGAATCCCTATCGCCCACCCAACAAGTGTATTTCTCTCCCAATACTCGACCAGCCGATCCCTATCCCACGGCCCGTCGTTCGAATTCCTGCCGCGACTTCTGCCATTCGATTAGAGCGGGGCGTGACCAGGGGGCATACGCGGATTGTCCCAGCCATCCGGCTATGGCCTGTCTGGAAGTCACTCTCCGAGGCACCATCCGGTTCCGGACAGGGTTCAGTACCACCATTCGACTCGGCTCGATGGACGCCCACCACTTCGAGACAAGACCTGGTGGCCGCGCGATGCGAGCATCAACGCGGCTGCACAGCCGCAAGAACTTCTGGTCCGCGGGCGGACAATCGCTCTTCGGCGAGACGCGCACCGAGCACAGCTGCGATGATCCCGATCGCAATCCCGACCGGTAGGGCCAGCCACAGTACGGCGGTGATGTCGAGGGCTAGGCCGATGAGCAGCACGATCAGGACCGGGATCAGCGCGACCAGTTGGCCCAAGCTGGTGGCGACTTGCACCAAAGCCTTTGCGCAGCCTGGGTTTCCGGAGGAGGCGAAGGGGTTTCCGGTGCGCGGTGGTAGCGGGTAGGGCGCGGTCACCGACAGGAATACGGCCGAGCCCGCGCCGACGCCGAGGACAGCGAAAAGTAGCGATAGCGTCCACGGATACATCGACCAACGGCCGAGCGCGCCCGGCAGCACAACTGCGAGCAGCACAGACGGCAGCCCGATCACCAGCAGCAGGGCCAGCAGTCGTCCGCGCACATCGGCGCGCACCGCGCCGGGAGTCACCAGTGTCTGCCAGAGTGCGGTGCCGTCGTAGCCGTAGAGGTTATTGGCGGCCAGGCCCGCGAACCACGCGGCACTCACACCCGCGAACGCCACGCCGCCCGAACCGTCGCCCTGTATTGCCGGAAACACCGGCAGCAGGGCACCCACCAGCAGCACGGGCAACAGCGCCGCCCGGCGTCGGCTATCTCGCGACCAGGTTCGCAACTCCTTGACCACCACCGCACCCACCGGCCCGGACGTCCGCACCCGACTCAGCAGCATCCCACGCCCGCCCGCGCCGGATACCGAATCCAGCGGCGCGGTCAACCGCCTCCGCAACAGCACAGACCATGCCCACCACAGCACCCCTGTCAAGGCCGACAACCCGACCAACGCGCCCACTGCCGACAACCAGTCACCGCGCGCCGCCGCTCCCACCGCAACTGGTGCCCACCCGGAAGGCAACACGCGCAACAGATTCGCCAACCACGGTGCCGATTCCCGCACCGCATCCACATGATTCAGCAGGAAACTCATCGGGTAGTAGGCCAAACCGGCGAGACCCGCCAGCAGTACCCCGAGATCGCGTCCCCGCCGCGAACGCATCGCGGCACCGATCCACGCCAGCACCACCCGCGAGAGCACCACGACGAATAACAACTGCAGCACCACACCGACCACCGCGACCCCGACGGCAGCCCAACTCAGTTGCGCCGCAAGCACAACCAGTCCAGCGAACGCCAGCAGATTGATCACCGGCGCAGGCCCCACGAACGCCGCCGCCAATAGCCCGGTGGCCAACTGTCGATGACTCAGCGGCAACAGCCGCAGATGTTCGGGCTGCACGGTCTCATCGCTGCTGCCCATCAATACCGGACCGCACAGCCAGCCGAGCGTCCATATTCCATACCACGCAGCGGCCACCGTGACACCACCGCCCACGTCGCCGTCCCGCACCCCGAATCCGATGAGACCCGCTGTACCGAGCGCGAATACGACGCCGATGACCACACCGCTGACGAAGGTGACGCCCTGCCAGCCGTTGCCCAGAGCACGCTTGGTCAGCAGCAACCGCATCCGAATCAGGACGCCAACCACGACAGCCCGTCCTCCCCGCCGACTCGGCCACCGACCAGATGTACGAACGCCGCCTCCAAGGTACTGTCCCCGCGCACCTCGTCGAGCGTGCCCGCGGCCACCACTCGCCCGGCGGTGATCACCGCTACCCGATCGCACAGGTTCTCCACCAGCGCCATCACATGGCTCGACAGCACCACCGCACCGCCCGCCGCGACGAACCGCTGCAGAATTGTGCGAATCGTGCTCGCCGACACCGGATCCACGGCCTCGAACGGTTCGTCGAGCACCAGTAGTTTCGGTGCGTGCAGCAGCGCCGTGGCCAACCCGATCTTCTTGCGCATACCCGCGGAGTAATCGACGACGAGAGTCCGTTCGGCACCGGTCAATTCGAAGACTCCGAGCAGTTCATCGGCACGTTCGGCCACCGTATTCGCGGGCAGACCGCGCAGTAAACCGGTGTAGGTCAATAGTTCTCGGCCCGTCAGGCGCTCCGGTAGCGCAAGGCCGTCCGGCAGCACGCCCGCCAAAGTCTTCGCCGCGACCGGATCGGCCCAAACGTCGACGCCGAAGATCCGCGCCTGTCCGGCGTCCGGCCGTAACAGTCCGCAGGCCATCGACAAGGTGGTGGTCTTGCCCGCACCGTTCGGGCCGACCAGCCCGAAGAACGAGCCCGGCGGCACCGTGAGGCCGACATCGTCGACGACCCACGGGCCGCCGAATCGCTTATAGAGCCCGGTCAGCTGCAACGCAGGATCGGTATGCACCATCTATCCCCCCTTTGTCTTTCAATTCCCATCTCCTACGTTACGGACGAACCGGCCGCCGGGTTCGAAATAGTGCTGCCCGTCCCCGGAAGAGACAGGCAGCACCAGCACTACGCCTTCGCGGTCGCCAACTCCTGCTGCACCGGCGCATCCCACTCGATCCGATACCGCTGCTCGACACCCATGGTCTTCTCCGGGTTCATCGCCTTGATAAGCAGCGGCATCAGCAAGGACATCATCCGCCGCGCCACCGGTCCCGGCGTCTTGCTGTGGTTGATCTTGCGCGCCCGCGCCGCGACACCCTCCACCCGCGGCCGCCGCACCCCTTCATAGGCGGCGAAGGCCGAGGTGTGATCGGGCAGGTCCCGCAGACACCGCGCCAACTGCACCGCACTCTCGATGGCCAGCGACGCCCCCTGCCCAGAACTGTTGGACGGCGCGTGCACCGAATCCCCGACCAACACCATGCGGCCCCGATACCAGGTCGGCACCGGCGGCATAATGTGCAGTGCGCCAGTCGTTTCCAGGTTTTCCGCAGTGGTCCTGCGGGCGAATTCACCGCCCGGAGTGTCCTCGGCGTAGGTCTCCCGCAGGATTGCCAACCAGTGCTCGGCCGGAATCGCGCGAGCCTCGGTCAGCGACAGATACTCCTTGTGCGGCAGATTCGCACCCCACATGACCCTATTGCCCTCGACGGTTCCGTAGAGGTAGTACGCCTTCTTACCGAACGCGAAAACCATTGTCTCCGAGGGAATTCCGAAATCGCTGTCGAGCATCGCACCGAATCCGATCATCCCGGTGTACTCCGGTCCCGGATTATTCGGGTCGATGAGACCGCGCACCGTGGATCGAATGCCGTCCGCGCCGATCAGCACATCCGCGGTTGCGCTACTGCCATCGGCGAAATGCGCGGTGATGCCGTCCGCGTCCTCGTCGACGCGCACGATTCGCTTGTTGTATTCGAAAGGAATCCCCGCGGCAACCGCGTGATCGTGCAGTTCGCGGTGCAATTCGTTGCGGTCGACCATCTTCAATGACGGCACGTCGGGCATTTCCGGCATTTGCAACACTTTGCCGCCCACCGAAAGCTGCGTATGCGATATCGGACTCGCGATGGCGCGAATGCGGTCGCCTGCACCAATAATGTCAAGGGCGGCAACACCATTCGGTGCCAATGCCAACCCGCTGCCGATACCGAACGTCGGACCGGGATAGGCCTCGTAGACGCGAGCGGCAATGCCCGCCTTGTGCAATGCGGTGGCGGTGACGGGTCCGGCGATACCGCCGCCGATAACAATGGCCGTTTCTGTTTTGGACATGGGTGTACTCCAGTTATGTGCGATACGGGTTCTTCGAAGCCCGAACCGACCGTCCGATCGCACACCCAGTTATCCTGTGGTTGCCAGCCTTGCAGCCGGGTGCGCGCATGCGGACGCGGTTCGAGACGGTTACATCGGGCTCGGCGGCGGTGTTGCCGCACCCCGCCGGGCCCGGTCTCGACAATTCACTCCGCCCGGTACGGACCGGGCCGAGAGCGGGACGTCTACTCCGTCATCCCCCTTTCCACCAGCTCCGTGACCTCGGCGGGCGACATGCCTGCGACATGCATATGCCGCCAGAGATCCACGCCGGGGAAGCTGCCCGCGGCGATCTCGTCACGCAGCGACGCAGCCCACGCCACCTCGGCCTCCAGCATCGCCACACCATATTCGGCTTCGACGACGAAAAGCCGGGGCAGATTGGCGGCAGCCAGTTGATCGAGTTCTCGGCGCGCAGCCTCGATGATGCGACCCAGCGCGTCGATGCGCCGGCCGAGCAACTCGACGACTTCATCCGGCGGCAGCGCCGCCACGACGGAGAGTCCGGCCGTGAACCGGTGGTGTTCCAGCTCCGGCTCGGCAATCAATTCTCTTGTCCAGTCAGCCATTTCGGTGCGACCGGCATCGGTGATCGCATAGATCGTGCGTTCCGGCCGAGCGCCGTCGCGCTCACTGCCGACGACCTCCAGGAAGCCCGCCTTCTCCATGTTCTGCACGACGGTGTAAAGCGAGCCCCATTTGATGTCCATATCGCGGTCCTTGCCGCGCTCACGCATCTGCGAGGCGATTTCGTAGCGGTGCATCGGCCGTTCGATGACGGTCGCGAGCACCGCCAGCGCCAGCAGATTGTTCACCTTGCGCTTCGCCACCATGGACACCTCCTTACTCGTCTACGAATATACGTCTACGAGTAGTTGGGCACAAGTACTGGGCGTGGACCGGCTCGTGTTCTCTGGCGTCTTCAGCTTGGCGGCTTCCCCAGGGCCCGATCCAACAGCGCACGGTCGGTCGGATCGGCGCAGCCCCAATCGTCGAGCTCGGTATCGAACCAGCGCCGCCACGATGCCTGGATCCGGTCGACCTCGCGCTGTCCGGTAAGTCGCAGTGCCACACCATCTTCGGCGAGATAGCCGCAGCCGATCACCCGGCCGTAGATCGGCGGCCGTAACCACTCACGCCATATGCCCTGCCTCGCCCAGATCGGCAGCGATCGTCGGCAACGCGGTCGACACGATCGTCTGATCCAGCGCCGCCAGTAACATCCCGAGCACAATCGTGGCAAACACGGCATTCGTCTTGCTCCGACCCAACGGCTCCGAAGTATTCTCAGCGACAGCAACCGCACCGCTCATTCCCCAAGTAGGGCCACCCACCACTCCCCTCCTCCTCCCAGCGACACGACAGCAATCACCGAGAACGCACCGTTGGCGGCCCCATGCCTACACCAGCGCAGGGTGATCGAAGGTCCGGATTGCGTGTCGCCCTTCCGCTGCAACTTACTCCGAAGTAAGGTCGGCTCATGGCGTGGAACCCGAAAGATATGCCCGACCAGAGTGGGCGCACCTTCATCGTCACCGGAGCCAATGGCGGCCTCGGTGTCGAGACCACCTCGGTGCTGGCGAGCAAGGGCGGCACCGTGATCATGGCCTGCCGCAACGTCGCGAAGGCGCAGCCGATCGCCGACCGGATCGATGGCGACGTCCGGGTGGAGCAGCTGGATCTGGCGGATCTGGCATCGGTGCGCGAATTCGTCGACAAGACCGGCGAATTCGATGTGCTCATCAATAACGCCGGCCTGATGAACATTCCGTTCTCACGCACCAAGGACGGGTTCGAAACCCAGTTCGGCGTCAACCACCTCGGCCATTTCGCGCTGACCGGGCTGCTGTTGGATCGCCTCCGGGATCGGGTGGTGAGCCTGGCGAGCATCGCGCACAAGCAGACCCCGAAGCTGTGGATCGACGATCTCAACTACGAGAACCGCCGCTACCAGCGCAACCTCGCCTACGCCCAGTCCAAGCTGGCCAACCTGATGTTCGCCCGCGAACTGCAACGGCGGCTGACCGAGGCGGGCTCCGACAAACGCTCCTACGCGGTACACCCAGGCGTCTCGGCAACCGATCTGTTCGCAAGGACCGAAACCCCACTCGACCGGATCAGCAAGCCTTTCATCCGCATCATCGGCCATGCCCCGGCCAAGGCCGCCCACTCCACCCTCTTCGCGGCCACCATGCCCGATGCCGATCCCACCACTTACTGGGGGCCGAACCGGTTGTTCCAGAGCCAGGGCCCGGTCGAACCCTCGCCGTCGAGCAAGCTGTCGAACAATCCCGAACTGCTGCGCCGACTGTGGGAGGAATCCGAGCGCATGACCGGGATCACCTACAAGTTCTGAGGCCCGACCGCTGATTCGACCTGCTCCTACGTACCGTGTAGTAGACAGGTACCGTGGTATGCGTGTCCGCTCCACCTCGCCGCTCGGCACACAATCGCCCAGCCCTGATCGTGCTGGTGATAGTGGCCGCCCTCGCCTGCTTGGCGTTGGGGTGGTGGCAGTGGGAGCGGTTCGAATCCGCGAGCGGCACCGGCCAGAATCTCGGCTACGCACTGCAGTGGCCGCTGTTCGCCGGATTCGCGGTCTTCGCCTACTTCCGGTTCGTGCGGCTGGAATCCGAAGCGGATAAGGAGCCGGAAGCTGAACCGGCTCCCGCGAAGGCGCGCCGACCCACGAAAGTCGACGCGCCGCGCGAGATTCCGGCCGGACTGCTGCCCGAGCGGCCCAAAGCTGCCCGCGACGATGACCCGGTGCTCGCCGAATACAACAAATATCTGGCCGAGCTGCACGCACAAGATATCGACCAACACGTCCGGGACGCGGGCCTCGCCCACGACACACAGAGGAGCGCCGGTTGACCACCAGCGAGAACTCGACCGAATCCGCCGCGACGCTCACCCCCGAGCCAAGGGCGACCGACGTCGCGAAGATCAAGCCCGCACTCCTGCGCTACCGGGTACTCGCCTGGACGACGGGTCTGTGGCTGCTGCTGCTCACCGGCGAAATGATCGTCAAGTACGGCTTTGATGTGCACACCCCGAACTGGATCGCCGTCGTGCACGGCTGGGTCTACTTCGTCTACCTGCTGGTTACCGCAGACCTCGCGGTCAAGGTGCGCTGGCCGATCCCGCGCACCGTCGGCACCCTCATCGCAGGCACCATCCCCCTGCTGTCCTTCTTCGTCGAGCACGTCAACGCGAACAAGGTGAAGCAAGACTTCGACCTCTGACCCACCCCTAACGCCGCACCCCGCCGCGCGACCCGACCCTCAGGGAATCACCGCCCGTCGCGCGGCACACATCCGTCGCCGGGAGGATCCGCAGCGGTTGCAGCCTCTCGAGCGTACGGCTGACTCAGGCCTCAGCGAGGGCCGCGAGTGCCGGGAGCAGCTGAGTCAGCGCGCGACCGCGATGGGACACGGCATCCTTCTCGGCGGGCGTCAGCTGGGCAGCGGTGATATCGCCGCCTGTCGGAATGAACAGCGGGTCGTAGCCGAATCCACCGTCGCCCACGGGCTTGCGGCCGATCACGCCCGGCCATTCACCGCGCACCACGATCTCGGTGCCGCCGGGCACCACCAGCGCGCAGGTGGAGACGAACTGTGCGCCGCGCCGCTCGTCCGGTACGTCACCGAGTTGGGCGAGCAGCAGGGCATTATTGGCCGCGTCGTCGCCGTGCACACCGGACCAGCGCGCCGACAGCACGCCGGGCATACCGTTCAACGCGTCCACCGCGATCCCGGAATCGTCTGCGACACAGGGCAATCCGGTGGCGGCCGCGCCATCGCGCGCCTTCGCCAGCGCATTCTCCTCGAAGGTCGCGCCGGTCTCGGGCGCCTCGTCGTAGGCGGGCACATCGCCGAGTCCGACGATCTCGATGCCAGCGATACCCGCGTCGGCGAGGATCCGGCGCAGTTCGTTCAGCTTCTTGGCATTGCGACTGGCGACCAGGACGCGGCGCGACATCACTTCTTCTTCGACTCGGCAGGCTGCGGCAGCACACCCGGATACGGCAGCGCGAGCGCCTCTTTCTGGACGGCGAACAGCCGCTCACAGCCGGCGAGTGCGGAGTCGAGCAGCTTGTCCAGGGTGGAGCGCGGGAAGGTGGCGCCCTCACCTGTGCCCTGGATCTCCACCAGGGTGCCGGTATCAGTGGCGACCACATTCATATCGACCTCGGCGCGCGAATCCTCTTCGTACGGCAGGTCCAACCGCACCCTGCCGTCGACGACACCCACGCTCACCGCGGCGATCGCACACGAGATCGGCTGCGGGTCGGCCAATCCGCCCGCCGCACCGAGGTAGGTGACCGCATCCGAGAGCGCGACATACGCGCCGGTGATGGCCGCGGTCCGAGTGCCACCGTCGGCCTGCAGCACATCGCAGTCGATGGCGATGGTGTTCTCACCGATGGCCGCCAGGTCGATGCATGCCCGCAGCGACCGGCCGACCAACCGGCTGATCTCCTGGGTGCGCCCGCCGACCTTGCCCTTCACCGATTCCCGCCCGCTACGGGTATGCGTGGCCGCGGGCAGCATCGCGTATTCGGCGGTGAGCCAGCCGAGTCCGGAATCACGACGCCACGGGGGCACGCCCTCGGTGACGCTCGCGGTGCACATCACCCGGGTCTGCCCGAACTCCACCAGCACCGAACCGGCTGGATGCGTGGTGAAGCCACGGGTGATCCGTACCTCGCGGAGCTCATCGTCCGCCCTGCCATCGGCTCGTCTCGACACGCGCCAAGCCTAGTCACATGGCCAACCGCGCGCGGCAGGCGGTCAGATGTCGAAGGTTTCGCCCGGTGCGACGGCGTGCACCGGTCCGGAGAACTGCGCCTTCGCCTCGGCGATCACGTCCTCGCGGGAGGTCCACGGCGGAATGTGGGTGAGCAGCAGCTCTTTCACGCCCGCACGCGCGGCGATAATGCCCGCCTCGGTGCCGGAAAGATGAATGCCGGGCGGCCGGTTGGCCGGATCGTGCGTCCACGACGCCTCCGACATGAGAATGTCGGCGCCCTGCGCGAGTTCGAGTACCGCATCGCACATCGCGGTGTCGCCGGTGTAGACGAAGGTCCGCCCGGTCGCGGTCACGATGCGCAGCCCGTACGACTCCGGCGGGTGATACATCCGACGCGCGAGCACCGTATGGCCCGGACCGAATTCGATCGCTTCGCCCTCGACCCACGTCTGGTGATCGATGACGTCGGACCAGTCGTCGCATGCGCCGCCGATCTCGGCGGACGCATTGCCGATGCGCACCGCGCTATCGGACGGACCGCGCACGATCGCCTGTCCCACCGGAGGTGACGGGTGGTAGCGCCGCCAGACCAGCAGTCCGGGCAGATCCAGGCAGTGATCGGCATGCAGATGCGTGAGGAAGATATCGACCTCACCGGGATCGGCGTAGCGCTGCAATGCGCCGAGCACGCCGGGTCCGAAATCGATGACCACCGGCGACATATCCGGCCCGGTCAGTAGGTACCCCGACGCTGGGGAGTCCGGGCCGGACACACTGCCCGAGCACCCGAGGACGGTAAGGCGCATTCCCCCATGCTCCCACGACGAATTCTCGCTCATAACAGCGCCTCGCTAACGCTCGGCACCGTCACGAGCGAGAGCCCGGCTGTTTTTGTTGTTCGCTCGCTCAAGAACCGATCCCCCACATTCCGCTGCGAACCGCGCGACAACCGCGACTACGCATTGACTCCGGCTCGATCCCCGCGACGGTGTCGACGTTCATCACCAGAGAGTACCCAGCCGGCCAGCACTCCACCCATTGCCCCGAAAAGATGGCCCTGCCAAGAGATTCCGGGCTGTCCGGGCAGCACACCCCACAGCACCGACCCGTAAATCGCCAGCACAACCAGGCCGATCCCGATCTGCACCAGATTGCGGGCGAACCAGCCACGCGAGATCAGGAAGGTCAGCCAGCCGAATATCAGCGACGATGCGCCGAGATGCACCGATCCGGTGGCGCCGGTGAGCCAGACGCCGACTCCGGCAACGATCCAGATGATCGCGGTGGCGGCGAGTCCACGACCGATGCCCGCGAGCAGGGTGATGAAGCCGAGGACGATAACCGGAAGCGTATTGGCGAACAGGTGGTCCCAGCCGTGATGCAGGACGGGGGCCCACAGAATGCCCCACAGGCCGTCCGCCTCGCGCGGTTCGATGCCGTTGTAATCGAGTTGGTTGTGGTCGAGGTTGTCGACGCCTTCGATGCCGTAGAGCAGGGCGACGAATGCGGTGATGATGACGCCCGCGCGCAGCCAGAGCTGTTTGATCGGCGCGACGCTGTTCGGTTTGGCGGGCGTACCGGAAGGCATGCTCGACTGCCCCAGTTGGGCGCGTAGTGCGGCGATCCGTTCCGGATCGAACGACGAACCGATTCCCGAACCGCCGGTCATCGCAACCTCCTCGTCGAGCGAGACCCGGACGCCGACGATATGCGACAAGGGACTCGCTCTTTCGAGAGTACCGGGGCAATTCGCGACCAAACGGCCGGTGATACAGGCGTGAGCGTGCACTTTCCGCGCGAAAAGCGCACGCTCCGGCCGGATCGCTCGAAACTCAGGCCCAGAGCTGGCCGTCGAGGCGTTCCTCGGCCTCTTCGAGGGTCCCGTCGTACGCCCCGGTGGACAGGTACTTCCACCCGCCATCGGCCACCACGAAGGCGATATCGGCGCGCGTGCCCGCACGCACGCATTTGCGCGCGACACCGAGCGCCGCATGCAGAATCGCGCCGGTCGAAATGCCCGCGAAAATGCCCTCTTCCAGCACCAGCTCGCGCGTGCGCCGCACCGCATCGAATGGACCGACCGAAAAACGAGTTGTCAGCACCGACTCGTCGTAGAGCTCGGGAATGAAGCCCTCATCGATATTGCGCAGTCCGTACACGAGTTCGCCGTAGCGCGGTTCGGCCGCGACGATTTCGATGCCGGGCACCTTCTCGCGCAGGAAGCGGCCGGTTCCCATGAGCGTGCCGGTGGTGCCGAGACCCGCGACGAAATGGGTGATCTCGGGCAGGTCGGCGAGGATTTCCGGGCCGGTGGTCTCGTAGTGCGCCAAGGCATTGGCCGGATTGCCGTACTGGTACAGCATCACCCAGTCCGGATTCTCCGTGGCGATCCGCTTGGCCAGCGCGACCGCCTGATTGGAACCGCCCGCGGCCGGGGAATCGATGATCTGCGCACCGAACATGGTCAACAGTTGACGGCGCTCGACCGAGGTGTTCTCCGGCATCACGCAGACCAGCCGGTAGCCTTTGAGTTTGGCCGCCATGGCCAGCGATATGCCGGTATTTCCGCTGGTCGGCTCCAAGATCGTGCAGCCGGGCGTCAGCAGGCCGTCGGCCTCGGCCTGTTCGATCATCCGCAGAGCGGGACGATCCTTGATGGAACCGGTCGGGTTGCGGTCCTCGAGTTTGGCCCACAGCCGCACCGGATTTTCACCGTCCCATTGCGGGGACAGGTTGCGCAGACCGACCAGCGGGGTGTTGCCGAGGGTCGCGATCAGCGATTCATAGCGCGCCACGGGCTCGATCAGCCTCCGGCGACGGCGGGCAGGATGGTGACGCTCGCGTCCTCGGGCACCTGCGCGTCGAGTCCGCCCGCGAAGCGCACATCCTCGTCGTCGACGTAGATGTTGACGTAGCGGTTCAGCTTGCCGTCCTTGAGCAGCCGCTCCGCGAGGCCCGGATGGTTGGCCTCGAGGTTCTCGATCAGCGCGGACAGGGTCGAGCCCTGCGCGTCGACGCGCTTCTCGCCTCCGGTAAGGCCACGCATGATGGTCGGGATGGACACGGTTACCGGCATGGGGACTCCTCGAATTCGACGAACATGGGTACTAAGCGGTCTCGTACGCATCGACGATCCGCACCGGCTCCTCGGTGACCTCACCGTCTACGATCCGATAGCTGCGCAGTTCGTGCTGCTCGGGATCGCGGGTGGAGATCAGCACGTAATGCGCGAACGGCTCGGACGCATAGGAGATATCGGTGCGGCTCGGATAGGCCTCGGTGGCGGTATGCGAGTGGTAAATCACCACCGGGGTCTCGTCGGCATCGTCCATCGACCGCCACACCTTCAGCTGTTCACCGGAATCGAACCGGTAGAAGGTCGGCGAGCGCTCGGCATTGACCATGGCGATAAAACGCTCCGGCCGATCCGAACCCTCCGGACCGGCGATGACGCCACAGGCCTCGTCCGGGTGATCGGCGCGCGCATGCGCCACCATCGCCTCCACCAGGTCGGTCCTGATCACCAGCACGAGTCAAACCCTTCCGCATTCGGCATATCCGCTGCCGACACATCGCACCCGACAACGACCCAGAATATTCCGCTATTCCCATCCACCTGTCGGCCGGTCCCCTCCTCGACGCTGTTCCCGTGGCTCCCGCACACTTTCGCGGATCCCGCCCGGCATGTCTGGCGGCGAGTCGATGTGCGGGGCCGCCCGAAACTCTGCGGGACCCGCTCCGAGCGCGGCCAGCCGATAAGCGAAACCGTCCGAAGCTGCGCGGGGCCGCTAGGAGCGCGAGAAGAGATCGGCGTACGCGGGGATGCCCGCCACGGAGTGGGCGGACAGGATCGCATCGACGATGGCGCGCTCGACGCAGACGGCCGCCGCGGTACAGATCTCGTCCAGGACCAGGAGGTCGGATGGGAACGCAGGCGGCAGCGCGGCCTCGGTGATTTCGGCGGTGCCGGTGGACAGGGCGAAGAGGGTGTCACCGTCCAGGGGCGAGTGGGCGGGCCGGATGGCGCGGGCGAGCCCGTCGTGGGCGGTGGTCGCCATACGCTGACAGCTGGCCGGGTCCAGAGGCGCGTCGGTGGCGACCACGCCGATGGTCGTATTGAGGACGGTGCCCTTGACCGGGAGGGCGTTGGCCACGGCCAGTTGCTCGGGCGTAGCCGGAGATAGGCCGAATGCGTCGGGGCCCTCGGTGCCGATGCCCCATGGCAGGCCGGTGCGTGGATCGAAAACCGAGCCGACCGGGTTGGCGACAACCAGCGCCGCCACGGTGACACCCGCGGCCGCACCCGCGCCGAGCACTACGCTCGCCGTGCCCACGCCTCCCTTGATCGAACCGGCGCGCGCACCGACGCCAGCGCCGACGCACCCGCGCTCGAACTCCTCCGCCGCCGCCTCGGCCGCGCGGAAACCGAAGTCGGCGGTCGGTCGAATTCGCCAGTCCCCCAACGGAAGATCGAAGATCACGGCGGCGGGGACAATGGGCACCACCCGACTCGGATCGGCCGGATCCATCGGTATGCCCTCGTGATGTTCCTCCAGCCAACGCATTACGCCGTCCGCTGCCGCGAGTCCGTAGGCGCTGCCGCCGGTGAGCAGGATCGAATTCACTTGGCGCACAGTATTGCCCGGGGCGAGCAGATCGGTTTCCCTGGTCCCCGGCCCGCCGCCGCGCACATCGACCGCCGCGATCGCACCGCCGGGCACGCGCACGACGGTGCAGCCGGTCGCCGCGCCGGAACCCAGCGTCGCGTCCGGGTCGAGCAGATGATGGTGCCCGACCAGCAGGCTCGGCACATCGGTGAGCGAATTCCGCAGTCCGGCTTGCGCATTCACAGCATGTGCTCCTGACTACTGGTCACGACGATCTCCATGCAAGCATGCGACACTTCGAGCCGCGGCGGACCTGACCGCGCATCGGTTCCCGGACGGACGCCCCTCAGGGCGCGAGGGCCTGCAGCAGCGAATCCTGCATCCACGTCAGCCAGTGGTACACATCCAGATGCGGCCCGCGCGGATCATCGGGTTCGAGGTGATCCGGTGTTTCGGCATCGATTCCGAGCACCGTGCCCAAGGCCAGCCGCACATCGGTCAGCGCGGTCAACCAGGCGTCGGCCTGCTCCGGCGTCAGCACGATCTTCCCGCCGTCGGTCGGCACCGTATTCAGCACCACCGATCCGGCCGCCAGCTTGGCGTCGATGATCTCCGGTTCGTGCAGGCCGCGCAGCGCGCTGTTGAGATCGGCGCGATCGGCATCGGGTGAGCCCGGTTCACTCCGGTGGAAGTCCGGCAGTAGCCGGTGCAGCCGGGGATCGTCGGGCGGGGTCGTATTGCCGCTGCGCAGCCCGGTGAGCTCGGCGAGCTCATCGTCGGGTGCGGATTCGGCCCGCTCGGTCAGTAGGCCGGAAACCGCGCCGACCAGGGACCGCAGCACGCTCGCCTCACGCGCGTCCATTTCGGATCGCAATTTGAGGCCGCTCAGCGAGTTCTTCCGGCTCCACTTACGCACTGACGTCAGGGTAGTCGTACCGGTCAGTCGTCCCGTTGCATGGTCGCCCAGAGACCCGCGGCGTGCAGCCGTCGCACGTCCTGTTCCATCTTGTCCCGCGAACCCGACGACACTACTGCCTTGCCCTCGTTGTGCACCTTCAGCATCAATTCGGTCGCCTTCGCTTTGCTGTAGCCGAACAGCTTCTGGAAGATGTAGGCGACGTAGTGCATGAGGTTGACCGGATCATCCCATACGACCGTCACCCACGGACGGTCCTCGGCCTCCAGGATCTCGGTGTATTCGACCGCCTCCGGAGTCGCCTGTGCCGCCGACAGTGTCGCGTTCACTTCGCACAAGGCCATAACACTCAGGGTACGACTCGACTCCGGATACACAACACCCGTCCACCGGTAATTGACAGACACCCCGACCACACCGGCCTATCATGCCCGCCACGGCTGTCTACAGTGGCTGGGGTGGAGATGCGCAGCACCGCCCTGCTGACCGATCAGTACGAACTGACCATGCTCGCGGCCGCCCTCGGCGACGGCTCGGCGCACCGCCGCTGCACCTTCGAGGTGTTTGCACGACGTTTGCCGAATGGTCGCCGCTACGGGGTGGTCGCGGGCACCGGCCGACTGGTCGAGGCGCTGGCGCATTTCCGTTTCGAGGAACCGGAGCTCGATATCGCGGCTGGCTTCCTGGACTCGAGGACCATCGATTGGCTGCGCGAGTACCGCTTCACCGGCGATATCGACGGCTATCCGGAGGGCGAACTGTATTTCCCGGGCTCCCCGATTCTTTCGGTGCGCGGCAGCTTCGCCGAATGCGTCCTGTTGGAGACCATCGCCCTGTCGATCCTCAATCACGACAGCGCGATCGCCTCGGCCGCCGCCCGCATGGTGAGCGCCGCCGACGGACGCCGGATCATCGAGATGGGCTCCCGCCGCGCCCACGAACTCGCGGCGCCGTCCTGCTCGCGCGCGGCATACGTGGCCGGCTTCGACGCCACCTCCAATCTGGAGGCCGTGCGCCGGTTCGGCGTGCCGGGGGCGGGTACCAGCGCGCATGCGTTCACCCTGCTGCACAGCGCTGCGGATGGCGCGCACGAGGCCGCCGCATTCCGCGGTCAGATCGAGGCACTCGGCATCGGCACCACACTGCTGGTCGACACCTTCGACATCACCCAGGGAGTGGCGACCGCCATCGAGGTCGCCGGGCCCGAATTGGGCGGTGTGCGTATCGATTCCGGTGATCTCGGCGTATTGGCCAGGCAGGTGCGCGACCAACTCGACGGACTCGGCGCGACCAAGACCCGCATCGTGGTCTCCGGCGATCTGGACGAGTACGCGATCGCCGCACTGCGCGCCGAACCGGTGGATGCCTATGGGGTCGGGACGTCGCTGGTCACCGGGTCCGGCGCACCCACTGCTGGAATGGTCTACAAGTTGGTCGAGGTGGACGGGCTGCCGGTCGCCAAGCGCAGCAGCCACAAGGAGTCGCGCGGGGGCACCAAGAAGGCGATTCGGCTGTCGCGCCGGACCGGCACCGTGGTGGAGGAGATCATCTATCCGGCCGCCGGAACCCAGCCCGCCGCAAACGGATTCGAGGTGCGCGAGTTGCTGACCCCGCTGGTGCGCGACGGCGAACCGGTGGATGAGCTGCCCACGCTCGCGGACAGCCGCAAGTTGGTAGCGCGCGGTTTGGTCAGCCTGCCGTGGGAGGGCCTGAAGCTATCGGCTGGGGAACCTGCGATTCCGACGACATTCGCGAACTGACCCGGACCGCTTCGGCGTGGCGTCGCTTGGTCAGCCATTCCACGAAGGAGATCGCTACCAGCACGATCAGGAACCCCTTGATCAGCAGCGGCACCCAGTCACCTACCCCATCGGGTCGGTCACCCAGCAGAAAGGCGGTGGCGAGATAGGCCGTGTAGCCGACGAAGAGTGCGATCGAAATTCTGGCGGTACTGCTCACGTGGACCTCCGAGTGTTGGTAGCCCGCCCGAGCGATCAGGCGGCACAATGTAATCCACAGACAGGGGCCCGAGTGTTTACACCTTCGGCGCTTAGATCCTGGGAAGGTGAGGTCGACATGAACCGAGCGTTGATCATCGTCGACGTGCAGAACGACTTCTGCGAGGGCGGGTCCCTTGCCGTCACCGGCGGGGCGACGGTCGCCCAGCGCATCACCGGCTACCTGGACTCCGCGCATTACAGCGCGGTCGTGGCCACCCGCGACTACCACATCGATCCCGGCGGCCATTTCTCCGACCATCCGGATTACCTGGACACCTGGCCGCCGCACTGCCGGGTCGGCACCTCCGGCGCGGATTTCCACCCCGCCCTGAATACCGAGCAGATCCAGGAGATCTTCTCCAAGGGCCAATACAGTGCCGCCTATTCGGGTTTCGAGGGCGCCACCGAGGACGGCACCAGCCTCGCTGACTGGCTACGTGAGCGCGCCATCGATGAACTCGACATCGTCGGCATCGCCACCGACCACTGCGTCCGCGCCACCGCTCTGGACGCCCGCATCGAAGGTTTCGACACCAGGGTGCTGCTGGACTTCACCGCTGGCGTCGCACCCGATACGACCACCGCCGCACTCGATCGCATGCGTGCGGCGGGGGTGGATATCGAGGGCTCGGTCATTCGCTAGCGCAGACCCTCCACCCGACCTTCCGCAGAACACGCCGGTTTCGCGTTCGGAAGATGCGCGAAGCAGGCCGAGGATCCGATCGGGCGGTTATCGGTGTCGGTCCGAAGCAGTAGGCTCGTCGCGTGCCCGAACTGCCTCCCGTTCCCGAGCTTTTGGCCACCGCCGTGCGCGCGCTCGGCGGGAAGGAACGCGTCGGGCAGGTGACGATGGCGGCGGCGGTGGATCACGCCATCGATACCAAGGAACACCTCGCGGTGCAGGCGGGCACCGGGACCGGGAAGTCGCTGGCGTATCTGGTGCCGAGCCTGCGTCATGCGGTACGAACCGGCCGGACCGTGGTGGTGTCGACCGCGACGATCGCGCTGCAGCGTCAGCTCGTCGACCGGGACCTGCCGCGACTGGCCGAGGCGCTGAGCAAGCCGCTCGGGCGGGAGGCGAAATTCGCGATCCTCAAGGGGCGCAATAACTATCTGTGCCTGAACAAGATCAACAGCGTGATTCCGGACGAACCCGCGGAGGCCGAACTCTTCGACGCATTCGCCATCTCGCGGCTGGGCCGGGAGGTGCAGCGGCTCAACGAATGGGCATCGAATACCGAAACCGGCGACCGGGACGAGCTCGCTCCCGGCGTCACCGATCGGGCCTGGCGGCAGGTCAGCGTGTCGTCGCGGGAGTGCCTCGGCAAGTCGCGCTGCCCGTTCGGCCAGGACTGCTTCGCCGAACTGGCAAGAGCCGAATCGGCGCAGGCCGATGTGGTGGTGACCAATCACGCCCTGCTCGCGATCGATGCGATCAGCGGCATCCAGGTGCTGCCCGAACACGATGTGGTCGTCATCGATGAGGCGCACGAATTGGTCGATCGGGTCACCGGCGTCGCCACCGCCGAACTGGCCGCATCGACGATCAGCGCCGCAGCCCGGCGCTGCGCCAAACTCATCGACCAGCAGGAAGTGGACCGGCTGGAGGAGGCCGGGGAGGCCTGGCACACGGTGCTCGACGAACTGCCCGCCGCCCGCTGGGACACCTTGCCCGATGGCATCGCGCCGGTGCTCGCACTGGTCCGCGATGCCGCCTGGAATGCCCGTACCGCGCTCGCGCCGCAGGGCGGCACCACCGCACAGGGCGATCCGGAAAGCGCTGCCGCCCGCACCCAGGCGTTGGCCGCCATCGATGAGGTGCACGACGGCGCGGTGCGCGCGTTGACCGCGTTCGACGAATCCGATCCGGCCAAGCGTCACGATGTCATCTGGCTCGCCGCCGACGAGATCCGCGGCGTCACCCGGCGCACGCTGCGGATGGCGCCGCTGTCGGTGGGCGGGCTACTGCGCAGCCGACTTTTCGGCACCGCCACCGTCGTGCTGACCTCGGCCACCCTGCAGATCGGCGGCTCTTTCGACGGACTAGCCATCACCTGGGGCCTGCCCGCACAATCGGCCAACCGCAGCGATACGGCAACCGCAAACGGCGCCGAGGCGCCCTCGGACGCGGAGACCGTGCGCTGGAGTTCGCTCGATGTGGGTTCGCCGTTCGACCATGCCAAGTCGGGAATTCTCTATGTCGCGAAGCATCTGCCCGCCCCCGGACGAGACGGTCTGGCACCGGCCTACCTCGACGAAATCGAGCGGCTGATCAACGCTGCGGGTGGACGCACGCTCGGGCTGTTCTCCTCGATGCGAGCCGCACGCGCGGCCACCGACGCACTCCGCGAGCGGCTGAATACTCCCGTTCTGTGTCAAGGGGACGACGCAACCGGCGCGCTGGTGCGCAAGTTCGCCGACGACCCCGAGACCTCTCTGTTCGGCACGCTGTCGCTGTGGCAGGGCGTCGACGTGCCCGGTCCGTCGCTGAGTCTGGTGATCCTGGATCGGATCCCGTTCCCGCGCCCCGACGATCCGCTGCTGACCGCGCGACAGCGGGCCGTCGAGTCGCGCGGTGGCAATGGCTTCATGACCGTTGCGGCTAATCACGCCGCGCTGCTGCTGGCCCAGGGCACCGGCAGGCTCTTACGCAGCGTCGATGACCGCGGCGTCGTCGCGATCCTGGATTCTCGTTTGGCGACCGCGCGCTACGGCGCCTATCTGCGGGCGTCACTGCCGCCGTACTGGGAGACCGCCGATCCCGAAGTCGTCACCAAAGCGCTGCGGCGACTCGCCGCCGCAAGCGCCTGAGCTGCACACACTGTGAGACCACTCACAAAGGATGCCAATATTTCCAGGCAGAAGTAAGTTGAGAATCGGTACGTCGGTGGAACCCCAATTCCCACACCGGACGTATCGGCGATCCCCGCGCCAAGCCCTGCACGCGGCGCGGGGACACCACAAATCCCTGTCACCGCCGGTGCACCCGTGAGACCGTTTCCCAATGACGCACCAGCCAGATATCGGCACACTCGGCGAATTCTTGATCAGCGCAAGATCTTTGGATGAATACCGGGCAATCTTTGCACTCACCGAAGCCGACCTCGACGGACACATCCTCGACTGCCCAGGCGGCGCAGCAAGTTTCACCGCGCAGGCGTGTGAACTCGGGGCCACCGTCATCGCGGCGGATCCGATCTACGCCCAACCCGCGGAGCAACTGCGCACCCTCGCCGTCTCCGAAACCAATCGCGGAAACATCTGGGCAACAGCACATCTGGACCGCTACCGGTGGGATTTCTACGGCGATCCGCAACAGCACCGAGCAATCCGCCTGGCCGCGGCGGCCCGCTTCGGCGCCGACCTCACTGCTCATCGAGACCGATACGTCGCGGCTGTGTTGCCGTCACTTCCCTTTCCCGACAACAGCTTCGATCTGGCCCTGAGCTCACATCTGCTCTTCACCTACGCCGACCGACTCGATCCGGATTTCCATCTCGCATCCCTGCTCGAACTCTCCCGAGTGTCCGCGGGCGAGACTCGCCTCTATCCGCTCGTCGATCACACCGGCGCACGCCAAGACGATCTGGTCGCACATCTGCGAAAAGAATTGCACGACAAGGGAATCCGCTCGTCGCTCCGGGAGACGGCCTACGAGTTCCACCATGGAGCGACCACGGTTCTGGTCCTGCACCCGCACTCGGACGAAACGTGAAAACGGTTGCCAACCCAGATGAATTCGCGGCGCGGCGAGCACCCCCGGTCACCGCGCCGCGATCTGTTACGAGATCAGAGCGTCCACTTGAGGATCAAGGTGATGACAGCCGCGACCACGGCCACCGCGATGGCGGCACCACCCCAGACAATGCCCTGACGGTGCCACGGACGGCCGTGGTCGAGGGAGAACTTGCCGGGGCCGGTGAAAGCGACAGCCGCACCGACGGCGGCGAACAGCAAGGGCGTTTCGTAGCCCTTACCGGTCAACAGCCCCCCACCCCAGGTGGCATTGACCGCATTGATCATGGTGCCGAGCACGATGGCCGAGGCCAGCGGTGTCAGCAGGCCGAGCAGCAATAGAATGCCGCCGGTGAATTCGCTGAGTCCGGCGAGGGTGCCGAACAGTTTTCCAGGGTTGTAGCCCATGGAATCAAAGGCGGCGGCGTTGGCGCTCCAACCCATGCCGCTGAACCAGCCGAACAGTTTCTGAGCGCCGTGCGCCGCGAGCAGGCCGCCGAAGACGACGCGCAGCACCAGCAGGCCGATATCGGCGGCGGAGTTGTCGAGGGTCGCGCCACTCGGATTGGTGGAGCGTTCGAGTGTGCCGTTGGTATTCATGCTGGTCCTCATTCGCGCATCGGTTATGAACAAATGGCTTGTTTAGCCTCGGCAATGAAGCGGACTGCGGTCCGATTATCGCACAGAACGACCCAACCGCGCGATAGGCGCGACTTATTTCGCGAGGAAGAAGAAATATCCGAGGAACATCACCATCAGCGCCCACATCGCCGGATGCACCTCTTTGACTCGTCCCTTCGCGACCATGACGATCGGATAAAACAGCATGCCCATCGCCAGGCCATTCGCGATCGAGTAGGTCAGCGGCATCATGACGACGGTGATGAACGCCGGAATCGAGTACTCCAGACGGTTCCAGTCGATCTCGCCGAGCGCGCGGGCCATCAGCACGCCGACCACGATCAGCGCAGGCGCGGTAATGGCCGCCGAACCGGCGACCACGGCGAAGATCGGGTAGCAGAACATGGCGATCAGGAACCACCCCGCCGTGGTCACGGCAGTCATGCCGGTCCGTCCGCCCGCTGAGACACCCGCGGTCGATTCGACGTAGGCGGTGGTGGTCGAGGTGCCGATAACCGCACCCGCCATGGTGCCCACCGAATCCGCGGCGAGTGCGCTGGCCGCACGCGGCAGTTTGCCGTTCTTGTCGAGCAGTCCGGCCTGGTTGGCGACGCCGATCAGGGTGCCGGAGCAGTCGAAGAAGTCGACGAAGAGCATGGTGAGAATGACGACTGCCATCTGGCCGGTGAATGCATCGGGCAGGTGGATGATCGCCTGGCCGAAGGTGTGCTCGAGTCCCGTCGGCATCGCCACGACACCCGTGGGCAGATCGACTAAACCACTGATGACACCCACAATGGCCGTGAGCACGATGCCGTAGAGCACCGCGCCGTGCCAGCCGATGACCAGGAACACCACGGTCATCACGAGACCGAACAGTGCCAGCAGCGTGGTGCCCTTGGTGAAGTCGCCGAGGGTGACGAGGGTGGCCTCGCTATTGACCACGATGCCCGCGTTCTTCAGGCCGAGAAATGCCACGAACATGCCGATGCCCGCGCCGACGGCGAGCTTCATCTGCATCGGAATCGCGTTAAGGATGCGTTCGCGCACCTTGGTGATCGCGAGTACGAAGAAGATCACGCCGGACAGGAAGGTCCCCGACAGCGCCACCTGCCACGGGATTCCCATCCCGAGCACCACCGAATAGGCGAAGAAGGCATTCAGGCCCATGCCCGGTGCGAGCGCGATCGGATATCTGGCCCACACCCCCATGACCAGCGTGCCGAAGACCGCGGCGACGGCCGTCGCGGTGAAGACCGCCTGCATGGGAATGCCCTTGGCACCGAGCGTGCCCTCGTCGCCGAGAACCGATGGATTCACGGCGAGCACATAGGACATGGCGAGGAAGGTGATGGTTCCGGCCATCAGCTCGCGCTTCATGGTCGAACCGTTCGAACTGATGCCGAAGTACGCGTCGAGGCGTCCTCGGGTTCGCGTCAGAACGTCGGTGACCATGAGCTCTCCAGTCGAAAACAAGTACAGGGGTGCCAGGGCACGGTAGCCGACAATTCACTGCTCCCCAGAACCCGGCCCATCAGCAGGTAGAGGTTTCCGTGAGCAGCGTCACGGTCGCCATCTCAGACCCGCTCCCCTGGGACCTGAAAGGCCTGGTCCAACTCGCCGAGAGCTCGGAGTGGGTCCAGCATGCGACCCTTACACCAGCGCAGCGCGGTCGATTAGCCGTTCGGGGCGATTACCAGGCCCAGTTCGGCATCGCTGGCGAGTAATTCGTTGTGAGGGAGTACGCGGACTGTGTAGCCGACGGCGCCCGACAGGGGCACCGGGGTTTCGACGGTGAAACGGTCTACGCCGGAATCGGATCCGGTGTGGGTCATGGGGAAGGTGGTGGTGTCGGAGAGGTCGTCGGTCGGCGAGACGCGGCCCAGTACCGCTTGGACCGTGACGTCGCCGGGGGTGAGTCCGCCGAGGTCGATGCGGGCGGCGAGAGAGAGGTCGGCGCCGATGATCGGAGTGTCGGGCAGGCCCGCACTGTCGACCTGGATGATCTTGACCGAGGACCACGCGGCCTCGACTCGGCGGCGGTACTCCGAAACCGCTCGGGCATCAGCGAATTCGTCGGCGCTCGCGCGTCGACCGGCGGATGCGGCGCAAGTGTAGTACTCGACGGCATAGTCGCGAACCATGCGCGAGGCCAGCACCTTCGGGCCGAGCGTTTGCAGAGTGTGGCGCACCATCTCGACCCAGCGCACCGGCATATCCGAGCCGTCGCGGTCGTAGAAGCGCGGTGCGACGGTGCGTTCGAACAGGTCGTAGAGGGCGGCGGCCTCCAGGTCGTCGCGGCGGTGTTCATCGGAGACACCGTCGGCGGTCGGTATGGCCCAACCGTTTTCGCCGTCGTACATCTCATCCCACCAGCCGTCGCGGATGGAGAGGTTGAGTCCGCCGTTGAGCGCGGACTTCATACCGGAGGTGCCGCAGGCCTCCAGCGGACGCAGCGGATTGTTCAGCCAGACATCGCAACCCCAGTACAGGTAGCGAGCCATGGACATGTCGTAGTCGGGCAGGAAGGCGATGCGATGACGCACTTCCGGATCGTCGGCGAACCGCACGACCTGTTGAATCAGCGCCTTGCCGCCATCGTCGGCAGGGTGGCTTTTCCCCGCGACGACCAGTTGCATCGGCCGGTCGGGATCCAGCAGCAGCGCACGCAAGCGCTGCGGATCGCGCAGCATCAGGGTCAACCGCTTGTAGGTCGGCACCCGGCGCGCGAAACCGACGGTTAATACGTTCGGATCGAAAACGCTGTCGACCCAACCCAATTCAGCCGAAGCCGCACCGCGCTGCAACCAGGACGCGCGGACCCGCCGGCGCACCTCGGCAACGAGGATAGCGCGCAACGTATTCCGGGTCGACCACAATTCACCCAGGTCGAAGTCGCGCAGCTTCTCCCAGCCACGCGCCTCCTCGACCAGCTCCGGACCGATATGTTCGCGTGCCTTGTCGAACCATTCGCGCGCGGCCCAGGTCGGGGCGTGCACACCATTGGTGACCGATCCGATCGGCACCTCGGTCGCGTCGAAGCCGGGCCACAGCGGCGCGAACATCGCGCGACTCACCTCGCCGTGCAGTTTGGAAACACCATTGGCGCGCTGGGCGAGCCGCAAGCCCATATGCGCCATATTGAACACCGACGGGTCGGCCTCGCGACCGAGCGCGACGATCCGGTCGACGGAAAGCCCTGGCAGCATGGCGGATTCGGATTCGCCGTGGCCACCGCCGAAATACCTGCGCACCAACGGCATCGGGAACCGGTCGATACCCGCGGGCACCGGCGTATGCGTGGTGAACACGGTCGCGGCCCGCACCGCAGTGAGCGCGGTGTCGAAATCCAGTCCGGCCGAGACGAATTCGCGGATCCGCTCGACGCCGAGGAATCCGGCGTGGCCCTCGTTCATATGGAACACATCGGGATCCGGCACCCCCGCAGCTCGCGTATAGGCGCGCACCGCCCGCACCCCACCGATACCGGCCAGGATCTCCTGCTTGATTCGATGGTCCTGATCACCGCCGTAGAGCCGGTCGGTGACCGCGCGCAGTTCCGGATCGTTCTCGGCGATATCGGAATCCAGCAGCAGCAATGGCACCCGCCCGACCTGTGCTATCCATACCCGCGCCCGCAACACCCGCTGATCGGGCATGGCCACATGGATCAGCACCGGCGAACCTTCGGTGGTCAGCAGCCGCAATGGCAGCCCTTGCGGATCCAGCGCCGGATAGTGCTCGGACTGCCAACCGTCCGCGGTCAGCGACTGTCGGAAGTAGCCGGAGCGGTAGAGCAATCCGACGCCGATCAGCGGCAGCCCCAGATCCGATGCGGACTTCAGATGATCACCGGCGAGAATCCCGAGGCCACCCGAATAGTTCGGCAGTACCTCGGTGACGCCGAACTCCATCGAGAAGTAGGCGATACCGCGCACCGGTTCGTCGGTCTGCCGCTGGAACCAGCCCGGTCGCGTCAGATAGTCGCGCAGATCGGCGGCCGCGGCATCCACGCGCCCGACGTAGTCCGCGTCGGCGGCGAGCTCGTCCAACCGCGCCGCGGGGACCTCACCCAGCATCCGCACCGGATCGTGTCCGAGCTCGCGCCACAGCTCGGCGTCGAGTTCGGCGAACAGGTCCTGGGTAGGCCAATGCCACGACCAGCGCAGATTCGTGGAAAGTTCGCCCAGGGCCGCCAAACGCTCGGGCAGATGGGCACGGACGGTGAAACGACGGAGTGCCTTCACCTGCCGAACCCTACCGAATGCCGCGACACCTGGGGGCTCCAGCCGCCCAGGTCACCTGACCAGATCCGCCGCATCCGCGGTCACGGTCAATGGGAGGGCGGCAGACCCCGACCATCAGACCACATGCAGCCGCACCGCAGGGTCGAGGGCGGTGAGGTCGTCGGGGTCGGAGGTTACGACCATGATCGACTGCACGGCACGAGCAAGCACGATCACGTGTGCATCGACCACATCAGCAGTTCCAGTGACGGCCAGCAACGCGCCGACCGCGATGGCGTGGGTCTCGCTGAGTCCGGCGACGGTGACCGTATGCGCCTTCAAAAGGCACGAAATCGCATGCTGACGTGGGCTGTTCCGCCATGTCTGTGCCAGAACTGTTGCGGGGATGAGGATTTGGTAATTCCGCCGGGTAGCTTCTTGCAACACCGCGACTGCGCGGGAGTTGCGTTTTTCGAGGCCGATCAATGCTCCGGAGTCGAGCACAATCATGCAGCACCGCCGAGGTGGTCCGCCGCTGCGGCGGCCTCGGCAGCGTCAAGAGCAGCGCCGGCCTCTTCTCGGTCGGCGTCGGTGACTCCAGCCTCGGTGGCGAGTTCGGTGAGGATGGCCTCAGCGGCGGCCCAGTCGGGTTCCCGACGGGCCAGCGCGGCGAACCACGATGATACGGAGGACGCTAGTCCCGCTTCGACCGCGCGATCCGCTTTGGCAGCCAGGTCGTCGGGGATCGAGATTGTAATACGCGCCATGACCAGCATGATACTCAACAGTATGAACATTTCATACTGTTGAGTATCGGGCGGACGCGATGCCGTTGGCCCCGACGCCCAGACCGAATAATGGCTCGCGACCAACCCGGGCGGGTGAGAGCATCGCCTGATGCCGCACTGGATCGATGTGCTCCCCCAGTTCCTGCTGGCCTGCTTCATCCTGGCCGCACTGCCGGGACCGGCGACGGCGCTGTTCCTCCAACGCGCCGTGCGGGACGGTCGCGCGGCGGGCTTGGCGGCGGTGGCCGGGAACGAGATCGGGGTGTTCGGGTGGACGCTCGCCGGTGGCGCGGGTCTGTCGGTGCTGCTGGTCGCGAACCGGTTCATCAACACGACGGCGCACGTCATCGGGGCGTTGGTGTTGATCTGGCTCGGCGTGCAGGCTTGGCGCGGTGCCCGCGGTGGCGACGAATTCGGCAGCACGGCGTTTACCCGCCCCGCCGGCTCCCAACCCCGGGCGCCCAAGTTACTGCCGACCGGCCGTACCCCCGGTTCGGCCTTCCGCGCCTCGCTGATCTCGATCGCGGCGAATCCGAAGGCCGCCGTCTTCGGCCTGACGATCCTGCCGCAGTTCCTGCCGTCGAGCGGGCCGGTGCTGCCGACCGTGCTGATCCTGGCGGGCATCCAATTGGTCATCGATACCGCTTGGTGCATCGGCATCGTGTTGGCCGCCGACCACGCCGGGACCTGGCTGCGGCGAACCGGAATCCGCCAGCGGGTGCAGCGCGCGCTCGGCGCGATCCTGGTCGCACTCGGTCTCGGTCTGGCGGCCGACGCACGCTGATCCCGTCCAACCGCCCGGCACCCGGTAGGTTGGTCGACGTGACCGGCCGCATCGCAATCGATGACACCGCCCCTGCGATACCCGGCGGCCGCTCGGCCAAGGCCGTGGTCGGCGAGGTCTTTCCGGTGCGCACCGTGGTCTGGCGCGAGGGCCATGACGCCGTCTCCGCCACGCTCGCGGTGCGCGGCCCCGGCTCGTCGCGGATCACCCGCATTCGCATGACGCCGGACTACGAACCGGATGTCTTCAACGCCACCTTCGTACCCAACCTGCCCGGCACATGGACCTACCGCATCGAGGGCTGGAGCGATCCGATCGCCACCTGGCGGGCAGCGGTGGAGGCGAAACTCGCCGTCGGGCAGAGCGCCGCGGATCTCGCCAACGACCTCGAGCTAGGCGCCCGGCTGTTCGAGCGGGCCGCGCAGGCGGTGCCAAAGAAGCAGTTCGAGCGCTTGCGCGCCGCCGCGACGGCTTTGCGCACCGACGAACAGCTGCCCGCCCGGGTCGCCCCCGCCTTCAGTTCGGACGTCGCCGAAATTCTGCGCGATACGCCGTTGCGGGACATGGTCACTCGCGGCCCGCAGCACTCGATACTGGTGGAACGTCAACGCGCACTGTACGGCTCGTGGTACGAATTCTTCCCGCGCTCGACCGGCGGCCGCGATGCCGAGGGCAACCCGATCCACGGTAACTTCGCCACCGCCGCAAAGGAATTGCCGCGTATCGCGGGCATGGGCTTCGATGTGGTCTACCTGCCGCCGATCCACCCGATCGGTGAGATCAACCGCAAGGGCCGCAACAACACGCTCGCCGCCGAACCCGGTGATGTCGGATCTCCGTGGGCGATCGGGTCGAAGCAGGGCGGGCACGACGCAATCCATCCCGAACTCGGCAGCACCGCCGACTTCGCTGAATTCGTCGCCACCGCAACCCAACTCGGCCTCGAGGTAGCGCTCGACCTGGCACTGCAGTGTGCACCGGACCACCCGTGGGTCGCCGCGCACCCGGAGTGGTTCACCACCCTCCCGGACGGCACCATCGCCTACGCCGAGAATCCACCGAAGAAGTACCAGGACATCTACCCGGTCAACTTCGACAACGATCCGGACGGACTGTACGCGGAAGTGCTGCGCGTCGTCCGACACTGGATCGGCTTGGGCGTGAAAATCTTCCGCGTCGACAACCCGCACACCAAACCAGCCGACTTCTGGGAATGGCTGATCGCGACCGTGCGGCGCACCGATCCGGACGTGATCTTCCTGTCCGAGGCATTCACCCGACCGGCGCGGCTCTACGGACTGGCCCGCCGCGGATTCAGCCAGTCCTACACGTATTTCACCTGGCGCGTCGCGAAATGGGAGCTGACCGAATTCGGCAACGAACTGGCGGCCAAGGCCGACGAGGCCAGACCGAACCTGTTCGTCAATACCCCCGACATCCTGCACGAAAGCCTGCAGCACGGCGGTCCCGGCATGTTCGCCATCCGCGCGGCGCTGGCCGCGACCATGGCACCGACCTGGGGTGTCTACTCCGGATTCGAACTCTTCGAGCATCAGGCGGTGCGCCCGGGCAGCGAGGAATACCTGGATTCGGAGAAGTACGAGCTGCGCCCACGCCCGTTCGCCGAGGCGTTCGCGCGCGGAGAATCATTGGAGCCGTGGATCACTCGGCTCAACGAGATCCGCCGCGCGCATCCGGCACTGCAGCAATTGCGCTGCGTCCACTTCCATCACGTCGACAACGACGCGCTGCTGGCCTATTCGAAGGTCGATCCGGTCAGCGGTGACGCGGTGCTGGTCGTGGTGAATCTGAATCCCTATGGGGTCGAATGGGGCATGATCTCGCTCGACCTGCCCGCCATCGGCCGCGAATGGCACGACCATCCGGTGGTGTTCGACGAGGTCAGCGGCGAGGAATACCACTGGGCGCAGACCAATTACGTGCGCCTGGATCCGGCCCGCGCGGTCGCCCATATTCTGACGCTGCCCGCGGTATCACAGCAGGCGCGCGCGGAACTGGCCTTCCGGAGGACATTTCGATGAAACGCCGCGATCTGATGCTGCTCGCGGCGGGCACCCACGCCGATCCGCATACTGTGCTCGGCGCGCACCCCCACCCCGACGGCACGATCGTGCGAGTGTTGCGCCCGCACGCCGATACCGTGTTCGCCCGGGTCGGCGGCGTCGATCATCCGCTGAAGTCGTTGGGACACGGCATTTACGCAGGTGTCGTGCCGCATCAGGACCTGATGGACTATCGCATCGTCACCAATTACCAAGGCGGACAGACGATCATCAGTGCGGACGGCTACCGCTTTCTGCCCACCGTCGGTGAGCTGGATCTGCATCTCATCGGGGAGGGCCGTCACGAACACCTGTGGGAGGTGCTCGGCGCGCATCCGCGTCATTACACCACCCTCGACGGCGAGGTGGACGGGACGTCGTTCGCCGTCTGGGCACCGAATGCCCGTGGTGTCACCGTGATCGGCGATTTCGACGGTTGGAGCGGGAATACCGCACCGATGCGTTCGCTCGGATCCTCCGGGGTTTGGGAGGTTTTCGTGCCGGGGGTCGGCGTCGGCACCAAGTACAAGTTCCGGCTGCACGGCGCGGATGGACGCACCGTGGATCATGCGGATCCGCTGGCCTTCGCGACGGAGCTGCCACCCGCGACGGCATCGGTGGTCACCGAAAGCAATTACGTGTGGTCCGATGGGGATTGGGTCGCGGCCCGCGAACGCACCGACCCGACCCGCGCCCCGATGAGCGTCTACGAAGTGCACCTGGGCTCCTGGCGTCCCGGCCTCGGCTACCGCGAATTGGCTGACCAGCTAGCCGATTACGTACGCTCGGCCGGATTCACCCATATCGAACTGCTGCCGATCGCCGAGCATCCGTTCGGCGGCTCCTGGGGCTATCAGGTCACGTCGTATTACGCGCCGACCGCCCGTTTCGGCTCCCCCGACGATTTCCGCGCCTTCGTCGACCGCATGCACGCGGCAGGCATCGGCGTACTGCTGGACTGGGTGCCCGCGCACTTCCCCCGCGACGAATGGGCGCTGGCACGCTTCGACGGCACCGCGCTCTACGAGCACGCCGACCCGCGTCGCGGCGAGCAACTCGACTGGGGCACCTATATTTTCGACTTCGGCCGCAATGAGGTGCGCAACTTCCTGGTCGCCAATGCGCGGTACTGGATCGAAGAATTCCATATCGACGGACTGCGCGTCGATGCGGTCGCGTCCATGCTGTACCTGGATTACTCACGCGCCGAAGGCGAATGGGAACCCAATGTGCACGGCGGTCGGGAGAATCTGGAGGCCGTCGACTTCCTGCAGGACCTCAACGAAACCGTGCACCGCCACCATCCCGGCGTCGTCACCATCGCCGAGGAATCCACCACCTGGCCGGGTGTTACCCGCGGCGCCGATGTCGGCGGTCTCGGGTTCACCATGAAGTGGAATATGGGCTGGATGCACGACACCCTGGGCTATCTGGGGCGCGATCCGATCCACCGCTCCTGGCACCACAACGAGATCACCTTCTCGCTGGTATACGCGTGGAGCGAGAACTACGTGTTGCCCATCAGCCACGACGAGGTCGTGCACGGCAAGGGCACCCTGTGGACCAGAATGCCCGGCGACGACTTCGCCAAGGCGGCGGGCGTGCGCGCACTACTGGCCTACATGTGGTCGCATCCCGGTAAGCAATTGCTGTTCATGGGCCAGGATTTCGGCCAGTTCCGGGAATGGTCACACGATCGCGGCTTGGACTGGCGCGAACTGGAAAACCCACTGCACCAGGGCATTACGGCCGCCGTCCGAGATCTCAACGCGGTCTACCGCGCCCATCCCGCGCTGTGGAGTCAGGACACCAGCCCCGGCGGCTACTCCTGGGTCCAGGCCGACGATCGCGAAAACAATGTGATCGCCTTCCTGCGCTATGGCTCCGACGGTTCGGTCATCGCCTGCGTCTTCAACTTCTCCGGCTCGGTGCACGGCGAATACCGCGTCGGCTTGCCGAGCGCCGGCACCTGGCGCGAAATCCTCAATACCGACGCCGTCGAATACGGCGGCTCGGGCATCGGAAACCTGGGCGGTGTCAAGGCGACCGATGCGCCATGGCACGGTCGACCGGCTTCGGCCACCGTAGCGCTGGCCCCGAACACCGCGATCTGGCTCGCACCGGAGAAATAAGCCACCAGCAGTGTTCAGCTGCGCCAGTCCCCACAACGTTCGCTACCCAGCAGCGCGATTGCGTTGCCAATAACCGCGCCCGGCAATCGACCGCGCCGATGCGATCGGCGGATAGGTCCGGCGACCGCATGGGCGCACACTATCCGCCCATGCCATGCGCGCCGCGGCGGCTGGGTCAGTACAGTGCGGCAGCCAGCTTGCGGCGCGCGGCAACCACGAAAGGCTCTGCCGGGTCGAACAATTCGAAGAGTTCGAGCAGCCGGGTGCGGGCCTTGGTTCGATCATCACCCGCCGTCTTCTTGATCACCGCGATCAACCGGTCGAACGAGGCCTCGGGCTGCTGCCTCAGCATTTCGACATCGGCGGCCTCCAGAGCCGCGTCGACATTCGCCGGATCGGCATCGGCAGTGGCGATCGCGGAGTCCGAAATGGCCTGCGCACGGGACAGGAAGCGCAACTGACGCAGTGCGCTCTTCGCCTCCTCATTGCCCGGCTCGGCAGCGATGATCGCCTCATAGGCCGCTTCGGCACCGGCCAAGTCGCCCCGCTCGAGCGCGGCCTCTGCGGCGGTGAAACGCGGGTCCTCGACCGCCTGGGGCTGCTCACCGCCCTCGAGCTGACCCCCGACCGCATCGACGACCGCGCTCAACCACTGCCGGACCTGCGGCTCCGGCTGGGCGCCCTCGAAATCCGCGAGCGGCCGACCACCGGCCACCGCGATCACCGTCGGAATGCCCTTCACACCGAACGCCTGCGCGATCCGCATATTGGCCTCTGCCTCGACTGTCGCCAGATCCCACGCGCCCGCGCCCTCCTGGACGAGCCGCTCCAGCGTCTGGACCAGTTCGACGCTGCCCGGGCTGCGCTGCGAATACAGCGCAACGACCACCGGCACCTGAGTGGACCGGCGCAGCACCTTCGTTTCGAAATCCGCCTCGGAGACGGCGTAGTCGCCGCCGCCGCCCGCACCCGACGCACCGGCCGGGGGCTGCTTCAGGCTGGACAGATCCACCGCACCGGACATGGCGGCGGCGACGGCTGGCGAGGGGCGGCGGGCAGCAGGTCGAGTCACGGTTTCCAGTTTGTCACGGCGTCACCGACGCCGGGGCTCCGGTGTCGACGGAACTGGTGTCGCTCAGCTCACCGAGCTTGCCCGCGCGCACGGCCCACACCTCGAAGAGCACGGTGAAGAACGGCGGAATGCTGGACAGCAGCGCCAGCACCGTGGTCTTGGTGTTCCAGGCCAGCTCACGGGCCGCGAGAATCGCGGTGATGACGAACAGGATGAAGATGATGCCGTGCGTCATCCCGAACACTTTGACCGGCCACAGCACCGGGTCGGGGAGTCGCTTGAACACCATGCCGACGATCAGGAAGACCCAGGAGATCGCCTCCAGCACGGCGATGAAGCGGAACCGCTTGGCCACGGTGCTCAAGTCGAAGAAATTGCCCATGGCCACCATTGTGCCGGACTGCTACGACGGGTCGTAGTTGAACCGGTCACACCCGAACTCCGCCGACCCGGTATACGCCGGGCCGACGGAGGCGAGAACTACACCTTGATGATCAGCGCGTCGCCCTGACCGCCGCCGCCGCAGAGCGCGGCCGCACCGATACCGCCACCGCGCCGCTTCAGCTCCAGCGCCAGATGCAGCAGGATGCGCGCACCGGACATGCCGAGCGGGTGCCCGATGGCGATCGCGCCACCATTGACGTTCACCTTCTCCGGATCGATGCCCAACTTGCGAGTGGACGCGATGCCGACCGCCGCAAACGCCTCGTTGATCTCCACCAGATCCAGCTCGGCGGGCGAAATGCCTTCGCGCGCACAGGCCTTGGCGATCGCATTGGCAGGCTGATCCTGCAGCGTCGAATCCGGACCGGCCACCACGCCCGCGGCGCCGATCTCGGCGATCCAGCTCAGGCCGAGCGACTGCGCCTTCTCCTTGCTCATCACGACCACCGCGGCCGCGCCGTCGGAGATCTGCGAGGCGGTCCCCGCGGTGATGCTGCCGTCCTTGCGGAAGGCCGGGCGCAGCTTGGCCAGCGATTCGGCGGTGGTGTCCGCGCGGATGCCCTCGTCGGTGCTCACCACGATCGGATCGCCCTTGCGCTGCGGCACCGAGACCGGGACCACCTCGTCATCGAAGACGCCGTTCTTCCACGCCGCCGCCGCACGCTGATGCGAGGCCGCCGCGAACGCGTCCTGATCCTCCCGGCTGACCGGCTCGGCGTCGTTGCGCTGTTCGGTCAGCGCACCCATCGGCTGGTCGGTGAAGATATCGTGCAGACCGTCGAAGGCCATGCTGTCGCGCAGCGTCACATCGCCGTATTTGTAACCCTCCCTGCTCCTTTCGAGCAGATGCGGGGCCTGGCTCATGGACTCCTGACCGCCCGCGACGACGATCTCGTACTCGCCGGCGCGGATGAGCTGGTCCGCGAGCGCGATCGCGTTGATACCCGACAGGCACACCTTGTTCACCGTCAGCGCGGGCACATCCATCGGAATGCCCGCCGCTACGGCCGCCTGCCGGGCCGGGATCTGTCCCGCACCGGCGGTCAGCACCTGGCCCATGATCACGTAGTCGACCTGCTCCGGCGCGACGCCAGCCTTCTCCAGCGCGGCCTTGATGGCGAAACCGCCCAGGTCGGAACCGGTGAAGTCCTTCAGACCCCCGAGTAGCCGACCGACCGGGGTACGCGCACCGGAGACGATCACGGTTGTGGTCACGACGAGCCTCGCATTCATTGATCGGAACAGCGTCGCGCACCGAAGCACTCGCGACGTCAACCTCTGTACTCAACGGTAGCTTGTCCTACTCGAACGCCCCCTACCAGGTACGCGGCGCCCTCGCCTACGCTCGGCCAAGCGCAAGGGACTAATGACGGCCTCCGGCCGGCTGTGTCAGATCAGGCGCTACGTTCGAGGGGTGAGCAACGTTATCGACCCGTCGAATTTCATCCCCGGCGACTACGTCATCGCCGTCGACCACGTGGGCATCGCCGTACCCGACTTGGATGCCGCAATTGCCTGGTATGCCGACAATCTCGGCATGATCGAGACCCATCGGGAGGTGAACGAGGCCCAAGGTGTGCACGAGGCGATGCTGTCTTTGCCCGGCGCACCGGACGGCGCGACTGCCCTGCAGTTGCTGGCGCCACTGAACGCGGAGTCCACCATCGCCAAGTTCATCGAACGCAGCGGTCCGGGCCTGCAGCAACTCGCCTATCGCGTCACCGATATAGTGGCCGTTTCCACGTATCTTCGTGATCGAGGTCTGCGTTTGCTGTACGAGGCCCCGCGTCACGGAACCGCCGATTCTCGCATCAATTTCATTCACCCGAAGGATGCTGGCGGTGTGCTGATCGAGTTGGTCGAGCCGAACGCGAATGTTACGCACTAGTATCAAGATCGAGGCCGAAAATCTCGTCCCGATCACATTCGCGGTCGAGTCACCATGAGGTGCAAGTAGGCTGTAGTTTGTGTGCCATGTCGTCACCTGAGTCCGATCGCAATCGCTTCGTTGCACTGCCCTTCACCGTTGTGCGCAAGGGTTATGCGCAAGACGAGGTACGCAACTACTTCGACCGTTTCGATGCCGAGTTAAGGGTCACCGCCACAGATCGGGATGCCGCTGCGGCGCAAGCCCGTAACCTCGCCAGCCAGCTGGAGGACGCGCGGGACGAGATCGACGAACTCCGTAAGGAAGTTGATCGCCTTTCGGTTCCGCCAACCACCGCGGAAGGCATGTCCGACCGCATCTCTCGGATGCTGCGACTGGCTTCCGACGAGGCTTCCGAAGTCCGCGCGCTCGCGCAGGCCGAGGCGGCGGAAATGGTGTCGATCGCCGAGCAGCAGGCCACCGAAATGCGTGGTAAGTACGAATCGCTGCTCGCCGAGACCAAGGAGAAGCGCGAGGCGCTCGAGATCGAATTCGAGCAGACCCTGGCGAATGCGCGTACCGAGTCCGCCAAGATCATCGAGGCCGCTCAGGCCGAGGCCGACCGCCTCGGCAAGGAAGCCGATGCCAAGCGCAAGGCGACCCAGCAGGACTTCGAGGCCACCATGGCGGAGCGTCGCACCAAGCTCACCCGCGCCATGGAGGAGCTCGAGGCCACCAGCCGCGCCGAGGCCGCCCAGCGGATCAAGGACGCGACCGACGAGTCCAACCGCCTCATCACCTCCGCCACTCAGACCTCCGAGCGCAAGATCGCGCACGCGAAGGAACTCGCCGAGGAGATGCGCGTGCTGCGCGGCCGAGTGCTCGCCCAGCTGCTCGGCATCCGCGGCCAGCTCGACTCCGTGCCCGCCATGCTCGCGGCCGTCAACCGGGAAAGCGAACTCCTGGACGGTGTTCCGGATCAGCGCAAGTCCATCGGCGGCGGCACCAAGTCGGTCACCGGCGGTTCGCGCACCAAGGCCATCCCCGAGGTCTCGACCGAGGAAGACGACATCGACGCCGACGAGCGCGAGAACGCCGAAATCAGCAACTGACAACGGCGGGCTGAGCGGCGACAAACGCAACACCCCAACCGAATTCATACCAAGGCCGCCCCACACCCGGGGCGGCCTTCCTAATGTCCGGACATCGCCCGTACGGGGACACACACCGCCACAACAATATTCCGCCCCCACCGAGACCCCAGCGCCCCTGGAACATTCGGCCCGCACTTCCGCATCTACCGAGAGATTCTCCGGCGCAAAACCCCATATCTCGCAGCAGATACCTCTCGGCGTTCGAGTAACCGGTTTCGACGTCCGCACTTCCGATTCTCACGCGCACGTCGGCGGTCGCGAAGCCGACGCATCCTCGATGCCTCGGCGCTGGTCCCGCGCGGCTTGGCGTAATGCGCTATCCGTCAAGCCACTGTCTCCCGAAGATCCTCAGCCCCAAGAGAATCCACAGAACCCGCAGCCGGTATCTCTGACCCGACAGCTACCGCGCCCGACCCCGCCAGAAGATCTGACCCGAATTCACCCACGCCGAGACCACGCTTCGACCTCGGGCGCGCTCCCGCTCCGCAGGTGAGTGTTCAGCCTGCCGCTGGCAACCGAGCCCTTGGTGTCGAGGCTCTTCGAATACCCTGCGCTTGATCACCAGGCCGATACTCGAGCCGATCAGCCGGATCCTTCGGCGCATACTCCGGCCGCAGCTCGGCGACCTTCTTACGAAACCACGACCGCGACCCCGACCAGCCCACCCGCTCGGCGATCACCGCCGCCGGCATCACCAGGAACTCCACCAACAATGCCCGCACCAGCGCCTCGAACTCATCGAACGCCGACGGACCCGCCGCTCGCTGACACGGCGGCGGGAACTCCGACTTGATCGCCCACGAAACCGTATCCCGCGAAATGCTCAACTCGGTCGCGATCGCCCGCCTCGACAGGCCCTCCCCCGCATGGAGATGCCTGATCTGCGCCCAATCCTGCACTGAGATCACCCTTCCGATCGTGGATAGGTGGCCGATTTTCGAAGAGCGCTAGTGGCCAGATTTTCGGATCTGTCCCACTTTCCGTGATCAACCCATCGCTCGAACTGCGAACGGGGACTCGGCAATTGATCATGGTGTCGGTGCTCTGATCTTGGACCGGTGGCGGTCCTACGCCGCAACCAGGACGCGGTCACCACAGGGCTGAGCTGTCCTGGAACAGCGGCCCCTCGAAGGCCACAACAACCCGGATCATTCTGTGGAATCTGAAAAGTCAAGCCGGTGACCGTTGTCCGTGGCGGACGCCAACGATCGGCAGCTGGATGCCGATCGCGGTGCCGGCCCGGGG
>NZ_JBFANH010000031.1:0-115174 GCF_040674755.1 Nocardia sp. NPDC049737 | reverse complement strand
TGTTGTGACGAGTGATAGTCCCTGCGGCGCGAGCGTCGGGCCCGGAGGCGGTAGCGGAGCGTATCCACGGAGGGCACCGGGAGGGCCGCGAATCGGACACTGCGGCGCAAGGCATGTCGGCGACATTCACCTACGCCACCGACTTGTTCGACGCCGCCACCGTGCAGGACTTCGCCGATCGCTTCCTGCGGGTGCTGTCCGCGGTGGCCGCCGATTCCGATGCGGTGCTCGGCGACATCGATCTGCTCGCGCCCGGCGAGCGCGATCTGGTTCTGCACGAATGGAATTCGGCTGGCGCGATGGTGCCGGATGTGACGCTGGTCGACCTCATCCTGGCACAGGCGCACCGCCGCCCGGATGCGATCGCGGTCCGATTCGGTGATACCGCACTGAGTTTCGGTGAACTGCAGCGGCGCGCGAACCGGGTGGCGCGGGCGCTGATGGCGCGTGGCGCGGGACCGGAAGCGCTGGTCGCCGTTGCTGTCGAGCGGTCCGAGCAGCTGCCCGTCGCGCTGCTCGGTGTGCTCACCGCCGGTGCTGGATATCTTCCGATCGACATCACGTATCCGGCGCAGCGACTCGAGTTCATGCTCACCGACGCGCAGCCGACCTGTGTGCTGACCACATCGGATCTGCTGGGCGACATTCCGGCGACAGACGTTCCGGTGGTGCTGCTCGACGAAACCGCGGGCTTCGGCGAATCGTCGATCACCGATATCGAGCGCACGTCCCGGCTGCGTCCGGACAACCTGGCCTACGTCATTTACACGTCGGGCTCCACGGGTGTTCCGAAGGGCGTCGGCGTTTCACATCGCAATGTGGTCGAGCTGTTCGCCAACACCCAGTTGATGTTCGAGTTCGACGACACCGATGTGTGGACGCTGTTCCACTCCTTCGCCTTCGACTTCTCGGTGTGGGAACTGTGGTGCGCGCTCGCCAATGGCGGCACCGTGGTAGTGGTCGACTACCTGACCTCCCGTTCCCCGGAACAGTTCCGCGACTTGCTGATTCGCGAACAGGTCACCGTGCTGAACCAGACGCCGTCCGCGTTCTACCAGCTCGCCGAGGCCGACCGGGCCTCGCATGCCGGAGACCAGGGCAAATTCGCGCTGCGCTATGTCGTATTCGGTGGTGAGGCACTGGACCTGCGTCAGCTGCGGCGCTGGTACGAGCGGCACCCCTTCGATGCGCCGTGGCTGGTCAATATGTACGGCATCACCGAAACCACGGTGCACGTGTCGTTCCTGGCGCTGGATGAGCAGCTCGCCGAGAATCCGGCCAGTGCCATCGGTCGTGCACTGCCCGGGCTGGAGAGCTATGTGCTCGATGATCGGCTGCATCCGGCTCCGGTCGGGGTGGCGGGCGAAATCCATGTCAGCGGTGCGCAGTTATCTCGTGGCTACCTCGGTCGGCCCGGTCTGGCCGCGACCCGTTTCGTGGCGAATCCGTTCGGGGCGGCGGGATCTCGCATGTACCGCACCGGCGACCTCGGTCGCTGGGCTGGTTTCGCGGGCCACGCGAATCTCGAATACGCCGGGCGCACGGACCAGCAGGTGCAGCTGCGCGGCTTCCGCATCGAACTCGGTGAGATCGAATCGGCGCTGCTTGCCCAGCCCTCGGTCAGCCAGGCGGTGGTGCTTGTGCGTTCCGACGAACACGTGGGTGATCGTCTGGTCGGATACGTTGTGGCCGAGGTGGATTCGCAGGTGCAGGGTGCGGAGTTGCGCAGCACGATCGCCGAATTCCTGACCAGCTATATGGTTCCGGACGCGATCGTCGTACTGGACGCTTTGCCGTTGACCCTGAACGGCAAGCTCGACCGAAAGGCGCTGCCCGCACCGGAATTCGTCAGCAGCGCCACCTACCGCGCCCCGCAGACCCCGATCGAGCAGGCCGTCGCCGGGGTATTCGCCGGACTGCTCGGTGTGCGCGATGTCGGCCTGGACGACGATTTCTTCGTCCTCGGCGGTAACTCACTGCTGGCTACCAGGGCGGTCAGCAGAATCAACGAAGCGTTGGACGCGAATGTCTCGGTGCGCGAACTGTTCGAGGCATCGACCGTTTCGGCACTGGCCGCACGAATCGTGCCCGGCTCCTCGACCGGAACCCGTACCCCGCTGGTTGTGACGGCGCGTCCGGAACGAGTGCCGCTATCGCTGGCGCAGCAGCGCATGTGGGTGCTCAATCAGTTCGATACCCGCTCGGCGGCCTACAACATCCCGCTCGGCATCGGCCTGACCGGTGCACTCGATGTGCAAGCGTTGCGCGATGCCATCGCTGATGTGCTCGAACGACACGAGGCGCTGCGCACCCGCTACCCGTCGACGGGACCGGGCGGGCTGCCGTACCAGGAGATCCTGCCGGTCGCCGAGGCCTGGCCGGGCGGGCTCGCGGTCGAGTCGAGCCGCGATCCGATCGTCCGCATCACCGAGCTGATGTCGACCGGATTCGATGTGACCCGAGAGGTTCCGGTGCGCGGCGTGCTGCTGCGTGGGACCCCGGAGCGTCATCTGCTCGCTATGGTGGTGCACCACATTTCGGCCGACGGCGCCTCGATGGCACCGCTGGCCCGTGACCTGATGCTCGCCTATGCCGCGCGCTGTGCCGGTGATGTCCCGACCTGGACACCGCTCGAGGTGCAGTACGCCGACTTCGCGATCTGGCAGCGCGAGGTCATCGGCACCGATGACAACGAGAACTCCGTAGCCGCACAGCAATTGGCCTACTGGCGCGAGCAATTGGCCGGACTGTCCGGTGCGCTCGAGCTGCCGCTGGATCGGCCGCGGCCGGCCGTGCCGTCCATGCGCGGTGCGTCGACGGCCTTCACGCTTTCGCCCGAGGTGCACGCTGGACTGATTCGCATTGCCCGGGAGCACAATTCGTCGCTGTTCATGGTGGTGCACGCTGTGCTCGCGGTGCTGCTGGCGCGGCTGTCGGGCAGTTCCGATATCACGATCGGCACTCCCATCGCGGGCCGCGGTGAGCGCGCGCTCGACGATCTGGTCGGCATGTTCGTCAACACCTTGGCGCTGCGCACCACGACCGAATCGGCAACCACCTTCGACGCGCTCGTCGAACATGTTCGCGAGACCGACCTCTCGGCCTTCGGCAATGCCGATATTCCGTTCGAGCGGGTGGTCGAGGCGGTGTTGCCGAACCGCGCGACCTCGCACAACCCACTGTTCCAGGTGGTGCTGTCCTTCGACAATCTCGAGCCGCCGAAGCTGGAGTTGCCAGGTCTGACGGTCGCGGCACTGGATACCGGTGCGGTCGCGGCGAAGTTCGATCTGCAGCTGACCGTCGAGCCACGGCACGGAGCGGACGGCGCACCCGGCGAGCTGGTCACGGTATTCAATTACGCCACAGACCTTTTCGACGCATCGACGGTGCAGGCATTCGGTCGCAGGCTGACCCGGATCTGCGCCGCCGTCGTCGCGGACCCGCAGGTCAGCGTGGGCGATATCGATATCCTCGATGCCGCCGAACGCGATCGCGCGTTGGCCGCGCCGGAAACCGTGCTGGAGCCCGCCGCCGACGGCGTACCGCTCACCAGCGGTGCGGCCCTGACTCAGGCGCTGGCCGCCGCGGTGGAGGAGGATCCGGACGGGCCCGCGGTGGTCTTCGGCGAGGACGCGGTGTCCTTCCAGGATCTCGACGCGCGGTCCTCGCGACTGGCGCGGGTGTTGATCGGCCGCGGCTGCGGTCCGCGCACCGGGGTCGTGATCCGGCTGGATCGCGGGGTGGACGCGGTGGTCGCCACCTGGGCGGTGCTCAAGGCCGGTGCCGCATTGACCCCGGTGACCGGCCTGAACGGTCCGCTACCGGTTGGTCTCGAGGTCAAGGTCGGACTTACCGCCGGTGCATGGCCCGCCGATAGCAGTGTCGACTGGCTGGTTCTGGACGATCCGGACGTGCTCGCCGAGATAGCCGCCGAATCGCCGCGACCGGTGACCTACGCTAACCGGACCCAGGCGCTGCGCGGTGAGGATCCGGCCTTCGTCGCCGGAGTTACCTTGTCCTACAACGACATTTCCGTCGCGACCAAACGGCTGCGAGCCCGCACTGAGCTGACCTTCGAGTCCAGGCTGTTCCGGCACGGCCGCGCGGATTCGGCGGCGGCGCTGCTGGAAGTGGTCGCGGCCGGTGAGAACGGCGCGTCGGTTGTGGTGACCGCCGGTAACCTGGACAACGTAACGCTTTCGGCACTATTGGCCGACGAATGGGTGACGCATCTGTTCATCGATCGGGCCGGGCTCGGGCCGGTCGAGGTGACGGGGCTGGAGGATCTGCACGCGGTGGTGCTCGATGATGGCGCGCCCGCGCCGGAATTCGGGGCCGTCCCGGTTGTAGTCGACCTCGGTGCGCTATTGGGCGTCCCGGACCTGGGTTGATCTTCCACCCGGAAGATTCGGCGGCAGGTGCTCGCACGGGTCGTTGCCGGTAGCAACCGGTCCGGGTAGTGGCGATGAGCGAGGGGAGGAAAGTTCCTATGCCGGGATACCGGTCGGTGGGACAGGATCGGGTGCGCACGGTTGAGCTGCAGTCGCAATACCGGCCAGGGGTATTCGAGGGGACACTCGAGTTCTTCAGCGCCACGGTAGATGCCCAGGCCAGAGGCGATCGCACCCCCGCCGACTGGCAGCCTTTCGTCTCCGATGAGATCATCGATCGCCCGATCGGGTCGACGCACGAGTTGATGACCTCTGCTGAAGCGTTGACCGAGATCGGTCCCCGGCTCGCTGAGCTGCTCGAAACCCCTGAGCGGTAGCGATCGGCCGGGGAACGCAGGTGGATCGTCGGCGGGAACAAGCGGCCATTGCGGTTACGATCGGGGTCTGACCATGCGATGCTTCTGAGCAAGCGCTGGGAGGGGAGCACTTTTTAGGGATTACAGGGTAGGTGAGCTCCTTCATGTTTCGGGTGGTTGCACAACGTCGGCATGAGGAAGCTGCGTTGTTTCGAGCGACCTGCGAGCAGTCGCAAGCGGTGAGCCAGTGACGCGCCAGGCTCGGGTGCGGCCGGCTCGGACACGGACACAGCGGACGCGCGTCATCACCCTGCCGCAGTTGATGGCGGCCGCCGTCGAGGCGAATCCCGGCGGCCTCGCCGTCGTATTCGCAGATGTCGATACCACTTCCGGTGGGCTCAGCTATGCCGAGTTGGATGAGCGTTCGACCCGGCTGGCCCGGCTGCTCATCGATCGTGGTGTGGGGCCGGAGGATCTGGTCGCGGTGGCCGTTCCGCGATCGGTGGATTCGGTACTCGCGGTGTGGGCGGTGGCCAAGACCGGCGCCGGATTCGTGCCGGTAGACCCGCACTATCCGGCGGATCGGGTCGCGCACATGCTGACCGACTCGGCTGTGAGCTTCGGCCTGACCGTCGGCGCGGTTCGCCGCGGCCTGCCCGATTTCGCCGAATGGCTGGTCCTCGACGACCCCATCACCGCGCAACTGCTGCAGCGGTATCCGGTGGACCGGGTGACCAATCAAGATCGGGTGCGACCACTGCACGGGGCACATCCGGCCTACGTCATCTATACCTCCGGCTCGACCGGCGTCCCCAAGGGCGTCGTGGTCACCCACCAGGGATTATCCGGCTTCTGCGATGAGCAGCGGACCCGATACCGGGTGACGAGTTCGGCCCGGACACTGCATTTCGCCTCCCCGTCCTTCGACGCGTCGGTGCTGGAACTGCTGCTGGCGTTGGGCGGTGCGGCCACCATGGTGGTCGTCTCGCCGACTGTCTACGGCGGCGCGGAACTGGCCGCGGTGCTGCGGCGCGAGCGGGTGACCCACGCCTTCGTGACGCCTGCGGCTCTGGCCTCGGTGGAGCCCGACGGACTCGACGAACTGCGGGTCGTGGTGACCGGTGGTGAGGCCTGTCCGCCGCAGTTGGTGCGGCGCTGGGTACTACCGATCGCGGGCGGGCTGCTGCGCGAATTCTTCGATGCCTACGGTCCCACCGAGGCCACCATCGCCACCAATATCACCGCGCCGATGGTGCCGTGGGAGCCGGTGACCCTCGGTCCGCCGATCCACGGCATCGCCGCCTATGTGCTCAATGATCGGCTGGTGCCGGTGCCGAACCGGGTGGTCGGCGAACTATATGTCGCCGGTGCGCAACTGGCGCGCGGTTACCTGGGCCAACAGGCGCTCACCGCGACCCGATTCGTGGCCAACCCGTTCGAACCGGGCACCCGCCTCTACCGCACCGGCGATCTGGTGCGCTGGACCGCGACCGGTGAACTGGAGTACCTCGGCCGCAACGACTCCCAGGTGAAGATCCGCGGCTTCCGCATCGAGCTCACCGAAATCGACGCGGTACTGGGTGCATACGATCGTGTGGATTTCGCGGTGACCGTCGGGCACGAACTCGATAGCGGTACCACCGTATTGGCCTCGTATGTGCACCCCGTCGACGGGCGGAACGTCGATATGGCGGAGCTGAAGGCCCTGGTAGAGCGAAAATTGCCCGCACATATGGTGCCCGCGTCCATCACGGTGCTCGACCAGGTGCCGCTGACGCCCATGGGCAAACTGGACCGCAGGGCGCTGCCCGCGCCGGTATTCGAGGCGAAGGTATTCCGCGCACCCACGACACCGGTCGAGGAGATCGTCGCGGGCACCTTCGGCGATGTGCTCGGTGTCGCGCGCGTCGGCCTGGACGACGACTTCTTCGAGCTCGGCGGCAATTCGCTGCTGGCCACCCAGGTCACCGCCCGACTGGATGCCGCGCTGGACACGCAGTTGGCGGTCCGCGATCTGTTCCATGCCTCGACGGTCGGCGCCTTCACCGCCGTCGTCGAGCGGACCGCCGGATCCGGCCGGAGTCGACCGCGGCTGGTCGCGGGGGAGCGGCCCGAGTTGATTCCGCTGTCGCTGGCGCAGCAGCGGTATTGGTTCCTCAACCAGTTCGATACCGAGACCTCGGCGGTGGACAATATTCCGCTCGCCGTGCGGCTCACCGGTGAGCTGGATGCGGCGGCGCTCGGGCTGGCCATCGGCGATGTGCTGTCCCGGCACGAAGTACTGCGGACCACCTATCCGAGCATCGGTGGGCGGCCGCATCAGGTGATCCATCCGGTGCCGGATACGCGGTTCGCCATGGTGCCGGTCGATGTGGCCGAGGACGAACTGGTGCGCCGGCTCATCGACTTCGCCGTGCTGACCTTCGATGTGACCGTCGAGGTTCCGATCGCGGTCGCACTGTTCCGCCTGGCGCCGCGCGAGCATGTGATCGCCTTGACCGTGCATCATGTCGCGGCCGACGGCGCATCGATGGGTCCGCTCGCCCGCGATCTGATGGTCGCCTATGCCGCGCGGATGCACGGGCAGGCGCCGCTGTGGCAGCCGCTGCCGGTGCAGTACGCCGACTACGCGCTGTGGGAGCGCGAGGCGCTAGGTGACGAGGACGATCCGCAATCGCCCGCCGCCCAGCAGATCGCCTACTGGCGGCGGACCTTGGCGCAGTTGCCGGACCAGTTGGAGCTGCCGACCGACCGCCCGCGCCCGCCGGCCCAGTCGTTCCAGGGCAGGTCGGTGCGGTTCGCGATCTCGGCGGACCGGCACGCGCGACTGCATGCGCTGGCGCGGGCCAACCACGCCTCGCTGTTCATGGTCGTGCATGCGGCGCTCGCGGTGCTGCTGGCACGACTGTCGGGCACCGACGACATCGCGGTCGGCACGCCAATCGCGGGTCGTGGTGAGCGCGAACTCGATGACCTGATCGGCATGTTCGTCAACACGCTGGTGTTCCGGACGCGGGTGCGTCCCGGTGATAGCTTCGCCGCTCTGCTCGCCGATGTGCGCGAGCGCGATCTCGAGGCCTTCGCCAATGCCGATGTGCCCTTCGAGCGAATCGTCGAGGCGCTGAATCCGGTTCGCTCGATCGCCCGCAATCCGCTGTTCCAGGTGGGTCTTTCCTTCCAGAACCTGGCCGAAACTACCCTGGAGCTGCCCGGACTTTCCGTCGCGCCGGTCGATTTCGATTTGCAGCTGGCCAAGACGGATCTGCACATCTCACTGGCCGACCGCTACACCGACGACGGCGCGCCCGCCGGGATGGTGGCCGACTTCGGTTATGCCAGCGACCTGTTCGACGAGACGACAGTGCGCGGCTTCGCCGACCGGTTCGTCCGGGTACTCGATGCCGTACTCGCCGATGTGTCGGTGCGGGTCGGCGAGATCGAACTGCTCGCCGGTGACGAGAGTGCGCGGATTCTCGCGAGTTGGAATGCCACCGCACACCCGATCGATACGACGGCGACCCTGGTGTCACTTCTGGATGCGACCGTGGCCGCCGACCCGGATGCGGTGGCGGTGGTATCCGATCAGCCGGGACGCAAGCTCAGCTACGGCGAACTCGATGCCCGGGTGAACCGGTTGGCGCGGTATCTGATCGAACGCGGCGTGCGCCCGGAGGACCGGGTGGCATTGGGCATCCGCCGTTGCGTCGATCTGATCGTCGCGATGTACGCCGTGGCGAAGTCCGGTGCGGCGTATGTGCCCATCGATCCGGATCAACCCGCCGAACGCATCGAGTACATCCTGCGGACCGCGGGACCGGTCTGCCTGTTGAGCTCCGTACACGACGGCTTCCATACCGATGTCGTCGATTCCGTCACGATCGATGAGCTCGACCTGTTGCACTACTCGGACGCGCCGCTCGCCGCGCATGAACGCCGCGGTGCGCTGCTGCCGAGCAATACCGCGTACGTGGTCTATACGTCGGGTTCGACCGGGCAGCCGAAGGGCGTGGCGGTGGCGCACGGCGCGATCGTCAACCAACTGCTCTGGGAGACAGCCGAATTCGGTCTCGGAGCCGACGAGGTGGTGCTGCTCAAGACGGTGGCCACCTTCGACCTTTCGGTCTGGGAGTTCTGGACGGCGGCGGTATGCGGTGGCACGGTGGTCATCGCCGCTCCGGATGGTCATCGGGATCCTGCCTATCTGAACGAACTGATGGCTCGCGAGTCGGTGACGACCCTGCATGTCGTGCCCTCGATGCTGGACGCGCTGTCGACGGGTCACCTGTCCCGATCACTGCGCCGGGTGCTGGCCATCGGTGAGACGCTACCGGCCGCCACCGCACAGCGATTCCGTCAGGACAATGGCGCGGACCTGTTCAACCTGTACGGCCCGACCGAGGCCGCGGTCTCCATCACCAACCATCGGGTGACCGACGCCGACACGGTTACCGTGCCGATCGGTAGGCCGCAGTGGAACAGCCATGTCTACGTGCTGGATTCGCGTCTGCGGCCGGTGCCGGTCGGCGTATCCGGCGAGTTGTATCTGGCCGGTGCCCAATTGGCGCGCGGCTACTTCGGACGGACCGATCTGACCGCGGAACGGTTCGTGGCCAACCCGTTCGAATCCGGTGCCCGGATGTACCGGACCGGCGACCTGGTGTCCTGGAATGAGCAGGGCGAACTGGAGTACCACGGCCGCACCGACTTCCAGGTGAAGATCCGCGGTTTCCGCATCGAACTCGGCGAGATCGAGAGCGCGCTGCTCGCCCGGCCCGAGATCGCGCAGGCCGCGGTGCTCGTCAAATCCGATGCACGGATCGGTGATTGGCTGGTGGCCTATGTCGTACCGGCCGACGAGGCGAGCTCGGTCGAGGCCGCCGAACTGAAGGCCGCGCTGGCCGCGGTGCTGCCGTCGTACATGATGCCCAATGCGTTCGTAACGCTGACGTCCTTGCCGCGCAATGCGAATGGCAAGCTGGATCGTGCCGCGCTGCCCGATCCGGAGTTCGAGACCCAAGTCTTCCGCGCCCCTGCCACCCCGGTCGAGGAGATCGTGGCCGGTGTCTACGGCGAGGTGCTCGGTGTCGAGCGTGTGGGGCGCGATGACGATTTCTTCGCCATGGGCGGCAATTCGCTGCTGGCCACGCAGGTGGCGGCCCGGGTGGGCGACGCGCTGGATACCAAGGTGCTGGTGCGCGCGATCTTCGAGACACCCATCGTGGCCGGACTCGCCGCCAAGGTCGAGACCCATGCCGGTTCCGGTCGGCGACAGCCGCTACTGGCCGGGCTGCGGCCGGAGCAGGTCCCGCTGTCGCTGGCGCAGTTGCGGATGTGGTTCATCAACCAGTTCGATACCGGCTCGGCGGCCTATCACATCCCGGTGGCGGTCCGGCTGTCCGGCGAACTCGATATCGCCGCACTGGGTTCGGCGGTCGAGGATATGGTTGCGCGGCACGAGGTGCTGCGCACCGTCTACCCGCTGACCGCGGATGGGCCGGTGCAAGAGGTGCTCGCACCCAACGAGGTGCCGATCGATCTGGTCCCTATTCCGATCGCGGAATCGGATGCGGTGCGGCAGGTGCAGGAGATCGTCGCGGCGGGCTTCGATGTCACGGTCGAGGTGCCCTTCCGCGCGACCCTGTTCCGGCTCGATACCGGTGATCACATCCTGGTATTCGTCGCCCATCACATCGGCGCCGACGGCTGGTCGATGTCGCCGCTGGTCCGCGATGTCATGCTGGCCTACTCCGCCCGCAGCGCGGGTGAACCTCCCTCATGGTCGCCGCTGCCGGTACAGTACGCGGATTTCAGTGTCTGGCAACGTATGGTGCTCGGCTCAGAGGATGATCCGGAGAGCTTGATCTCGGCACAGGCCCAATACTGGCGGACCGCACTGGCGGATCTGCCCGATGAACTGAATCTACCTGCGGATCGCCCGCGCCCGGCGCTGCGGACCTTCACCGGCGGGCGCCACGAATTCGAGATCGATCCGCTGGTGCACGCCGGTCTCGTGCGGTTGGCTCGCCGACACAACGCCACCATGTTCATGGTGGTGCACGCCGCGCTGTCGGTATTCCTGGCGCGCATGTCCGGCACCGACGATATCGCCATCGGCACCCCGGTGGCCGGTCGTGGCGCGGCCGAACTCGACGACATGATCGGCATGTTCGTCAATACGCTGGTGCTGCGACTGCGGGTGCCCGACGACCGCACCTTCGGTGACCTGCTCGCCAACGCCAAAGACGCTGACCTGCAAGCCTTTTCACATGCCGACCTGCCGTTCGAGCGATTGGTCGAACTGCTGACCCCGCCGCGTTCCACGGCTCGGCACCCGCTGTTCCAGGTGTCGATGTCGTATCTGAACCTGCCGACCAGCACCTTCGAATTGCCCGGATTGCGCGCGCAGACCTTCGATTTCGCCGTCGACACCGCGAAATTCGATCTCTCGCTGACCATGTGGGCACCCGGTACCGCCGCGGAAAGCCTGCGCGGTGAGTTCAACTTCGCGCGTGATCTGTTCGACGACAAGACGATCGAGATGTTCGCCGCCCGGTTCACCCGGCTGCTCACCGAGATCGTCGCACGCCCGGACGCCCCGATCGGTGACCTGCGGCTGCTCGGCGCGGCCGAAGAGCAGGCTCTGACACCGGTGCGGAGGGGTGAGCCGCCCGCCGTCCGGCTGCTGCCGGACCTATTGACCAGCGCGGTCAGCGTCGATCCCGAACATGTCGCGGTGCGCACGGCCGGTCGCTCGATCTCCTACCGCGAACTGGACGAATACTCCTCGCGACTGGCTCGGGTGCTGATCGATCGCGGTGTCGGCCCGGAATGCCTTGTCGCACTAGCCTTCCCGCGTTCGCTGGAGATGGTCGCGGCCTTCTGGGCGGTCGCCAAGGCCGGTGGCGCGCATGTGCCGATCGACCCGACGTATCCGACGGACCGGATCCGGCAAATGGTGACCGATTCCGGTGTCGTCCTCGGCATCACCACCTCCACCTACAGCGAGCGGCTGCCCGACGAGTCGACCGAAACCAGCTGGCTACAGCTCGACGATCCCGCGATCCACGCCGCCGTCGCCAGTAAGTCGCCAGCGCCGATCACCGATGCCGAGCGGCTGGCGACACTGCTGCCGCAGCATCCGGCGTACGTCATCTACACCTCCGGCTCGACGGGCACACCGAAGGGCGTCACCGTCACCCATGTCGGCGTCGGCGGCGCCGTCGAGAACGCCAGCGCCGTATTCCAGCTCGGCCCGCAGCATCGGTTCGCGCATCTGTGCTCGCCGAGCTTCGATCCGTCGATTCTGGAGTGGCTCTGCACCTTCCACAACGGCGCGACGCTGGTCATCGTGCCGTCCACCATCCTCGGCGGACCGGATCTGGCCGCGCTGCTGCGCACCGAGCGGGTCACGCACGCGATCTTCACTCCCGCTGTCCTCGGCACGGTCGATCCGGCCGGTCTGGACGAATTTCGATACCTGTGCTGCGGTGGCGATTCCACCTCGCCCGAGCTGGTCGCCAGATGGCAACCGGGACGGCACTTCATCAACGGCTACGGGCCGACCGAGGCGACGGTGGCCGCGTCGTGGAGCGAGATGATCGCCGGAGGGCGCATCACGATCGGCGGCCCGGTGCCGGGAACGCCGATGGTGGTGCTGGATTCGCGGCTGCGCCCGGTGCCGCCCGGTGCCGTCGGCGAGCTGTATCTCGGTGGCACCGCACTGGCACGCGGCTATCACGACCGTCCGACGCTGACCGCGGAACGCTTCGTCGCCGATCCGTGGGGTCCGCCCGGTGCGCGGATGTATCGCACCGGTGATCTGGTGCGCTGGGTCGGCGAACCGGGGGAGTGGGAGCTCGAATACATCGGTCGTACGGACTTCCAGCTCAAGATCCGCGGTATGCGCATCGAACTCGGTGAGATCGACGCGGTGCTCGGCGGCCACGACGATGTCGAATTCGCAGTCACGATCGGTCGGGAAACCCCAACGGGCGAGAAGATTCTCGTCGCCTATGTGCTTGCGGTAGCGGGGCGGACCATCGACACCGGTGCGCTCACCGAATACGCCGCGCGCAGCCTGCCTCGGCATATGGTGCCCTCGGCGGTGGTGGTACTCGATATGGTGCCGCTGACCCCGGTCGGCAAGCTCGATCGCGCCGCGCTGCCCGCACCCGAGCTCGCCCCGCGCCCCTACCGCGCGCCCTCGACCGCGCAGGAACAGGCCGTCGCCGACGTATACGCCGAGGTACTGGATCTCCGGAGATCGGGCATCGATCGGGTCGGCTCCGATGACGATTTCTTCGCACTCGGCGGCAGTTCGCTGGCCGCCATGCGCGCGGTGCACAGGCTGCGCGAGCTGACCGGTATCGCGGTCCAGGTGCAGTGGTTCTTCACCGATCCGACCGTCACCGCGCTCACCCAGCGCATCATGGCGGCCGATGACACCGAGGCCCACGAATACGGGTTGAACGCCGAGGCCGCACTCGATGTGCTGCTGCCGATCCGGTACGGCACCGGCGAAGCCCTGTTCTGTATCCATCCGATGGCCGGATTGTCCTGGTGCTACACCGGTCTCGCCCAGTATCTGCCCGCCGACCGCCCGATCTTCGGTGTGCAATCGCCCGCGCTGTCCGAATCCGACTTCCGGCCGGATTCGCTGGATGCGATGGCTCGGCGCTATGTCGAGGAGATCCGCGCGGTGCAGCCCGAGGGGCCGTATCGGCTGCTCGGCTGGTCGCTCGGTGGTGCGCTGGCCCATGCGGTCGCGGTTGAATTGCAGTCCGCGGGTGCCGAAGTCGCGCTACTCGCCATGCTGGACAGTCGCACCGGCGGCAATATCGCCGACTTCTGGGCGGAGCTGCGCTCGGCCTTCGCCGAACTCGGCATCGGCCCGGACATGCTGGGCGACAGCAATATCCGCAACCTCACCGAAGAGGCGCTCGCGGTGCTGTACGCCAACATCCCGCCGGAACTGGCGCTGCTGACCCCGGACCGACTGCGTCAGAGCTACCGCGGTGCGGTGCGCTCGGTAGAGCTCGGAATCAACCATCAGCACAAGGTTTTCCACGGCACGCTCGAGTTCTTCAGCGCCGCCGGCCACACCGCCGAATCCCGGGCCTGGCGGCCGTACGTCGACGGCACGATCAACGAGCATCCGGTCGAGGCGACCCACGAGCTGATGACGTCTCCGGCGGCCTTCGCCGAAATCGGACCGGTCCTGGCCGCCTTGCTCGCAGCGCCGGAGCCGGTCGAGGATGCCGCGGAGCCAACCGAAGCCGAGGCATTCGCGCCGGTCGAACCCGCCGCCGTACCGGAGGGATACGAGTACGCGGCACCGCTCGCCGATCCGGCCGCGTTCGACCACGACTACCCGACATCGGTCCTGGTCCCGATACCTATCGATGTCCCGGAACCGACCGAGGACACGGCCGCGCCCGATGAGCTGCCCCCGACGGTCGAGGCCCCGGCACTGGATCTCGACGACGACGAACCCGAGATTGCCGAGAAACCCGAGCGCGTCCCGTTCGCGGTCATCCACGACGACGACCCGATCGAATTCGCCGTCCCGCACCGCCCGGACGAACCCGACGACGCGCCCATCCCGCTATCGCTGACCCCGAATGCCGTGCGGCTGTTGGATATCGGCGTCGAACTGCGCGTCGTCACCCTCGAGATCCCGCCCAACTACTCACCGGAGGCGGTGCAATTCGCCGTCGATACGGTGCTCGAACAGCATCCGATGCTGTGGGTCCGCCTGCACCGCGACGGTGCGGGTACTGATCCGGTCTTCGAGATCCCGGCCGAGGCACAGCGGCTCGACGAGGCCTTCCTCGGCCTGGAGTACGGCATCGATCAGACCCCGCCGCCGGTCGACGATGTGGTGCGCGCGGTCGCCAGCGAACTCGATCCGGCACATGGCCGCAATATCCGCTTCGTACTGGTCGGCGGCCGCGAGGTGCCCACGAGCATGGTCATCGTCGCCAATGGCCTCGTCGTGGACGACACCTCCTGGCGCACCATCATCGACAAGCTGTCACTGGCCTGGTCGCGCGGCAGACACCGCACGCCCGCCGTTCCCGAGTCCGGACTATCCGACTTGCTGAGAGTCCTGTCCGAGGGTGCGAGCGGCCCGGCGGCAATCGAGGAAATGGCGTGGTGGCACCACACCCTGAGCGTGGTTCCCGCCGCCAAGGCAGGTGCCACGAACAAGAACCTGCGCTCGCGGCGCCGGGTCTCGCTGACGATCACCACCGAGGGCACCGCCGCCGTCGTCGCCGCGGCCGCCGCACACGGTGTCAGCGTCGACGAAGTCCTGCTCACCGCCCTCGCGCTCGCCCAGATCACCTCCGCGGGCGAAACCGTCACCGAAGCCATCGGCCCGGTGGTCCGGCTGCACGCCGATAGCCGGGCGATGGCCGAGGCCGATACCCTCGTCGGCGCCTTCACCACCGATTACCCGCTCCCGCTGCAGTTGGCGGGGGTGAACATCCAGGAGGCGTTGGTCGGTGGTCACGCGGCGGGTGTCGCGATCGAGCAGGTCAAACGGCTCACCGGTGCCGTGCCGTCCTATGGCGTCGGGTACGGCCTGCTGCGTTATCTCAATCCGGATACCGCCGCCGCCCTGAGCGCACTCCCCACCGGCCGGTGCGGATTGCGTTATCGAGATCTGCGCCCGGCGCGCGTGCACACCGACGCACCGGCCGGGGATCTGCTGCTCGATATCACCGCTGACGCCACCGCCGAGGGCCTGCTCGTTCGCTTCGACTACGCGGCCGAGGTATTCGGCGGTGACGAGGTCAAGACCTTCGCCGAACATTGGATCCGAGCCCTCGGCGGGCTGGCCGAATACGGTCAGCGATATCCGGGGCGACCATAATCACATTCCGGCCGTTCAGGCATGATGGAGCAACATTGCGGTAACGATGTCCACTATCGTCACGACTAAATAGGCCGTATGGTCGGCCGCGGTGCATGCCCGCGGCAAGGGGAAGCCCTACCGTAATCACAATACGAAGTGAAGGTGTGAAATTGATGCGTAGTCTGATCCGGCGTCGCGGCACACGTGCGGCGGCGGTGATCGCGGCAACCGCGGTATTCGCGGGGGTCATGTCCGGCTTCGGCGCATCTACCGCGACGGCTGATCCGATCATGGATTCCAAGACGCTGCTGGCGAACCCGGTCGCGCCGGACGGCTCGAAGATCACCAAGGCGGAGTACAAGGGCGACCGCAGCATCCGCCTGTATGTCTACTCCGCCGCCATGGACCGGACCTTCCCGGTCGACGTGCAGCGCCCCGCCGACGCCTCGGCGCCGCGCCCGGTGCTCTACCTGCTCAACGGTGCCGGCGGCGGTGAGGACAGCGCGTCCTGGGTGGCCAAGACCGATGCGCTGAAGTTCCTCGGCGACAAGAACGTCAATGTGGTGCAGCCCATCGGCGGCAAGTGGAGCTACTACACCGACTGGATCAAGGACGATCCGGTTCTCGGCCGCAACAAGTGGAAGACCTTCTTCACCGAGGAGCTGCCGCCGCTGATCGACGGCGCGCTCGGTACCAACGGCACCAACGCGATCGCGGGGCTGTCCACCTCGGGCACCACCGTGCTCGCGCTGCCGATCGCCAAGCCGGGCCTCTACAAGGCCGCCGCGGCCTACAGCGGCTGCGCCCAGACCAGTGATCCGGTCGGCTCGGAGTTCGTCAGGCTGACCGTCGAGACCTGGGGCGGCGGCAATGTCGAGAACATGTGGGGCCCGATCGGTGGGCCGGAGTGGACGGCGAACGATCCCTACGTGAACGCCGAGGGTCTGCGCGGCACCGACCTCTACATCTCGACCGGCAACGGTCTGCCCGGCCCGTACGACACCCTGGACGGTCAGTACGCACTGCCCGGCTCGGGCGGTCTGGCCAACCAGATCCTGATCGGCGGTGTCATCGAGGCGGGCACCAACTACTGCACCAACAACATGAAGGCCAAGCTGGATTCGCTGGGCATCCCCGCCACCTTCAACTTCCGTCCCAATGGCACCCACTCCTGGGGCTACTGGAATGACGAGTTGCACGCCTCCTGGCCCACCCTCGCCAAGGGCCTCGGTCTCTGAGTCGATCCCCGCGCTTCCCAACCGACCGCCCCGATTGTGACCTTGTACACAACCGGGGCGGTCTGTTTTATATAGATAGTGCTAAACAAAAAGTTCGGGAACCCGTAAAATTCTGTTCTATGAGTACAACCCTGGTCGAGTCGGCGCGGAACGTGACGACCCGGGCGAGATCCGTCACCGTCTTGCTCGGTCCAGCCTTCGTAGCGGCCATCGCCTATGTCGATCCCGGCAATGTGGCGTCGAATATCAGCGCGGGCGCTCAGTTCGGCTACCTACTCGTGTGGGTCATCGTGATGGCCAATGTGATGGCCGGACTGGTGCAGTTCCTATCGGCGAAGCTGGGGTTGGTCACCGGGATGTCGCTACCGGAGGCGGTGCGGTACAAGTCGAGTCGTCCGGTACGCCTTGCCTATTGGGTGCAGGCCGAGACCGTAGCGGTGGCCACCGACCTGGCCGAGGTGGTCGGCGGCGCGATCGCGCTGAAGCTACTGTTCGATCTGCCGCTGCTGCTCGGCGGACTGATCACCGGTGTGGTTTCGATGGCACTGCTGCTGGTGCAGAACCAGCGCGGGCAGAAGCCGTTCGAGCGGGTCATCACCGGTCTGCTCGCCGTCATCGCCATCGGCTTCCTGGCCAGCGTGGTGATTTCGCCGCCGTCGGTCTCCGGCACCGTCGGTGGTCTGCTGCCGCGGTTCCAGGGCGCTGAAAGTGTGCTGCTCGCAGCGGCCATGATCGGCGCGACCGTCATGCCGCACGCGGTGTACCTGCACTCCGGATTGGCCCGTGATCGGCACGGTCAGCCCGAAGTGGGTCCGCTGCGGGCACGGCTGCTGCGGGTCACCAGATACGACGTCGGACTGGCCATGGTGCTCGCGGGCACGGTCAATATGGCCATGCTGCTGATGGCCGCGAATACCCTGCGCGGCCGCGAGAATGTCGACACCCTCGAGGGTGCGCACGCCGCTGTCGGCGATGCGCTCGGTCCCGTCGCCGCGCTACTGCTCGCGATCGGCCTGCTGGCCTCCGGGCTGGCATCGACGTCGGTCGGCGCGTATGCCGGGGCAATGATCATGGAAGGCCTGCTGAACCGTAAGATTCCGCTCTTGGTTCGGCGGCTGGTCACCCTGATCCCGGCCATCCTGATCCTGGCGATCGGCATCGATCCCACTCGCGCACTGATCATTTCGCAGGTAGTGCTGTCCTTCGGCATCCCCTTCGCCCTGATCCCCCTGGTCCGCTTCACCAGCGACCGCATCCTGATGGGCGCCGACGTCAACCATCGCGTAACCACCGGCCTGGCCTGGCTCGTCGCCATCATCATCAGCCTGCTGAACGTGGCCCTTATCTACCTGACCGTCACGGGCAACTAGGCGAACAGCGTGCGCTGGGCATAGCCCGTATCGAAATACTCACGGGCTTCGGCGATCTTGCCGTCCTCGACCCGGAAGACGATCGCCACATTATTGGCATACGGTTCGCCCGCCTTGGTGGTCGCGCGGGTGGTCCATTCGGCGACCGCCTGCGCACCGTCGGCCAGCACGGTCCGCACCTCCTGTCCGATCGGCTGCGACACGTCCATCCGCTCGATCATCTGCGCGACGAATTGCCCGAAGATCTCCTCGGGGCCGGTCCAGGTGCGCGCGGTCGGCAGCTCGCCGAACAGGGTCCAGGTCGAATCCGGGGTGAAGAACCCGGCGGCGCGTGCGGCGTCACCGGATCCGAGTGCCTCGATATAGGCCAGGATGGTGGCGCGGGTCTGCTCGGTGGTCGACATGATCGCTCGCTCCTTCAGGCGATGGTGAGGATCGCGTTGCCGCGGATCCGGCGGTTGTTCAGATCGGTGAGCACGCTCGCCGTTTCGGCCCAGTCGGCGACCCTACCGAGTTCCGGATGCAGGCGACCGGTAGCCGTCAGGTCGACCAGCACGCGCAGATCCTCGGCATCGGTGGTGTCGGCGACCCAGTGCGGAAAATGCCGCAGCGTGAACGGTGTGACCGCAAGGTATTCGAAGAAGCTGAGCCGGATCGGTTGCAGGCTGGCCTGACCGAACCACAGCACGGTACCGCCGGGTGCGATCCGGGCGAGCGCGGCGGCGAAGACATCGCCGCCGACCGATTCGAAGATGACATCGAAGCGACCGTCGGCGTCCGCGACATCATGGACGACGGCCGCGCCGAGTTCGGCCAGCCGGGCGCCGCGTTCGGGCGATGCTGCCACCGCCGTCACCGAAATGCCTGCGGCCGTTGCCAATTCCACCAGGTAATGACCGACGCCGCCGGATGCGCCGGTGATCAGCGCCTGCTTGCCCGCCGGGGCCTCGACGTGCCGAAGCAGACGCAATGCGGTCAAACCCGCGAGCGGCAAGGCGGCCGCACTGGTGGCGGCAAGGGTGTCGGGCAGTTCGGCCAGTGCGGAGGTCGGGACGGCTACCCGCTCGGCCCACCCGCCGCCCTCGGCATGGCCGACCACCCTGGTTCCGACGGCGGGCCCCGATCCGTCGGCGGCGGCCGCGACGACCCGGCCGACAACGTCCTGTCCCATGACGGTGCCCGGTACGGTCGGCGTGCCGTAGGCACCGGTCATGGCGAGAATCTCGCCGCGGTTCACCGAGAACGCCTCGACCCGGATGACCGCCGCATCGGGGGCGGCCGTGGGTTCGGTGACCTCGACGAACCGCACCAAGGTCGGATCACCGGTTGCTGCAAGGGCCTTCATCTGACTTCCTCCTGGTCATTGCTACGAAAACGACACTAAGAGGGCTGGTTTCCAGATGAAAGAAGGCAGTAATTAGTGGTATAGGTACCTGGTGGATACCAACGATCTCATGGCATACGACATCTTCAACCTGAACTGTCCGTCCCGCGCGGTGTTCGATCGGCTCGGTGAACGCTGGACCGGGCTCGTGCTGCTGGCCCTGAAGCCGGGAACGCTGCGCTTCTCGCAGCTGCGTAGGCAGGTGCAGGGCATTACGCAGAAGATGCTCACCCAGACGTTGCGCGGTCTGGAACGCGACGGCATGGTGTCGCGCACGGTGTATCCGACCGTGCCGGTCACCGTCGAATACACGCTGACACCGCTCGGCCATAGCTTGAGTGCCGCCGTCGATGTGCTGCGGGCCTGGGCCATCGAGCACATCGACGAAATCGACGCGGCCAGAGCCGAATACGAGCAGGCGGGCTGATCACACCCAGTTTTCGATCCAGTACTTCCAGATCACCGGAGCATATGCGGCCAGGGGCGGCACCTTGATGTCGGTGCCCGCCAGTGCGGCGGTGGCGTTGCGGCAGTCGAACCAGCAGCTGAATTCGCTGTGCTCCAACACATCCTGGGGGACGCCGACGCGGGGTAGTAGCCAGCTCGTGCCGGGAACGCGCAGCATCATCTCCAGGGTGCGCTTGGGCATCACCTCCACCAGATGCGGCGCACCGGCCTCGTCGGCGAACAGATTCAGCGCCTCGGCCGCGCTCTGTCGGCGCGGATCGGCCAGGTGGTAGGTGGTGTGGTTCGAGTCGGGCCGGTGTGCGATGTGGGCCAGTGCGCGAGCCACGAAATCGACCGGGACCATATTGGTTTCACCCAGCTTCGGCACCAGCACCGGCAGGATCCTCGGCAGCTGCGCGGCCATCCGCAGCAGCCGGAAGAAGTAGTAGGGCCCTTCGATTCGATCGATCTCACCGGTGCGCGAATGTCCGATCACGATCGAGGGCCGATAGATCCGCCAGCCCAACCCGGATTCGCGCACGATCTTCTCGGCTTCGAATTTCGCCCGCTGCATGGGCGAACTCAGCACCTGACCCTCGTCGAACATATCCTCGGTGAACAGGCCGTCGAACCCGCCCGCCACATCCACCGTCGAGACATGGTGCAGCAGAGTGGCTTTCAACTCTTGCACGACATCGACGACATGTCTGGTGCCGTCGCCGCGTTCGGCGAGGTCATAGCTCGACGCCAGATGGAAGACATGCTCGATCGAGCCCCGATGCTCGGCGATCCAGGCCGGATCGATGCCGAGCCTGGGCGCTCCCATATCCCCGTGTACCGCCCGCACCCGCTCCCCGCCCATCCATTCCCGAGCACAGCAGGTATACCGGTCCGCCGAATCATCCCCCGGCCGGACCAGCACATGAATATCCCGCTCCCGTTTCAGCAGCTCGGGAATAAGAAATCGACCGATGAACCCAGTTGCTCCGGTAACCAGGTAAGCCATAGCCGATCAACATAGTCGCTCGTGCGGGCACGCTTGTGTCCGGGATCACGCTCCGCCCTCGGGACGGTCGCCGCACCTGTGGTCGGCGCGGCCCCCGCGCATCACTCGCTAGGCAGCGGTAAGCCGTGGGACGCTGACGATCCCCGCACGGAGCTCGGTTCGATGCTCGCTCGCCGACCCGATCAGTCGGCGAAGACCGGCTTGCGCTTGGTGAGCATGGCGGTCGCGCCCTCGAAGAAGTCGGGGGACTGGAGCAGTTCGCTCTGGCCGGACTTTTCGGCGGCGAGCGCGGCGTCCAAGGCGGGCAGTGTCGCGGCGTTCAATGCCTTCTTGGTGAGTTCGAGGGCGCGGCGCGGGCCCGCGGCGATCTTGGCGGCCGCGGCCTCGACCTTGGCGTCGAGTTCGTCCTGCGGGACCACGGCGGTGAACAGTCCGGCCGCCTTGGCCGCCGGCGCGGGGAGTCGCTCGCCGAGCAGAGCCATTTCCGCGGCCAGCGGTCGGCCGGCCGCGGCGGCGACCATGGCTGCCGCACCGCCGTCGGGCATCAGACCGATATTGATGAAGGCGAGCAGCAGATAGGAATCCTCGGCGGCGTAGACCAGGTCGGCGGCCAGCGCGATGCCGACACCAACACCCGCGGCCGCGCCCTTGACCCGCGCGATGACCGGAATCGGCGCGTCCACAATCGCTTTCACGAGCCGGTTGGCCGCATCCATCACCATGTCCGAAGTGATCCCGCGCTGCGCCTCGGCGGCCGATGCGGCAAGATCGGCGCCGGTGCAGAAGTCGCCGCCCTCGCCGGTCAGTACGATCACCCGCACCGAACGGTCCTCGGCGGCGGCGAGGAAGGTGTCACCGAGGGCGACCATGGTGTCGTAGTCGATGGCGTTCTTGCGCTTGGGCTTGGTGAGCGTGACCCGGAGCACCTTGCCGTCATTGACGGCACTGAAACCCGCGGATGTGGTCGCGGAATCGGGGTTGCTCATTTGGTGCTCCTGGTCTGGAATCCGGCGGGGCATTCCCATGAATGGTGGTTAACTTTGCGAATTGTGGTTAACTTAGGATGATTTGTCCGGCGCTGTCAACCAACGGCGCCGCACCGGAACGGAGAGCTACATGGTCGCGGATCGCAGCGAGGTCGGTCTCGCTTCCGCGCGGCCCGACGCGGGTGGGAACAGGACGGGGGCGGAGCCGGCCCAGACGGTGCGGCGTCGCCCGAAGGATCGCAAGGTCCAGATCATCCGGGCCGCCGCGCGTGCATTCAGCGAACGCGGGTATTACCCGGTCGGCGTCGACGAGATCGCCGCGGAGGTCGGCATCTCCGGGCCCGCGCTGTATCGCCACTTCGCGAACAAGTACGCGCTGCTGGTCGCGGCCGCCGAAGAAGGTGCCTTGCATCTGCTGAAGGTCGCGCGCGCCGCGGACGATCCGAATCTGGAGCCGCAATCCCGGCTCGACGCGCTGATCAAGGCGATCAGCGAACACACCATCGATATTCGTCGCGAGGCCGGACTGTACCGCTGGGAGCGGCGCTACCTGGAGGCCGACGACCGCGCCCGGATCAGGAAGGTCTACGACGCGCTCAACGCGACGCTCGCCGAACCGATCCGACAGCTGCGTCCCAGCGCACCGCCCGCCGACGTGGCAATGCTCGCCGCCGGCGTGCTGAGCGCCATCGCCAGCATCTCCTCGCATCGCACCACGCTCGCCACCGCCCGGCTGATGCCACTGCTGCGCGAGATGAGCTGGTCGATCCTGCGCGCTGAACTGCCGCCCGCACCGACCGAGCCCACGCCCGGACCGGCCACCCGCGGCCTGCCGGTCACCTCGAAACGCGAACAGCTGCTCACCGAGGCGATCCGGATCTTCGGTCGCCAGGGCTATCACGAGGCCAGCATCGAGGAAATCGGCGCGGCCGTCGGCATCAACGCCTCCAGCGTCTACCGGTACTTCAGCAGCAAGGCCGATCTACTCGCCGCCGCCTTCCACCGCACCGGCGACCGGGTGGCCATCGCGATCACCGAGGCGCTGGCCGAGGCCACCAGCCGTCCGGACGCGGTGCGGCGCATTGCCTACCGCCAGGCCCGGCTCACCTTCGCGATGCCGGAGATCATGCCGGTCTACTACGCCGAATTCAGCAACCTGCCGCAGGCCGAACAGCACAAGCTGCGCGCCATCCAGCGCCAGAACGTGCTGGAGTGGGCCAACCTGCTCGACGGCGACTCGGTGGAGGCGCGCTTTCGCGTGCATGCCGCCATCGCTCAGGTGATCGACGTGGGCCGGTTGACCAAATTCGACCCACGCCCCGAACAACTGGCCCGAGTCTGCGCCCTGATGGAGGCCGTCCTTCTGGGCTGACGCTCGCACGATCGTCGCCCCCAACGGAGCGTGTCTTACGAGCGGCGTTCGCGGCCGGTCTCGCTTCTGAGTTGTCGAAGCGTATGCGCTGCAGGCGCGGGACTCGCCCTTGCAGCACGCGCGTGCATCAGGTGCTGTAGGGCCCGCCATTACGACCCCGATGGAGCGAGTCTCGACGGCACGGACGCGAGACACCAGGGGGCCGCGAACGGGTCGCGCCGCAGGCGCGGCAAATCAAACACCTCCGTGACGCATCCGGAAGATCGCTTTGGCCGTGCGCAGATGCCGTGAGTGCCGGTCGAAGGTGGACAGATTGACCGGGGCCCGATACCGCTTGCGTGCGATCGCCAACGTCCGGCTGAACTCGCGCAGTCCCTGATCGCCGTGATGGTGTCCCTGTCCGTATTCGCCGACCCCACCGAAGGGTAGCGCCGGAATCCCGGCATACGTGGTCGAAGAATTGATGGTCACAACGCCGACCCGCAGTTGCTCGGCGAAGGATTCGATACCGTGCACATCCCGGGTGAACACCGACACCGCGACACCATTGCCGACCGCGTTGATCCGCTGCGCCGCCTCGTCCATATTCGCGACCCTGTTGACGATCAGCAATGGCCCGATGCCTTCGCCGGTGATCGCGAGGCTCTCCTCCGGCACCTCGGCCAAGACGATCGGTTCGATATAGGGGTCGCGAATCGAATCCAGTCCGCCGACCACCGCGCGCCCGCCCTTGGCCACTGCGTCGCGCACCTGCTTGCGCACCACCTCGACCTGCGATTCCAGAATCATCGGACCGTAGGACGCGCGCTTATCCGCACCGGGCCGCAGCCGCCGCGCCTGTTCGATCACCAGTTCCAGGAATCGGTCGTAGACGGAGTTGGCGACATAAGCCCGCTGGATGCCGGTGGAGTTCTGGCCCGCATTGGCCATCGCGCCGAATACCGCGGCCTCGGCGGCCTCGTCGAGTTTGGCGTCGACGTGAACCACCATGGTGCCCTTGCCGTTCCGTTCGACCACCACCGGCGTCAAGGTCTGCGCGCACAGCGTGATCACCTCGCGTGAGCCCGCATCCGAACCGGCATAGGCGATTTTGTCCACCTTTGCCCGACATAGAGCCGCGGTGGTGGCGTGATCCCCGGTAACGACCTGCAGCACAGGCTGATTCGGCGCCAGTTTGTTCCAGCTGTCGGCCAGCCAGACCCCGACGCCGGTGGTGAGTTCATCGGGTTTGAACACCACGGCATTGCCCGCGGCCATCGCGTAGGCGATCGAGCCCATCGGGGTGAAGACCGGGTTGTTCCACGGCCCGAGCACGCCGACCACGCCGAGCGGCAGATAGCCGACGGAGGCGTGCTGATTGCGGGTCAGCCAGGTGGCGCCGAGCTTGCGTCGATCCAGCACGCGTGCGGCATTGCGGGCCGCCCAATCCAGATTCTCGACGGCGAGCATCACCTCGATTGCCGCGTCCGCCTCCGGTTTTCCGGTTTCCTCGCACAGGATTTCCACCAATTCGCCTGCGCGCCTGGCGATACTGCGCTTCCAATCCAGTAGCCAGCGTTTGCGGGCGCTGAATCCCAGCTCCGCCCACCACTTTTCAGCGGAGCGTGCGGCGCGTACGGTGCGGTTGATTTCGCCCGCGCCCATCACGGCGTAGTTGCCGACGATTTCGCCGGTGCGCGGGTCATAGGACGTCAGCACGTTCGGTCGGCCCGATCCTCCCGTATGCGCTGCCAGCCTCGGCTGCGCGGTCTCGGCCATGGTCACCTCTCGCAGGGTCGATCCGCCGCAGGTCGCTGAACGCTTGGCGAAGCAGCGCTGCCGCAAACGAGTGAGTGCGTTTCCCCCGTCTAGCAGACTATGGGCGCCGCGACGGCCGGACAAGGTGTCGCTACCGCCCCTACGCTGCCCCTCGAGGGCCGTCACCAGCGGCGTTCTCCGGTCGGGTGGGTCGGCGGAAAGAAATGTGAGTAAGCACACACTTAGGCTGCAGTCCGCTGGGTATGGCGCGGTCTGCCCTGCAGGGATGGCTCTGCCGGTAACATCACGCGTGGCGACAGGGATCACCAACCGGGACGTATTCATGCCCACGCTTTTGGCGACCCGCGGTCGCCGCCCCGGCCCCGCGAACGCCGCCGATCAGACACAGTGGAGAGTTGATGCCGAGTTTGAACCAAGCGGATTCGCATACCAGCGAGCCACCACCCGTCGATGGTGGTGACGCGGCGGTCGCGGTTGCGGATGTCCGGAAGTCATTCGGCGATGTGCACGCGCTGCAGGGCATCAGCTTCACCGCCGCGCGGGCGAGTGTGCTCGGCATCCTCGGGCCCAACGGTGCGGGCAAGACCACCATGGTGAAAGTGCTGTCGACCCTGCTGCGCCCGGACTCCGGCACCGCCGTGGTCGCGGGCCACGATGTGCTGAAGGATCCGGCGGGTGTGCGCCGCTCGATCATGATGACCGGCCAGTACGCCGCGCTCGACGAGAACCTCTCCGGCCGGGAGAACCTGGAATTGTTCGGCCGACTCATGGGACTTGGCAAATCGGCCGCCCGCAAGCGCGCCGACACCCTGCTCGAGGAATTCGACCTGGTGCACGCGGGCCGTCGCGCGGTGCGCCATTATTCCGGCGGTATGCGTCGTCGGGTCGATATCGCCTGCGGATTGGTGGTGCGGCCGGAGGTGGTCTTCCTCGACGAGCCGACCACCGGTCTGGATCCGCGCAGCCGGCAGGGCGTGTGGGATCTGGTGACCGCGCTGAAGAATCAGGGCATCACGGTGCTGCTCACCACGCAGTACCTCGAGGAAGCCGATGTGCTCAGCGACAACATCATCGTCATCGATAAGGGCACGGTGATCGCCGAGGGCACCGCCGACGAACTCAAGGAGAAGACCGGCGGCAGCTACTGCGAGGTGGTCCCACTGGTTCCGGGTCAGCTCGGCAAGGCCGCCAACGCACTCGGTGATCTGGTGCCCGCCGCCGTACTCGCCGATATCGATGGCGGCGACCGGATTTCGATTCCCGCCCCCGACGGCGCGGCCACGCTGTCGGAGGCATTGCGTAGGCTCGATGCCGCCGGGATCCAATTGGCCGATATCGCACTGCGCAGGCCGTCGCTCGACGATGTCTTCCTTTCCATCACCGGCCATTCGGGCGGCCACTAGTGAGTTCCGGAACCGTCGAGCGGGCCGATTCGGCGCTGCTCTTCGCCGAGCTGCCCGTGGCCAGGCTCTCTTACTTCGCGCAGTGGCGCGCGCTGGCCGGACGCATTGTGCGGACCATGGCCGTCAAGGGCGAACTGATCGTCGCGATGGTCACCCCGCTGGTGTTCACCCTGGGCTTCTATCTGCCGCTGCGGTTCGTCATGAAGTTCCAGGGTATCGACTACGCCCAGTTCGTCATGCCGATCATCGTGCTGCAGACCATGGCGTTCACGATGATGTCGAATGCGCAGCTGTCCGCATACGAGGCGCTGACCGGTCTGAGCACCCGACTACAGACGATGCCGATCGGCGCACTGGTGCCATTGAGCGCTCGCATCGGCGCGGGCCTGGTGCGTTCGCTGACCGCGCTGACCGCGGCGATCATCTTCGGCTACATGATCGGCTTCCATTTCATCGCCGGACTCGGTCAGGCCGTGCTGTTCTGTGTGTTCTCGATCGCGGTCGGTACCGTCCTCGCACTCGGTGCGGACGCGCTCGGCAGCCTGACCAAGAGTCCGGAATCGCTGAGTCAGGCATTGACGCTGCCCACCTTGATCTTCGGCATGCTGTCCTGCGGATTCGTCCCGGAACGCAGTTTTCCGATGTGGATCCGGCCGTTCGTGCGCAATCAGCCGATCTCCCAGTTCTCCTTCGCGCTGCGCGATATGGCGCATGACGGGGTGAGTTGGGATGTGCTGTGGGTGCCGCTGACCTGGCTGGGCGGTATGGCGATCGTCTTCACCCCGTTGGCGATCTGGGCGAGTGTGAGGCGGTCATGAGTTCGGTCGAGACCTTGGAGCGCATCGAGGTGGACGGATTCGACCCGCTGCCGCGGGTGGCCACGCCATCCGAACGCGCGCTGTCGACCTGGATCGCGCACAGCCTGATCCAGTGCAGGCGGTTGCTGCTGGTGTGGGCGCGCGATCCCGCGACCACCATCCAGACGCTGATCTATCCGGCGCTGACACTGTTCATGTTCCGTGTCGTGCTCGGCAATTCGATTACCGCGGCCACCGGTAAACCGAGCATCTACGGACAGGTCGCGCTGATCACGCTGGTCGCGGCGATGTCCGGTGCGGTGGTCAGCGCGCTCGGCTTCAAGGGCGAGAAGTACACCGGACTGCTCGGTCGGTTCTGGACCATGCCGGTGCACCGGGCGGCCGGACTGACGGGCAGGCTCTGCGCCGAAGCGGTCCGCGTGCTGGTCACCACGCTGTTCGTGATCGTGGTCGGCTTCTGCCTCGGTTTCCGCTTCGGGCAGGGTCCGCTGGCGGCCATCGCGTTGATCGGCATTCCGGTGCTGTTCGGAGTCGGCTTCGCGGTGCTGGTCACGGCGCTGGCAACCATTACCGAGGGCGTCATGCTGGTCAGCATTATCGGCATCGTCAATACCCTGCTGATGTTCTTCAATTCCGGGTTCGTGCCGGTGATCGCCTACCCGACCTGGTTGCAGGACGTGGTCGCGAATCAGCCGATGAGCTGCGCCATCGATGCGATGAAGGGACTGTCCTACGGCGGTGCCGTCGCCGACCCCCTGTTGAAGACCATCGCCTGGGTGCTCGGGCTCATCGTCGTGTTCGCGTACCCGGCGATCCGCGGCTACCAGCGCGCCGCCGAAACCGGCGCCTGACGTATCGGGTCCCCGCGGGTTCGGATGGCTCGCGGGTCCGGGTCAGCCGATCCGGCCTTCCTCGCGTTCGGCTGCGGCGAATTCGAAATCGGCCCAGCGGTTCCGGTTCGTCCAGCCGACCAGGTCGTAGCGCCAGCGAAACGGCCAGGTGCGGGCGACGGTGTTGAAGAGGACGGCGCCGAGCGCGGTGTAGTCGTCGTGGGCGGAGAGCAGGGCGCGCTGGCCGCGGGGGGAGGCGCGGAAGAAGGTGTCGAACATGGCGATGGACTGTTCGGTCGTCAGGCGGCCTATGCCCCAGAGGCCGCGCATGCGCATCCAGTACACCAGTCGGGCCTGCAGTGGCCAGAGTTCGGCGATGGGGTCACGGCCTTGTCGCAGGGCTTCGACGGCGGTGTCGACCAAAGCCAGCGAATCAGCGACGCTGTAGCCGGTGCAGGGATGCATCATGCCGCCGCGGGAGCCGAAAGGAATCGCCTGGGCGGTACCCTTTTTCGGCGGTGGCTGGTCGAGTGGGTAGTGCGCAGCCTCGGTCGGTTCGTCGCCTTTGAGTCGGATGCCGTGTGCGGCGAGACGATTCAGGGTGCGCCTGCGTAACTCGTGCTGCGGCATGCCGCCGCGCAGGCCGAGGCTGGTCTCCTCGAAGATCACTGTGCCGTCACCGAGCGGGACGGAATAGAGGAACGACGGCGGCTCATTCGGTCCCGCGCCGTTCTCCGCACGCCAATCCAGCAGCAGTCCCTCGCCTTCGGTCACCATGGGCGCGGCGGTTTCGGCGTCGACGAAGATGCCGTGCGCGCTGGCGGCTCGACGCCGTCCGAGTGTCGGCAGCCCGCGGGTATCGAAAACTGTTGTGGCCCTGAAAGTCGTGCCGTCCGCGAGCTCCAGCTCATTGGCCTCGACGCGAGTGGCCCGCCCGGCGATGACGGTGGCGTCGTCGAGCGGCAGGGCATCGCGCAGTCCGGTCTTCGAGAGCACGCAGTAGGGGCGGTCGATCCGATGCTCGGACTTCGTCCAGACCGTCGGCTTCGGAATGCGCGCGGCAATGGCGCTCGACGGCAACCACTCCGGCAGCTCATCGATCCAGCAGGAGAATGTGGGCATCCAGAGCCGGTCCGGCCGCGGATCGACGGCGGCGACGCGGAACCCGGCCAGCATCGCCCGATGCGCCAGCGCCCGACCGGTCGGTCCGAGCCCGACCACGCAGAGGTCGAATTCCCGGACCGCCCTGTCGCTCATATTCCGCATTCAATCCGCTCCCCCCGTTCGCCCGCAACAATGCTCCCCGTAGGTGCGGCCAACCGCACACCCCCGTGTGACCTGCACACCCGCTGAAAATAGTGTGTAGGTCGCGCAGTGGGTGTGTACCTCGCTGGCGCAGGGCACCGGCCGCGTCGGCGTTGGGACTTCGCCGCGTTCACGGTGTTGCCTACTTGGGTGTAATCCAAGTGGTGATGTCGGCGTGCACCACCTCGCGGCCGTGCTTGTCGTAGATGGAGACCGGGACGGTCAGCTCCTGCCCCTCGGTGATCTGGGTGAAGTCGGGTACCTCGGCCAGCTCGGCCACTGCGCGCAGACCGGTCTCGGCCTTGGCCAGGTACTCCACATTCATGGCCTTGGGAATCCAGCGGTGGGTATCGGGCACCGTGGCCTCGCTGAGCATTCCCATCGCCACCTCGGCCAGATTGCAGGCCGCGATCGCATGGAATGTGCCCAGGTGGTTGTGGATGCCGAACCACTTCGGCGAGGTCACCTCGCATAGTCCGGGCTCCAAACGCACGACGCTCGGCAGCACCGTGCCGAAGTAGGGCACCCGGGCCACCATGCCGAGCGAGAACAGGGTGTGCCCGAGCCGGTTGTCCGGAAGTTTGTTCCAGATCCGATGGGTCGCGGTCGGTTTCGTCATGCCCTTATCTTACTCGGAAGTAAGTTCGTGCGGGTAGCGACCGGGGCGCGCCCGGGATTCACAACCTGACCTGCTGAGGAGTCATTGGCGGGGGGCGGATTTGAAGTCGCCAACGCGGTCGGGCATACTGTTCGGGTTGCCTTGCACCGGGTCATGCCGTTCGACGGTTGTGGCGGGTGGTGAGGCGAGCAACACCCAATCGTGTACCTCGCTGGACATCCAGCGTGGGTGCGTCCGGGACAAACGTTCCAGGCCAGGTGAAGTTTCGAACCGGGGCCGAGGAATGAGCGGAGGGGCGACACGCCCGACCGCGTGGACCGGAGAACCATGACAGATGAACAGCGGCGAGGATCGGGCGGTGCCCGGTCGCGGTCTCACTGTGTTGGATCTGCCCGAGCGGGGGACCTGCGTGGTTGCGCAGGCTGCCTCCTCCGGGCCTGATCCACTCGGGCTGGGACGTCTTCGTGTGTTCGGGCTGTGCAATTGAAGGTGGTACGGAAGCCGGCTTCCGGACCACGAACGATAAGCGGAGAAAAGGACACTTAGCGTGGCGGGACAGAAGATCCGCATCAGGCTCAAGGCCTATGACCACGAAGCGATCGACGCGTCCGCGCGCAAGATCGTGGAGACGGTGACCCGCACCGGGGCCCGTGTGGTCGGGCCGGTGCCGTTGCCGACCGAAAAGAACGTGTACTGCGTCATCCGTTCGCCGCACAAGTACAAGGACTCGCGCGAGCACTTCGAGATGCGGACGCACAAGCGGCTGATCGACATCCTCGACCCGACGCCGAAGACGGTTGATGCCCTCATGCGCATCGACCTGCCGGCCAGCGTCGACGTCAACATTCAGTGACGGGGACTCGAGATATGACTGACAACAAGAACAGGCCAGCGGCCGGCATCCTGGGCACCAAGCTCGGCATGACCCAGGTGTTCGACGACAAGAACCGCGTCGTCCCCGTGACCGTCATCAAGGCCGGACCGAACGTCGTTACCCAGATCCGCACCGTGGAGCGCGACGGCTACAGCGCCGTCCAGGTCGCTTTCGGCGCCATCGACCCGCGCAAGGTGAACAAGCCGGTCTCCGGTCAGTTCGCCAAGGCCGGTGTCACTCCGCGCCGCCACGTCGCCGAGATCCGGGTCGCGGACGCCTCCACCTTCGAGGTCGGCCAGGAGATCAACGCCGATGTCTTCGAAGAGGGCGCCTACGTCGACGTCACCGGCACCAGCAAGGGCAAGGGCTTCGCAGGCACCATGAAGCGCCACGGCTTCCGTGGTCAGGGCGCCTCGCACGGTGCCCAGGCGGTGCACCGTCGCCCGGGTTCCATCGGTGGTTGCGCCACCCCCGGCCGCGTGTTCAAGGGCATGCGCATGTCGGGTCGCATGGGTAACGACCGCGTCACCACGCAGAACCTCTCGGTTCACAAGGTGGACGCCGAGAACGGCCTGCTGCTCATCAAGGGAGCGATCCCCGGTCGCAAGGGCAGCGTCGTGACCGTCAAGAGCGCAGTGAAGGGTGGTGCGCACGCATGACCAGCGTCGAGAAGAAGACCAATCTGACCCTCCCGGTCAAGGAACTCGGCGGCAAGACCAACGGCACCGTCGAGCTCCCCGCCGAGATCTTCGATGTCACCGCGAACATCTCGCTGATGCACCAGGTCGTCATCGCGCAGCTCGCTGCCGCACGCCAGGGCACGCACTCGACGAAGACGCGCGGCGAGGTCTCCGGTGGTGGCAAGAAGCCGTATCGCCAGAAGGGCACCGGTCGCGCCCGTCAGGGTTCGACCCGCGCGCCGCAGTTCGCCGGTGGTGGCACCGTGCACGGTCCGCAGCCGCGCGACTACAGCCAGCGCACCCCCAAGAAGATGATCCGCGCCGCGCTGCGTGGAGCTCTCTCGGATCGTGCGCGCAACGAGCGCATCCACGTGATCACCGAACTGGTCTCGGGTCAGAACCCGTCGACCAAGACCGCTAAGTCGTTCCTGTCCGAGCTCTCGGACCGGAAGAAGTTCCTGCTCGTCCTCGGACGTGAGGACGTCGCGGGCTGGAAGAGCGTGCAGAACCTGGAGTTCGTGCACCCGATCGCGCCGGATCAGCTCAACACCTACGACGTGCTCGAGAGCGACGAAGTGGTGTTCAGCGTCGAGGCCTTGAACGCCTTCGTGCACGGCCCCGCCGAATCCGCACAGGAGGAGAGCAAGTGACCACGATCGCCGACCCCCGCGACATTCTGCTGGCGCCGGTCATCTCGGAGAAGTCCTATGGACTGATCGAGGAAGGTACCTACACCTTCATCGTGCACCCGGATTCCAACAAGACGCAGATCAAGATCGCCGTCGAGAAGGTCTTCGGCGTGAAGGTGACCAGCGTCAACACCGCCAACCGTCAGGGCAAGCGCAAGCGGACCCGCTTCGGTTACGGCAAGCGCAAGGACACCAAGCGCGCGCTCGTGACCATCTCGGCCGACAGCAAGCCCATCGAGATCTTCGGAGGCCCGGTCGCGTAAGCGCCTGGGAATCCAGAAAGCAGAGAAGAACTCATGGCAATCCGTAAGTACAAGCCGACTACGCCGGGCCGTCGTGGCTCCAGCGTCTCGGACTTCGCTGAGATCACTCGGTCGACCCCCGAGAAGTCGCTGATCCGCCCGCTGCACAGCAAGGGTGGCCGCAACGCGCACGGTCGCATCACCACTCGTCACCGCGGTGGCGGCCACAAGCGTGCCTACCGTCTGATCGACTTCCGTCGCCTGGACAAGGACGGCATCCCGGCCAAGGTCGCGCACATCGAGTACGACCCGAACCGCACCGCCAATATCGCGCTGCTGCACTACGTGGACGGCGAGAAGCGCTACATCATCGCCCCCAAGGGCGTGGTGCAGGGCACCCCGATCGAGTCCGGCCCCACCGCCGACATCAAGCCGGGTAACAACCTGCCGCTGCGCAACATCCCGACCGGTACCACGATCCACAACGTGGAGCTGCGTCCGGGCGGTGGCGCCAAGATGGCCCGCGCCGCCGGCATGAGTGTCCAGCTGCTCGGTAAGGAAGGCCCCTACGCCACGCTGCGTATGCCCTCCGGTGAAATCCGTCGCGTCGACGTGCGCTGCCGCGCCACCGTCGGCGAGGTCGGCAACGCCGAACAGTCGAACATCAACTGGGGTAAGGCCGGCCGCATGCGCTGGAAGGGTCGCCGCCCCACGGTCCGTGGTGTCGTCATGAACCCGGTCGACCACCCGCATGGTGGTGGTGAAGGCAAGACCTCCGGTGGTCGCCACCCGGTCTCGCCGTGGGGTCAGCCGGAAGGCCGTACCCGCAAGCCCAACCGTCCGAGCGACAAGCTCATCGTCCGCCGTCGCAAGACCGGCAAGAAGCGCTGAAGGAGGAGGTAAGAAATGCCACGTAGCCTCAAGAAAGGCCCGTTCGTCGACGACCACCTCCTCGCGAAGGTGGACGTTCAGAACGAAAAGGGCAGCAAGCAGGTCATCAAGACCTGGTCCCGTCGTTCGACCATCATCCCCGATTTCATCGGACACACCTTCGCCGTCCACGACGGCCGCAAGCATGTGCCGGTGTTCGTCTCGGAGTCCATGGTCGGCCACAAGCTGGGTGAGTTCGCGCCCACCAGGACGTTCAAGAGCCACGTCAAGGAAGACCGGAAGAGCAAGCGGCGATGACCACTGAGACTCAGAACCCGACTGCGCGCGCGACCGCCAAGCACGTTCGCGTGACCCCGATGAAGGCTCGCCGTGTCGTGGACCTGGTCCGCGGCAAGCGGGTCGAGGACGCCCTCGCGATCCTGAAGTTCGCGCCGCAAGCCGCGAGCGAACCGGTCGCCAAGGTCGTGGCCAGCGCCGCGGCGAACGCCGAGAACAACCTCGGCCTGAACCCGTCGACCCTGGTGATCTCGACCGCCTACGTCGACGAGGGCGCGACCATGAAGCGTTTCCAGCCGCGGGCCCAGGGCCGCGCGTTCCGGATCCGCAAGCGCACCAGCCACATCACCATCGAGGTCGAGAGCGTGCCCACCGCCGGTGGATCCACTCGTAACCGCCGGAAGGGAGGGGCAAAGTAAATGGGACAGAAAATCAACCCCCATGGCTTCCGCCTCGGTATCACCACCGACTGGAAGTCGCGTTGGTACGCGGACAAGCAGTACGCGGACTACGTGAAGGAAGACGTCGCCATCCGCAAGCTCCTGGCCACTGGCATGGAGCGGGCGGGCATCTCCAAGGTGGAGATCGAGCGCACCCGTGACCGGGTTCGCGTCGACATCCACACCGCGCGTCCCGGCATCGTCATCGGTCGCCGTGGTGCCGAGGCCGATCGCATTCGCGCCGAACTGGAGAAGCTCACCAAGAAGCAGGTGCAGCTGAACATCCTCGAGGTCAAGAACCCCGAGTCGGATGCGCAGCTCGTTGCCCAGGGTGTCGCCGAGCAGCTGTCCAACCGTGTGGCGTTCCGTCGCGCGATGCGCAAGGCCATCCAGTCGGCCATGCGTTCGCCGAACGTCAAGGGCATCCGGGTGCAGTGCTCGGGCCGCCTCGGCGGCGCCGAAATGTCGCGCTCGGAGTTCTACCGCGAGGGTCGCGTCCCGCTGCACACGCTGCGCGCGGACATCGACTACGGCCTCTACGAGGCCAAGACCACCTTCGGTCGCATCGGCGTGAAGGTCTGGATCTACAAGGGCGACATCGTCGGTGGCAAGCGTGAGGTCACGGCTGCGGCCGCGCCCGCCGCTGGTGACCGCCGCGAGCGTCGGGAGCGGCCGAGCCGCCCGCGTCGGTCCGGTTCCGCAGGCACCACCGCGACCAGCACCGAGGCCGGGCGTGCCGGCGCTGCTACCGCGGTTGCCGACGCCCCGGCAGAAACACAGGAGGGCTGACGCATGTTGATGCCACGGAAGGTCAAGCACCGGAAGCAGCATCACCCGAGCCGCAGCGGCATGGCCAAGGGCGGCACTTCGGTCGCGTTCGGTGAATTCGGCATCCAGGCTCTCGAGCCCGCCTACGTCACCAACCGGCAGATCGAGTCCGCGCGTATCGCGATGACCCGCCACATCAAGCGTGGCGGCAAGATCTGGATCAACATCTACCCGGATCGCCCGCTCACCAAGAAGCCGGCCGAAACCCGCATGGGTTCCGGTAAGGGCTCGCCGGAGTGGTGGATCGCGAACGTCAAGCCCGGACGCGTGATGTTCGAAATGAGTTACCCCAACGAGGAGATCGCTCGTGAGGCCCTGCGCCGCGCGATGCACAAGCTCCCCATGAAGTGCAGGATCGTGACCAGGGAGGAGCAGTTCTGATGGCTACCGGTACACCGGCCGCAGAGCTCCGCGAGCTCAACGAAGAGGAGCTCGTCGCCCGCCTGCGCGAGTCGAAGGAAGAGCTGTTCAATCTGCGCTTCCAGATGGCGACGGGTCAGTTGGACAACAACCGTCGCCTGCGCGTCGTGCGTCACGAGATCGCGCGCATCTACACGGTCATGCGTGAGCGCGAGCTCGGCCTGGCCTCGGCACCCGCTGGCAAGGGAGATGCGGCATGAGTGAAGAGAAAGTGACCCCCGAGGTCAAGCGCGGCACCCGCAAGGTCCGCATCGGCTACGTGGTCTCGGACAAGATGAACAAGACCATCGTGGTCGAGCTGGAAGACCGCACGCGGCACAAGCTCTACGGCAAGATCATTCGCTCCACCACCAAGGTGAAGGCGCATGACGAGAACGAGATCGCCGGTGTCGGCGACCGCGTCCAGCTGATGGAGACCCGCCCGCTGTCGGCCACCAAGCACTGGCGGTTGGTCGAGGTCCTGGAGAAGGCCAAGTAACCGTAGCGACTGCTTGCAGGTCGCTCGAAACGGTCAGCCTTTTCCGGCGGTAAAGCAAAGGCCCGCTTCCCATTTGGGAAGCGGGCCTTTTTCATATTTGCTCAGCGGTTCGGATCATTCAGAGTCAACACCGCGATGGAACTCGGCGATGTGCAGATCGCGCTTCGGTTGGGTCCCGGGCTGGATACCTCCGCCCTGCCGGTGGAGCGCCGGATTCGGCACCAGCTCGAGCTTGCGCGTGCATTCAATTTGGCAGGTCGCCAACAGGATTCGGTATCGGCCCTACTCGATGCCGAGCAGGCGGCACCGGAACAAGTTCGCCACCATTACCTCAGCCGACAACTCGTACTCACCTGGATGCGCAATGCGCACGGCGGTCCTTCGTTCGTCTTGCAATCCTTGGCCCAACGGATGCATGTCGTGAGGTGAACCAATGACCGACGAGGACAATCATTTTGCGCGCGCACGGCTGGCGGCGGGAGCGCTTTTCGTGCGCGGCGACGAGGTGCTGTTGGTACACAAGACCTATGGCAATGGTTGGGATATACCCGGTGGCTATGTAGAGCCGGGTGAAGCACCCGCATCGGCGTGCCGCCGCGAGGTTCGTGAAGAGCTCGGAATCGACCGCCTGCCAAAGCGATTGCTCGTCCACGACTGGGCACCGAGCGAGGGCGAAGGTGATAAGACTCTCTCGCCCGACGTCTGCGGCAAGCCGGTGTCGCACGTGCCGAAGCTGTGACCCGGTACCTAGAGCACGGCGAGTCTGCGCCGTGAGGTGTCCAGCTCGTTGATTCTAGTCCGCACCGCGAATCGGCTAGCTGCGCTGCATTTGTGCCACTGCCCTCGCGCTCGCCTATGGGCGGTGCGGGTTGAGGAGTTCGCGGGTCAGGACTTGGGTCCACCAATGTTCGATGCGTTGCGGTGGCCATCGGCGTTCGGTGGTGAGGGTGGTGTAGACGTCGATATTGCACAGGGCGGCGTAGATGTCGACAGCGGTGGGGAGGTCGAGGTCTACGCGCAGGGTGTTGTCGGGCCAGGTAGAGAACACTTGGATGCGAGTTCGATCAGCCAGGAGCCTGCCTTGCTGATACACAGCGGCCAGATCGGATTCGACGCGGCCCGCCTCGCGTAACAATGCGATGAGATCTCCGGCGCGCTCGAACAGCCTGCGGTCATAGCCGACCATTCCCGCGAGCTGGCTTTCGGGGGCGGGGGTGGCTTCCAACTCCGCGACCATCCGTGCCGGGTCGGCCGCGAGGTCGGCCGCATCGACCAGGGCTTGGACCAATCCCTTTTTGCTCCCGTATGCCGCATATACCGTCGGCACCGAAACCCCCGCTTCGCGCGCCACCTCGCGCACCGTGGTGGCCGTCCAGCCTTGGGAGACGAACAATCGGCGCGCGGCCTCGGCGATCTCGGCGTGCGTCTGTTTGGCCTGCGTCAGTCGGCGCAGCGAGTCGTAGCGGCGTCGGTCTGGCTGCGCTTCCATTGTCCTCCTGGGTTGTTGCTAACTATATTCAATATAGTCTCGTTAAAGCTAATTGTAGAAGGATGTGGCTTCATGGAGTTCACCGCATTGGCAGGCCTGGGCGGTTTCGGATTCGTGCTGCTGGCGGTCGTGATCAACGCCGTCTATGTGCGCGGCCGACTACCGCTTCCAGTGTCGAGGGATGGCTTCGACACCGTCGTCGCATCCTTCGCCTCCGTCGGCGGCGCACTGCGCAAACCGTCGGTCGCGGCTCCGGCCGGGTGGGTGTGCCTCACCGTCTTCGCCGCCGGGTTGTTATCGGTGCTCTGGCAGGGCGGGTCCGGACCGCAGGCGTGGGCCCTGGTCGGTTTCGCCGGAGTGCTCATGCAGAACGTCACGTTCACCTGCGTCGAGGCACTCCGATTCGGCATGGCCGCGGCCGCTTCGCGTGACCGTGATTCGGTGGCAGGCCTGTGGGCGCTGAGCAACGTGCTCTTCGGGTTCAACCAGGTCTTCCTCGCCATGGCGATGCTTGGCTTCACCGCCGCCGGAGTGAGTACCGGACTTATCGCCGTTTGGCACGCGTCGCTCGGATACGTCAGCGCCGCACTACTGTTCATCTCCGCGTCGACCAGCCCCTACAACGCGAATGGAACCAGCCGCGGCGCACTCATCGGCCTCATCGGATGGCTCGGCTGGGTCAGCTGGATTCTCGTGTACTGCGTCGAGCTACTGCGCTATTAGGCCGCGATCACGCCTGAGCGATTCGGCCGGATCCGAAAGGCTTGGGTACGTGCGAATCTGAACTCGCGACGTTGGTGCGCTGTGGATCGAATCATGGGATTAATTGGTGGCGTGGGGTGGGTGGGCGTGGGACGCTCGGTCGGGTGCGGGCCTATCGGGAGGTGTTGGCGGATTCGGCGGTGCGCAGTGTGCTGCTGCTGGGGGTGATGGTTCGCATTCCGTTTTTCGCCGGGGCGGTGTTGCTCGCGTTGCATGTGGTGCAGACGTTGCACGGGTCGTATGGGCAGGCGGGCGCGCTGAGTTCAGTTGTGACGCTGTGTGTTGCGGCGAGTGGGCCGTGGCGGGGGCGGATGCTGGATCGGTTCGGATTGCGGCGGACGATTCTGCCGTCGATTGTGGTCGGGGCGGTGTGTTGGTCGATCGCGCCGTTTGTGGGGTATGCGGCGCTGTTGGTGCTCGCGGCGGTCGCCGGGCTTTTCGATATTCCGATCTTCACGGTAGTGCGGCAGGCCGTGATCGCGGCGACGACCGAGCAGAGCCGTCAACCGGCGCTGGCACTGGAATCGGTTTCGGTGGAGATGGCGTTCATGGTCGGGCCGGTGCTCGGTGTCGCCGCCGCGACGGCTTGGTCGACGACGCTCACCCTCTTCGGGATGCAGATGGCGCTGGTGTTGTCGGGAGTCTTTGTGTGGGTCCGCAATCCGCCGCTGCGCTGCGATGTCAAGGGCGGGGATGACAAGGCCGAGGCCGCGACGGTGCCGCGGCGCGAATGGTTCCGGGTCGAGTTCGTCGCGCTGTGCATCGGCGCGTGTGTGGCGATCGCGGTGCTCGCGGGGTCGGAATTGACATTCGTATCCGCGATTCGCGAGTTCGGCGCGCAGCGGTGGCTCGGCGTGGTCATGGCGGTCTGGGGTTTCGGTTCGCTGGTCGGTGGGCTCGTCTACGGCGCGTTGCATCGATCCATATCGACGTATGTGCTGCTCGCCGGGCTCGGCGTCGTCACCATTCCGATGTGCTTCGCCGTCGGTCCGCTATCGCTGGGCGTGACCGGACTCATCGCCGGAGCGCTTTGTGCGCCAACACTTGTCGCATCCGTCGATCAGTTGAGTCGAATTGTTCCGGAGGGCGGGCGCGGCGAGGCGATCGGCTGGCACGGCGCCGCGATGACGCTCGGCAACGGCATCGGCAGTTCGCTCTGCGGGGTTGCGATCGACGCGGGCGGTTTCCCGGCGGGATTCGCGGCGGCCGCGGCACTCGGGCTCGGACTCGGAATCGGACTGTTGCTGCTGGTCAAGGTGGTGCGTCGGGTCGACCGGGAGCGGCGGCCGGTCGGCGCGATCTGAAGTCGCTCGATGCAGGCCTTGCGTTATACGTATACATCTACTTATAGTGATTCCCGACGGAAGCTGACGAGCCTGCTCGAGGGGACCGGAAAAACAGCAGATCAACTCATCGCAGCGGACCGAATCGGGGTCCGCTGGCGTCGATCTCATGCTTTATTGCATATCTATTAATGGGACGGGGAATCATGAACGCGGATCCGCACACACCGGCCGACACTGCCACGGTCAACATTGATAAGAGCGCATCGGATATGCGCGATGTGCTGCTCAAAACCGGTCCCGGCGGCCTGCACAGGCAGCGTTTCGTCGGGCGAAGGCTCGGTGAGGCACGGGAATTCACCAAGTCGGGCCTCGCGGTGATCCGGGTCTACCTGAGCCGCAAGGGCAAATACGTGGTGCACCGGCAGCAGGCCGACTGGATGGACTTCGCATTCACGAATTGGACCAGGGATCTGAAGAACTGGCGCGAGATCTTCGACGTCGACGACCAGACCTGGGGCGACTACACGGTGGACATCGTCGACTCGGTCGAGGAACTCGCCGGGCGGGTTCCGGCCCGCATCTACCGCGAACTCGTCGACACCGCGACGAGTCCGAAGATCGACGAACTCGACATCTGAGACCGGTCCGCTCGTTCGGACCTCGAAAGGACTTCTCCCACATGTTCGCTCGACTGGGCGCGATCGTTGTGCACAACCCGTGGAAGGTGATCGGTCTCTGGCTGTTCATCGTGATCGCGGTGGTGGCCTCGGCGCCGCAACTGAAATCGACCACCGACCAATCCGAATTCCTGCCATCGCATTACGAGTCGATTCAGGCAATGCAATTGCAGCAGCAGGCATTTCCACAGCAGCAGGCCCCCGCAGCGCTACTGGTTTTCGTCCGCGCGGACGGCGCACCGCTAACCGAGGCCGATTCGGCGAGCGTGACGGCAATCGCGTCGAAGCTCAATGGCGACAGAATCAAGGATGTCATCGGCATCCAGGCCGTTCCGGCCTCGGAGAACCGCTTGGTGCAGATCGCCGCCGTGCAGATGACGAAGGTGACCAATGCGGGCGATACGACGCAGAGCGATGCGGTCGAGAAACTGCGAGACGCATTGCGGGATCAGGTGCAGGGCACGGATCTGAAGGCGGGCGTCACCGGTCAAGCGGCGCAGATGCTGGATCAGACCGAGTCCGGTGAAAAGGGTATGGCCATTATCGGTATCGCGACAGTGGTGCTGATTCTGGTGCTGTTGCTGATCATTTTCCGCAGTCCGGTGATCGCGCTACTGCCGATCGTCGTGATCGGCGCGATCTCCAGCACTGTCGGCGGCCTGATCGCGATGGTCAGCAAGGCCTTCGATCTGAAGGTCGACAGTTCGGTGAATTCCATTCTGCTGGTGGTGCTTTTCGGTGTCGGCACCGACTACATCCTGTTCCTGATGTTCCGGTACCGGGAGCGACTGCGGGCCGGCGAGGATCCGAAGACCGCGATGGTCAGTGCGGTCACCAAGGTCGGCGAGGCGATCACCTCGGCGGCGGGTGCGGTGATCATCGCATTCATGGCGCTGACCCTGTCGACGCTCGGCATGTTCCGTGCGCTCGGTCCCGCGCTGGCCATCGCCGTCGCGGTGGCGCTGCTGGCCGGGCTGACGCTGGTGCCCGCCGTGGTTTCGCTGTTGGGCACCAAGGTGTTCTGGCCGTCCAAGGCGTGGCAGCAGGAGCCGAAAGGTGCGCGCTTCAGCGCGGCCGGCGCGGCGATGGGGCGGCGGCCCGGTGCGTTCGCGGCGGTATCCGGTGGGCTACTGGTGGCCCTCGGGGTGTTGGCGTTCGGCTTCCATCCGACGTTCGATCTGAGCTCGGGCTCGACCTCGGATTCCTCCGAATCGACGGTCTACAACAAGGAATTGCTCAAGGGGATGCCCGCCGGGGCGACCCAACCGTCCGAAGTGCTGTTGCGTTCGGACACCGGCGTACCGCTCGACGATGACCAGCTCACCGCCTACCGTGCCGTGCTCGCGGCGGTGCCGGGTGTGAGTCAGGTCGGCGCGCCGACGGTATCGAGTGACCGACTGGCCGCCGACTTCCAGGTGACCCTCATTGGTGCGCCCGAATCGGATGCCGCGCTCGATACGGTGCGTGATCCGCTGCGTGCGGCCGCGCATTCGTCGGCACCCACGGGCACTACCGCTGTGGTGGGTGGCATCTCGTCGGTGTACGTCGACTTCCAGGACGCGATGGTCCACGACTACAAGATCGTGTTCCCGGTGGCGGCGATTCTGATCATGATCGTGCTCGCGCTGCTGCTGCGCAGTCTGGTGGCACCGTGGTACCTGATGGTCTCGGTCTTCCTCGGCTTCGCCGCGACGCTCGGTGCTGCGGTACTGGTTTTCCAGCACCTCCAGGGCAATTCCGGACTGATCTTCACCCTGCCGGTGATCATGTACCTGTTCGTGGTCGCCCTCGGTACCGACTACAACATTCTGATGGTCGCTCGCTTGCGTGAGGAGGCGCGGGCCGGAAACGAGCCGAAACAGGCTGCGGCCCTCGCGGTTCGGCATACCGGTCCGACGGTCGCCGCGGCCGGTGTGATCCTGGCGGGCACCTTCGCCTCGATGATGCTGGCCGGCAATAATGTGCTGTCGCAGATGGGCTTTGCGATCTCGGTGGGCATCGCGATCGCCGCATTCGTCATGGCGATGTTCTTCACCCCGGCGGTGACGGCGCTGATCGGGCACCGGGCCTGGTGGCCGGGGCATGGGGACCGGGATTCGAAGGGTGCGTCCGAGGGGCAATCGCAGGATGCGCGCTCGGATCAGTACGCGTACTCGGATACGTACAACAACTAGGGGCAGCGTCTACCGGGGAACGCCGGTAGTTCAGCCGTTGAGTGAACAGGGCCGTCCGACTTGGGATATCCAAGTCGGACGGCCTTTCGTCTCATGCATTGCTGATGATTACCAGCTCGGAACGGGTCAGTTCCAGGGGTCGACCGGTCCAGTCGCGGCCCCGCTCGTCCCAGTGCGGTGACGTCGAGTCGGAGTATCGGATCGGTGCGGTGCCGAGAAGGACGGCGGCGATCTCGGGGTGCTGGTCGAATTTCGCGCGTATCAGTCGAGTCATGACCGCGACGCGGATCTGCGGCCAGTCGGTGCGGCGAGGCATCGGCCGGTCGAGTTCGGTCGCTCGTTCAGCCGGTCGATTTCGTCGCGTATCTCACCGATCAGTTCGTTTGCGGTGAGGTGGGGTCGGACGTCGGTGAAAGTCCAGTCGGCCAGATGGTGGGTCAGCTAATTAGTTGAGGTCCGACATCTCGCGGGTCCCGAGCACCTGCATTTCGGTCAATGTGACAGCCAGGCCAAGTCCCCCCCCCGGACCACCCGCTGCTCGCTCGCCGTCGCGGAATATGCGCTGCCGCAATGCGCTCACACGAGCAGATCCTTGCGCTCGGCGGCGACGGTATCGAGTCTGCCGCAGTGCTTTATCGGCCGCTATCGGTGATTTCGTTGACACGCAATATCCCGCAGTGTCGACAGGCGACATGTCGCGAACGGTCGCTACCGACGGGGGCACTGTTCACGCATACGTGCTCGAACCCGCCGCCGAGGTCGCGGCGGCGGGGTCTCGCTAGCTGCTGATCGCGTAGGGGCGGCGGACTCGTCGGGCGAATTCCAAGACTTGGGCGATGGCGGTGCGGGAGAGGCCGACTTCTGCGCCGATGCTGGTCGGGGTCCATGATTGGTCGGCGAGCATGAGGATTTCGGCGAGTTGTTCCACCGGGATGACCGAGAGGCCGCGGCCCGCGATCGCGCGGGCGACCGACCATACCTCGACATCATCGCTCTCGGAGCCGAGGTTCTCGGTCAGCAGGTCCTCCGCCGAAAGTGATTGCACGACTTCGCTGATCACCTCGCTGGTGGTGCGGCGCGGTGCTTCATCCGGAACGAGTTTCCTGACCTCGGCCTCGTCCTCTGCGGTCTGCGCCTGGGGATCTGTTGCGGTGTTGCCCGCGCTCGAAGGGAGGGGAACCTCCATTGCTCGCGTGATTCGTTCGGCCGGGGTGGGTGCCACGGAACTACGGGCGGCACCCTGGGGATCGGCGGGTGAACTTGTGCGCGTGGGGGTTTCGGTGCGAATACTGGACTTCGTGGGGCGGGGAGTGTCAGCTACCGTGCCCGTGCCCGTGCCCGTGCCCGTGCCCGTGCCTGCTGTCGCCGCGGTGCGTGAAACCGTGGCGCGACTCTTGTCGGCCTGTGCGCGGCCCCGTGGTGTGTGGGCGGTGTCATCACTGGATTGCAGTGCTGGCTCGACAGTCGCCGTATCGAAGATGCTCAGCTGCGATTGCGCTGCGGGGCGTGTTGCGGCCTTCTGCGATTCGACCTCTGCGCCAATAGCTGTCGTGCTCGCGTCGCGAGTGGAACGCTCATCGCGAACGGAAGCTGTGGTTGTTGTATCGCGCTCGAAGCCTGTGGCACCGGGGGCCGTGCGCTCCCGCTTAGTACTGGAGTCAGCCGCCGTCGCGGTCCGGACGTCGATGCCTGAGGCAGAAAAAGCCGCGTGATCGGCGGTCACAGGTGCCGTCCGGGCATCGCCGCCGCTTTTCTCGGAGGCCGTGACCTCGTCGCCAGCGGAAGCATTAGCCGCGGACGTGGTAGCGATATCGGCGGCAGCCGCGCGCTCATCGATAGCAGTCACCGCAGCTTGGGAATCGAATCCGGTTGCGGCAACAGTCGTGTGCTCGTCGCGCATGCTGACAGCATTCGGTGCAGCCGTCTGGGGGGCGAAGCCTGCGGCAGCGAAAGCTGTGCGCTCATCGGCAGCGGTCTGGGAGGCGAATGCGGTGTCGGCAACGGCCGTGTGCTCGTTGCGTGTGCTGACAGCATTCGGTGCAGCCGTCTGGGGGGCGAAACCTGTGGCGGCGGAAGTCGTGTGCTCATCGGCAGTGGTAGCAGGTGCGGTATCGGACTCGAATCTGGTGGCACCAGGGGCAATACGCGCGTCGGCAGCCGTCGCCGCGGTCGCTGAATCGAATCCGGCTGGGGTGACGCTCGTGTGCGCGTCGCGAGCGGGTACCTGTGCCGTCGCTGACTGGACACGCACGGTGCCATGAGGCGAGCGCTGGCTGGCGCTCGCGGCGGCACCGGGTGCAATGTGCTGATCGACTTCGGCGGCGTGCAATGCGTTTTCGTCGAAGGTGTTCGCGGCAGTGGCCGATGCATGCGCAGGCCGTGTGCCGTCGGCATCGGTAAAGGTGCGCGCGGTGTCATGGATCGAATCCGACCCATGCGCTGAGTGCCTGGACCGGTAGTCCTCGCTCGGGATCGGTTGGGTGAGACGGCCGTTGGTCGAGCGCGTGCTTTGCGCGTGGTACACCAGGGTTTCCGTGCAATCGAGGCGTGAGACGGGAACCGTGTCGGGTTGGGCGGCGCGCATCGCCGCCTCGGCGACGTGGGGATCGATATCGACCGGGAAGCGGACGCCGGTTTGGTCGAGCAGGGGATCGAAACCCTTGGCGGCGAGCAGTTCTCGACGGTCGGTGGGTTCGTCGCGGAAGGTGTCGACAGGTGCGCCGCGTTCGGTGGTGACCCGATGCCGGGGCGGCAGGTCGGGTTCGTCCTCGACCATCGGAACGCTGTCGATGAGCAGGGCGTAACGCGCGGAAACCCAGGCGTGCAACCAGATAACGACGCCGACCATGACCGGGGCGATCGCGTATTCGGCGGCCTGGCCGAAGGATCCGGCAGCCAGATGCGGGCCCGCGTTGAGCGCGATGGTCGTGCCGAGCAGCGCGGTTTCGAAGAAGACGACCTTGCCGCGGTCGAGTTCGCGGCCCCAGCGGGCGGCCGTGGTCGCGGCCACCATGATGGTGATGATCGGGATCGAGATCATCGCCTCGATGCCATAGCTCAACCAGTACAGGGGATCTGCCATATTCCCGCTGGGCACCAGGTTGTGCTGCACATTCACCCCGGCCCACACCATGCCGAGCACCACGACGGCGATCAATGCGCGCGAGGACCATTCGGCCCGGCGGTACAACTGGGCGAGGCGCGCATCCTGATTCGAGACCCGCCGTCGCGCCGCGAGCGCCCGCCGATGCCAGCGCGCGTCCGCGTCATCGGCGCGCTGGATGGCGGACATGGTCCGCCGGTTACGCTTCTCCGCCGCGAGTTCGTCCTGGACCGCCCGTTTCCGCTGTCCCCGTCGTTGCGTCCGAACCCATTGCGCGAGTTCACGTTCCGCATCGATCTCGGCATCCGATAACGCCTGCACCAGCGCCGCGTCATCCTGCAGCGGCAACCGACCCCGCGCATTCGCGACCCGCTCGGCCAATGCGGCAATCTCGGACCTACCGGTCGACTGTTTGTCGCGCATCGCGAGCCTTCCCAGGAGCAGGTGCCATAGCAGGTGTCATACCGACGCAGACCTACATGCTCGAACATATGTGTGATCGCACCGAGATTAAACCGCTACCCGTCCGAGGTCAATGCTGCGCACTCCGAAAACTCGAACAAATGCGCGAATCGGACGCCCTGTCGTCCTACGGCGTCATGCGTTCGTGTGGCAGACCGCCTCGAGCACGAGGCCATCGGGGCCGGTCCAGGAGCGGGCGTAGTACGGGGGCCGGTACGGGGGGAATTCTTGTGGGGCGTGGATGATTTCGTCGCCTCGGGTGGTGGCCCACGCGTGTACGCGGTCGACAGCAGCTCGGGTATGGACCATGAAGGCGATGTATTGCAGGCCGGGAGCGGTGCGCACGTAGCTGGGGACGTCGGGGGTAGAAGAAGATATACGTGCCGGGCCTGTTGTCGGCGGGCAAGTAGGCGAATTGGTCGGCCGCACTGAGCAGCGGCGCGTAGTCGAGCAGCGGCGTCAGCTCGTCGTAATAGGATCGGGCCGCAGTGAGACGGTGACGTTGATGCCGAGGTGTCCGAGGGGCATGCTCGGAATTTACGCTCGACCCGGGTTCAGGTGAGGGTGGTGTGCCAAACGATGGCGGCGGCCAATGCGCCTGCGCCATTGACCGACCAATGCAGCGCGATGGGGGCCAGGAGGCTGCCGCTGCGGCGGCGCAGCCAGGTGAAGACGACGCCCGCGGCGGCGGTGGCGAAAACGGCGAGCAGGACGCCGATGATCTGACCGGCCGTGCCACCGCCGATGAAGCCGGTCAGGCCGCGGTTGCTGGCAGTCAGTCCGAGCGAGGAGGCGATATGCCAGAGGCCGAACAGCAGCGAGCCCGCCGCGAAGACGCCGCGGACGCCGTAGACGCGGTCGAGCGTGCCGTGCAGGACGCCGCGGAAGGCAAGTTCTTCCGGAATCGCGGTCTGCAGCGGGATGACGATCATCGATGCGATGAGTGCGCCGGAGATGGTGGCGTAGCGGTCGGCGAGGAAGAACTGCCGGGTGATCGGCAGCAGCGCCCCGATCGCGACCACGGCGAGCACCAAGCCGGCCGCACCGAGCGCCCAGAGCGTGCTGCGTCGCCAGTGCCGCGGTGAGAGTCCGAGTTCGGCCCAGCCGAGTCCGCGTCGGCGCATGAGCGCGAGCAACGCCACAGCGGCGATCGGAACGGTAAGGATGCTCGCCCATGCGGTGGTGAAGTGGGCGATCAGATTCGTGCCGGCCAGGACGATCACCACAACGGCCACGTCGAGATAGGCGTGCAGTTTGTGGCGGGGCGGTGCCGCTTCGTCGAGGTCCTGTTGAAGCACCCGGCCCAGTTTACGGATGCCCGCAACTGGCGCGACGGGTTCGGCTTCGGGGGTTTGCGTCATCAACATGGTCGTAGCTTGTTTCGCGCTACGCACTGTCGGCGTTAATTCCGACCTCGCCAACCCTGCGGATCCGCCCATGCCTGCAGCGTCCGAGCACTGTCGAACCGGCGCGGTTCGCCGCTGACCGGGTCGGTGAATTCGAGCGATGTGGCCAGCAGTTGCAGGGGCCGAGTGAAGTCGTGCACAGACTTGTCGGTGAGTACCGGGTAGAAGTCGTCGCCGAGGATCGGAATGCCCAGCCCATTCATATGTAGCCGCAGCTGATGGGTGCGCCCGGTCAGTGGCCGTAGCCGGTAGCGACCTAGTCCGTCGCGCTGCTCCAGCAACTCGATCCAGGTCTCCGCATTGGGCTCGCCAGCCACCTCCTGTGCGGCGAGCACCTGCTTCTCCTTGATGATCCGGCTGCGTACCGTGCGCGGCAGCGTCAGCTCCGGATCGAATGGGGCGATGGCCTCGTACTCCTTGCGCACCGTGCGCTTGTGGAACATCGTCTGATAGGCCCCACGCCGTGCCGGATTGATCACGAAGAGCACCAGCCCCGCCGTGACGCGGTCGAGTCGGTGCGCCGGAATCAGATCGGGTAGGTCGAGTTCGCGACGTAGCCGCACCAACGCCGTCTGCAGGATGTGCTGGCCACGCGGAATCGTCGCCAGGAAATGCGGCTTGTCGACGACGAGCAGATCGTCGTCGCGGTAGACGATCGGGATATCGAACGGCACTTCGGTCTCGTCCGGTAGGTCGCGATGGAACCAGACCGCGCCGCCCGGCACATACGGCGCGTCCGGCGCGACCGGACCGGATAGATCGACGATTCCGCCCGCATCCAGCAGTTCATCGATCCGCGTGGCGGGGACGCGAGGCAGCCGGTCCACCAAATGGTCGCGAATGGTCGCCCAATCGCCCTGCTCCGGCAGGCGGAGCCGGGCCGGATCCAGGCCGTGCCGCTTGGGCAACGGCGGCTGCTGCCTGCGTCTCATCACCGATGACCTTAGTTGGCGACGAAGCCCCAGCTCACGGCCGGGTCGGGCTCAGAATCCACGCAGCCGATCCGGCGTGACGCGCACCGCGACCGAGTATTCGGCGTGGAACTGTTCCTCGGTCATCGGAAGCGAGGCGAGTCCCTCGGTGTATTTCTCGGTGAACGCGGCGACTTCCACCGGGGTGGGCCCGGCTTCATCGATGCGCGCGGTGCCGGTGAGAATCACCACGTCGCCGCCGGTCTCGGTGCTGTTGAGATGTAGCGACACCCGTGGATTGCGGGCGATATTGCGCAACTTCGACTTATCGGCCTGGCTGAAGATCAGGAATTCGCCGTCGCGCCATTGGAACCACACCGGATTCGGCTGCGGTGTTCCGCTGCGGCCGACAGTGGTCAGCCAGATGACATTCTCGCGTTCCAGGCGGGCGGCGACCGTGGCACCGAATGCGGTGCCGGTGTCGACGACGGGCGTGGCGGAGCGATCGGGTTCGGTGGTGGTCATGGCTGTCGCAACGCCGACGCGGTGCAGTCGATTCCGCGTCGGCGCAGATGTGCCACGGCGACTACGGCTCGGCACGTTCGTCCAGCACCATTCGCCGGGACTCGACGAGCGTCTGCCTGGCGCGGCGGCGGACCTTGCAGCTGTCCACGCTGCAATACAAGTGCACCTGCATCGCCCGGTGCGCCTGCACTTCGGACAAGGTGCCGGGGTCGCGGTAGCAATCGCCGAAATTCGAAATAATTGTCGTGACAAACATTTTCACAACTCCAACCGCAGTCGCAATCTGTGTAGATGCCAAAGCTAGTAATGCTCGTGCGCGAAAGTTGCTGGGAAAGTCGGCCGTTCACACAGGCTTCCCCGGCACGTCGAAAATGTGTTGCCAAGTGCGCTATGAGAACCGGTCATTCGGTATTGAGTAGTGGGTGGTTTCCCGCAGCATCCGATCCGGTCGCTTCTCACCACCGCTCGTGTCCGTGGAAATCGGCACCGGCGGCGAGATCCCACCGTGCGAGCTTCGCATCGAGCTCGTCGGCAAGTGTCCTGCCCGGTGCGGGATTTCGACCGCTGAGCAGCGGTGGCTGGCGCATCCCTTGTTGGCGGTCTAGTGAAGTCGCCTAGATGGGGTGCATCGTCGTCTGTGTCTCGACAGCCGGGATTCAGTGGTCTCCGCGCCGCCGCCACCGACCGCGCTGCCATCCGTGCCGATGCTCGGCACCGGCGTGTACGTCAATGCGGTGGCCCGCTGGCCCGGCTACGCGAGTTCTATCGCCCGTGGAACGAGGCGCTGATCGGACGTGACCTCGGCTGGAACCACCACTAGATAACTTAGCCTAACCTATCTTCTCGGCCCATCTTGTGTGAGGATGGGTGCCGATTCCGGCAAGAGGCTCCGCGAAGGGGCGAGAGGGGCAAGGCAGATGACGGTGGAGGAAACCGGAAACCGGCCGCCGAAGACGGTGCTGAAGGCGCGAAAGCGGCAGGAAACCGCGGCGCGCAAGGAGATCCTTGCGCCCGTGCGCGCCACATTGACGCTCGCCAGCATCATCGTGGCCATTGCCTCGGTCGGCACCGTGGTGCCGTTCGTGCTGATTGTCGCGGCCTGCCGGGAACTGCTCGCCGACCAGGTGGATACCGATCGGGTGTGGCGACTGCTGCTGATCGCCGTGCTGGTGCTCCTCGCGCGCGGGCTGCTGCAGGCGGCGGCGCTGACCTGGTCGCATCTGGTCGACGCCGGATACCAGCTGACGCTGCGTCGACTATTGGCGGCCAAGCTGACCAGGGTGCCGCTCGGCTGGTTCGATGAGCGGTCCTCCGGCGAGGTGAAGAAGTATCTGCAGGACGATGTCGAGGCGCTGCACTATCTGGTCGCGCATGCGCGACTGGAGTTCGTCGGCGCGCTCACCGTGCCGCTGGTCACCCTCGGCTACCTCATCACCGTCGACTGGCGACTCACGCTGGCACTGCTGATTCCGCTGATCGCCTACATGGTGTTGTTCAGCCGGATGATGGACCAGGACGGCCGCGATCGCATGGCCGTCTATACCCGCTGGGAACGCCGAACCCAGGACGCCACAATCGAATTCGTCGACGGCATCCAGGTGGTGCGGGCATTCGGGCAAGCGGGTAAGGCGCACGCGGTATTCCAGGAGGCGGTGGACGGCCAGGCCGATAGCCTGAATCGGTTGAAGATGCCGATCATTCGCATCCAGTCGGCCTCCGACATCGTGGTCATGCCGGTATTCGTGATGCTTGTGGTGGTGGTCGCGGGGCTCACCGCGGTGGGGCTGGATTGGGTCGCGCCACTGGATGTATTGCCGTTCTTGCTCGTCGGCCTCGGTCTGGGTAGTGCGCTGCTCGGTCTCGGGTACGGATCTCAGGCACTGCGGGCCGCCGGTGCGGCCGCGGTGCGACTGTACGAACTGCAGCAGACGCCCGAATTGACTGTGCCCGAGGCGACTTCGGCTCCCGAACCGGTGACCGCGGGTGTGGTGCGGTTCGAGGGCGTGAGCTTCGGCTATCGCGCGGATCATCAGGTGCTGCGCGAGATCGACCTCGAACTGCGGCCGGGCACGATTACCGCGCTGGTCGGGCCGAGCGGGTCGGGTAAGTCGACGCTCGCGAAGCTGCTGCCGCGCTGCTACGACGTCGGCGCCGGGCGAATCACCATTTCGGGCCGCGATATTCGCGATTTCTCGACCGAGGAGCTCTACCGCACTGTCGGATTCGTCTTCCAGGATGTGCGCATGATCCGCGGCAGCATTCGCGAGAACCTGCGGCTGGCCCGCCCCGATGCCGATAATGCCGCGCTGGAGCAGGCGGCGCGGGCGGCCCAGATCCACGACCGAATTCTGGCGCTGCCGCGTGGTTATGACTCCGAGATCGGCGTCGATGCGACGCTATCTGGCGGTGAGGCACAACGACTTTCGATTGCCCGCGCGCTGCTCGCGGATACCCCGGTGCTGGTCCTCGACGAAGCGACCGCCTTCGCGGATCCGGAATCCGAGGCGGCTGTGCAGGATGCGCTCGCAGCGCTGGTCGCGGGTCGGACGGTGCTCGTGATCGCGCATCGGCTGCACACCATCACCGGTGTCGATCAAATTCTCGTGCTGGAGAACGGATCCCTGGTCGAGCAGGGGGATCATGCCCGTCTGCGCGATGCGGGCGGTACCTATCAGCGGCTCTGGGAAATCAACGAGGCGGCTCTCGGCGCGCTCGCGCTGATCGAAAATGTCGAGGTGACACGATGATTCGCAAGGTGCTCGGGCTGATTCCGGCGGAGTTCACCCACCTGACGCCGAAACTGTTGGCGGCCATCATCGCCCAGGCGTTGAGTCAGGCCGTGGCATATCTGCTGTTGGTGCCGGTGTTGGAGGCATTGTTCGACAACGATCTCGGCCGCGCCTGGTTCTGGGCGCTGTGGATGTTGGTCGCGGTCGCCGGGGTCGTTGTCTTCGGATATCTGCAGGCCGTAATCGGTCTGCGCGTCGGAGTCGGCATGCAGCGCGGACTGCAGACCAGGCTCGGCGATCATCTGAATGCCTTGCCGCTCGGCTGGTTCGAGACGCACAGTGCCGGACCGCTCTCGCGGATCGTGGTCGAGAATGTGCGCGAGATCCAGGGCCTCATCGCGTATCTGCTGACCAAGGTGCTGACCAGCATCGTGGTTCCGCTCGGTGTCGCGGTCGGCATGCTGTTCATCGACTGGCGGATCTCGCTGGCCATGCTGCTCGCCGCACCGGTGTTATTCGTGGTCAATGGACTGGCCAATCGTGCCTACACCCGCTCCGACGCGCGGATGCACGAGACGGCGGCCGAAGCCGATTCGCGGGTGGTGGAATTCGCCCAGGCGCAGCCGGTGTTGCGAGCCTTCGGCGCGGTGGGACCAGGTAACTGTGCACTCGATAGCGCACTGGCACAACAACGTTCGGCGATTACCCGATTGATGTTCGCATCGGTGCCCGGTCTGATCGTATTCGCGCTGTTCGTGCAGGCCGTGTTCCTGGTGCTGGTCTACATCGCGGTGGGCCGGGTTACCGACGGCGCCGTTTCGGCGGCAGCCGCGATCGCGCTCATCGCGGTGAGCTCCCGGTTCATCGAACCGCTGAACCAGGCCGCGCAGCTGGGCAATGCGCTGCGGTCGGCCGCGGCGGCCGCCGACCGGGTCACCGGACTGCTCGCCGAACCCGTACTGCCCGAGGCGAAGTCGTCGGTGACGCCGGGTGCGCCATCCGTTGTTTTCGACAATGTCTCCTTCGGCTACCGGCCGGGTGACCCGGTGTTGTCGCAGCTGAGCTTCGAGGTGCCCGCCGGGACCACCACCGCCATCGTCGGGCCGAGCGGCGCGGGCAAGACAACGCTGCTGCGGCTCGCCGCACGTTTCTACGATGTCGAGGCGGGCCGGGTCGTGGTCGGCGAACACGATGTGCGCGAGCAACCGTCGGAGACACTGCTGGACCAGCTCTCACTCGTCTTCCAGAACGTCTATCTGTTCAATCAGTCGGTGGCGGACAATATTCGGATCGGCCGCCCCGATGCCACCGACGCCGAACTGCAGCGCGCGGCCGAGGCGGCCAGGGTGGACGAGATCGTCGAGCGGCTGCCCGACGGCTACGACACGGCGGTCGGTGAGGGCGGCGCGACGCTATCCGGTGGTGAGCGGCAACGGGTTTCGATCGCCCGCGCGCTGCTGAAGGATGCGCCGATCGTGCTGCTCGACGAGGCGACCAGTGCGCTGGATCCGCACAGCGAGGCGGTCGTGGTGCGCGGGATGCACGAACTCAGCAGGGATAAAACGGTAATCGTCGTCGCGCATCGGCTGGCCACCATCGCGCATGCCGATCAGATTCTGTTCCTGGATGGTGGTCGGATCGTCGAACGTGGCACGCACGCCGAACTTTTGGCGCTCGACGGCCGCTATGCCGACTTCTGGAACGAGCGGTCGCGAGCCACCGGTTGGCGATTGGAGCCCGCGCCGGTCTAGCGAATTCGTAACTGGCTGCTCCGGTGATGGCTGGGTGGGGTCCCGATATGGCAGGCCATTTCGCCGACGACGGCGAACTGGTTCTCAATCGCCGCGCCTCCCAGAGGCGAGAACGATAGGGACGGCGACGAACAGCCGATCGTTGCGTGCCCTGGTGGCTTGGTCTTCGAGCCACGTGCCTTCTCCTGCGATGCCGGCGAGCACCGGCAGGGCCGTGGCATCTGTCCACACGATCGTGTGGACAGCGACGGTAACCTCGACGAACCCGTTGTCCAGCAGGAGGTTCCGGTATCGGCGGGCGACTCGCGGGTTGGGCATACCGTCCGCGCGAGCGTGGACCAGCGTGCGGGTGAGTTCGGGCTCGTCGGAGTCGATCACGAAGGTGTCCCAGTCCTGGCCGATGAGCACCGCGCGACCGTTGCCGGCCAGGACCCGGCGGGCCTCGACGAGGGCTCGCTCGGGCTCGTCGAGGGTGTGCAGGACCTTGTCGGCGCGGTAGCCGGTGACCGAGCCGTCATCGAGAGGCAACGCGGTGGCGTCGGCGATATGGAACTCACCTGTGGGCCAGCGCTCGCTGGCGATCTCGATCATGGCGGGGTCCAGGTCGACGCCGATGGCCCGCACTCGGCGGGCAGCCAACTCGCCGACGGCGCGTCCGCTCCCGCAGCCGACGTCGACAACGGTGTCGCCAAGCCCTTCGTAGGTGTGTTCTCGCAGGTTACGGACCTGGGGTAGGTCATCGAAGGTGTCGAGCAGAGTGAGCAATGTGGACATGGCCGCCATTGTGCGACTTAATGTCGACATGAAGTCAATCGGCGAGGTGGCGGCTCAGTTCGGCTTGCCGACACACGTGCTGCGATATTGGGAGGCCGAAGGACTGCTGACACCGGCCCGCGCGGGTGTCCGTCGCCGCTACACCGACGCGGATCTGCACCGGGTGGCGGCGATCCTGATCTCGAAGGAGGCGGGCTTCGGACTCGCCGATATCCGCACGATGCTGGCCGCTCGGTCCGCACCGGCCCGTCATGAGGTGACGGTCCGCCACCGCGAGCGGCTGCTGGCACGGATTGCCCGGGCGCAGGCCGCACTCGACATGCTCGAGGGCGAATGCCCGTACGACGACATCATGACCTGCCCGCGATTCCAGGGACTTTTGGCTGATCGACTGCTGCCCTCGGCGAGCAGCCTGCCACCGAACCCCGAGTTCCCAGATGCGCTCTAAGGGATGGGCACGCGGTGGATATTCGGGTGACCGGCGGCCGCTCGCGACGGTGCCATTCGCGAGTTCGGTGACCGCCACCTCGTAGAGATGGTCGATGGCGAGTACGACGAAGCCACGGCTCGCCGGATCGGATACGAGTCCGGTGTCATCCCCGAGGATGACTACTTCCAATAAGCGCGGTATTTGATGGCGGTTTTCGGCAGCCCGTGGGTGGTCTTCAGCGCCTTGACGATCGAACGCGTGGTGTGGCCGTCACACGCGACCCAGGCGAAAGCGTCGTTCGGGCACTGCATTTCGTTGGCCTGCTCGCGCAGCAATCGACCGTTATCGATCCGCTGCACCCATTTCACCTGGTGGTGCGGCTTATTGCGCACCGGGAGCCCGGTATCGGATTCGTATTGCCATTCCAGCCAGACCCGGGCAGGCACATCGCCGATCGCGTCGAGCAGCGAATTGATGGCGGGCAGCGATGCGGTATCGCCGAAGATGACGAACTCGCTCGGGAGTGGCTCGGGCAGTTGGAAATCCGAGCCGAGCACCGAGACGTCGATCTGGTCGCCGACGGCCGCCTGCTGCGCCCACATCGAGGCGGGCCCGTGGTGCACCGCGAATTCGATCGAGAATTTGTTCCCGGCCGGATCGGGATCGACCAGCGTGTAGCCACGCTGGTGCTCGCGCTCATCATTCGGAATCCACAGCCGCACCCATTGCGTCGGGTGCACCGGATGATCGGTGAGCAGTCCGCCGGCATCGAATCCGAGCCGCATGTATTTGTCGCTGATGTACTCGGTCGAAGTCACCGTGAGCCGGTAATCCTCGGCGCGCCACGCCTTCAGCAGCAACCCTTCGAAGCCTCTACCCATGCAGCTAAGGTTAGCCTAAACATACTCTGATGTCCTGGGGTGTCCGATGAAACGACTCCGAATGGCCGTGTGGCCCCGGGGTGGTGAGCTACCTCGGGGCCAACTCGCGCGTGGCGCAGGCGATTACAGGTTGCAGGGCAGCATCGCGACGCTCGCGATGGTGCATTCGGCCTCGCGGGTCAGCTTCCAGGTGCCATCGATCTGCTTCCAGGACAGGTCGAAGTACCAGGGGTCCCAGCCGTCGATGGCGGTGGTCAGCTGGGCGGTGAGCAGATCGCCGGAGACATTGACCGGGCCGAGGACATCCCAGCGGAAGCTCGGCGGGGCCGAGGCCATCGCGCCGCCGACCTGGTCGACCAGGCTCAGACCGGCCTCGCCCGCCTCGAGCTCGGCCGCGCGGGCGGAGCGCGAAGCGCCGGTGTTGAGCACCAGTTGCAGCTTGGCCTTCAACTCGCCCAGGCCGGGGGTGGCGGTCCGCATCGGCGCGCCGATGGGCGCGGCGATGGCCGGGGCCACGGTGGCGACGGTGCCGAATGCGCCGACCATGGCGGCCGCGGTGAGCGAGAAGGCCGCGGTGGCAAGGCGTGCCACCGGCCTATTTCTGGTGCTGAGCATCGGATCATCCAATCGTTCGTTTGCCGGGAGTGTGCCGGTCCGGGACTGGCACTACAGTGCAATATAAGGTAAGCCTATGCAAAGCTGAAAGTTGGAAGTTAGGTGACCCTGGCTCCCGCCCCTGGATCGAACGCAGGAGAACCGTGGACACACTATTGGTAGTCGGAGCAGGGCCGAAAGCCCTTGCGGTGGCGGCAAAAGCGCACGTCCTGCGGAAATTGGGGCTCGCTGCCCCGCGCGTGATCGTCGTCGAGGCGCATGCCGTCGGCGGCAACTGGCTGCCGAGCGGCGGCTGGACCGACGGACAGCACCGGCTCGGAACCAGTCCGGAGAAGGACATCGGGTTCCCGTACCACTCGACCTGGGCGCGCGGGCACAACCGGGCCATCGACGAGGCGATGATGGCCTACAGCTGGACCTCGTTCCTGGTCGAGCACGGCACCTACGCCGAATGGATCGACCGCGGCCGCCCGAGCCCGCACCACCACGTATGGGCCAAATATCTGCAGTGGGTGGCCCGCGCGATCGATCTCGAATTGGTCCTCGGAACAGTGGATTCGGTCGCCGCGGCGGCCGATGGGTGGTTGGTTTCGGTGACCGACGCCGCCGCTAGCGACTGTTCGCAGGTCGCTCGAAACAACACTGCTGTGATCACCCAGATCGATACGGACGCACTGATGATCACAGGTCCGGGCAACAGCGGTCGGGCCCTGGCCGAACACCCCCGGGTGCTCAGCATCGCCGAGTTCTGGAACCTGGCAGGCAAACGCGCGCTGCCGGTCTCCTCGCGGGTCGCGGTGATCGGCGGCGGCGAAACCGCGGGTTCGGCGCTGGACGAGTTGGTCCGGCACGACATGCTGACCATCTCGGTGATCACGCCCAAAGCCACCATCTACACCCGCGGTGAAAGCTATTTCGAGAACGCGCTCTTCAGCGATCCGACCAAGTGGAACGCGCTGAGCATGGACGAGCGCCGCGATGTCATCCGGCGCACCGACCGCGGCGTCTTCTCGGTTCGCGTGCAGGAGAGCGTGATCGGCGACAACCGCGTGCACCATCTGCAGGGGCGGGTCGTGCGGGTGGCCGAACAGGGCGACGGCGTGGCGGTGACGCTGCGCAATGACCGCCGTCCGGATCAAGTGCACAACTTCGACCTGGTGGTCGACGCGACCGGCGGGCAGCCGCTGTGGTTCCTGGAGCTCTTCGATTCCGATGCCGCCGACCTACTCGAACTCGCCGTCGGCGGTCCGTTGACCCAAGCCAGGCTGGAGGCCTCGATCGGCTACGACCTGGCGGTTTCCGGTCTGGACGCGAAGCTCTATCTGCCGAATATGGCGGCCATCGCGCAGGGGCCCGGGTTCCCGAATCTCAGCTGCTTAGGCGAACTCTCGGATCGGGTATTGCGTACGGCGCCGGCGCGTCAGGTGGTCGGTGCGCGACGGGGTGCGGCCCCTCGACTGGGCTGACTCGGCCTCGATATCCCCAAATACATCTACGTGAGGTTTTCATGCGCATCGTCTCGTTCGGCTTCCAGACCTGGGGCCGTAAAACCCTGCAGGCACTGATCGATTCGGAACACGAGGTCGTGCTCGCGGTCACCCATCCGGCAAGTGCCGACTCCTACAAGGGGATCTGGTCGGATTCGGTCGAGGACCTCGCCCGTGAGCACCGCATTCCGGTGCATCTGACCGAACGGGCCGATGCCGAGACCATCGATCTGGTGAAGCGGGCCGAACCGGACGTCATCGTGGTGAACAGTTGGTACACCTGGATGCCCGCCGAACTCTACAACCTGCCTCCGCACGGCACCCTTAACCTGCACGATTCGCTGCTGCCCAAGTTCACCGGCTTCTCGCCGGTGCTGTGGGCGTTGATCAGCGGCGAGTCCGAGACGGGCCTGACCGTGCATCGGATGGACGAGGGCTTGGACACCGGCGACATCCTGGTGCAACGCGCATTGCCCATCGGCCCCACCGATACCGGTACCGAATTGGTGCTGCGCGGTATGGAACTCATCCCAGGCGCGCTGCGGGAAGCGCTGCACGCCCTGGAATTCGGTACCGCGCAATGGAAGCCGCAGCGCAAATCCGAGCGCACCTACTTCCACAAGCGTTCCGAGCGGGACAGCCGCATCGACTGGAGCTGGTCCGCCGTCGATCTGGAGCGTTTCGTGCGCGCACTGTCCGAGCCGTACCCGCGCGCGTTCACCTACTACCGCGGCGAGCGGATCGAGGTGCTCGAGGCGGCGGTTTCCGAGGCGCGCTACGGCGGGACGCCCGGCCGGGTGATCGTGCAGGAGGGTGGCGGCGCGGTGGTTTGTGGTCCGGAGGCCCATCGCGGGCGCAATCGCGGCTTGGTGCTCACCCGGATTCGCACCGAGGACGGCACCGACCATTCGGCCGCGGAATTCTTCACGCGCGGTGGGTATCTCACCGATCAGTGACGCAGGGGGAGTCGACCTAGACTTGTTAGGGTAGGCTACACTAATATCGAGTGACCGTTCAGAAGTAACCAAAGATCAGTGCAGCGAGCCGGGGGGTGTTGTACGCCGCCGATTGAATGACGCCTGGCGCGAGCATTGCGCCGGGACGTCCGGCGGGAGCGCAGGAGTCAAGAAATGCCAGCAAATCTCGGATGGATCCGGCAATTCCACCAGCCCCGCTTCGCCGCTAGCGGCTGCTCGCAGGTCGGCACAGCACGCCCGCCATTGTTGATCTGCCCGCACGCGGGTAGCGGCGCGTCCACCTATCGCGCGTTGTCGAAGGTGCTCAGCGAACACTTCAACGTCCTGATCTTCCAGTACCCGGGTCGCCAGGACCGCGCCCGCGAGGCGGCACTCGCCACGCTGCCCGAACTCGCCGCCGGTGCGTTCGCGGAATTCCATAGCTCCGAACACAATCGCGGTCTGCCGCTGACGGTCTTCGGCCACAGCATGGGCGCGATGGTGGCCTTCGAACTGGTGCGCAATGCCGAGGCGGCCGGACTGGAGGTGCGGTTACTCGCGCCGTCCGCTGCGGTCTCGCCGGGTCGGGCGGTCGACTTGCCGCCGCATCCGACCGAGGACGAGCAGATCCTCGACCACCTCGGCGCGCTGGAGGGCACCGGCGCGGATGTGCTCGGCAGCCGCGAGGTGATGCGGATGGCGCTGCCGGTGGTGAAGGCCGATTACCGGGCCTTCGATGCCTATAGCTGCCCGGTGGATGTCCGAGTGGAGGCCAAGATTCACGTGCTCGGCGGGGCCGAGGATCACCTCATCACGCCGCGTGAGCTGTACGGCTGGTCCAATCACAGCGCACAGGAAATCGACGTCACCATCTTCGACGGCGGGCATTTCTATCTGAACGACAATGCCGCCGGTATCGCGGAATTGCTTGCGCCCGAGCTGGATCGCGTCGGATGAGTACGGAAACGGATCCGATCGTCATCTCGGGTATGGCCGTCGAGGCGCCGGGCGGGATCGAGACGCTGCCCGACTTCTGGTCGGCGCTTGCCGAATCGCGCGAACTCATCGGACCATTCCCGCGCGATCGGGAATGGCCGATCGAGGAGTTGCTTGCGCTGCACCGCACCGCAGGGTGGAGCCGGGTCGCCGATGCCGGTGGGTTCCTCTCGGAGGCAACCGAATTCGACCCGATGTTCTTCGGTATCACGCCGCGCGAGGCTATTTCGATGGATCCACAGCAGCGGGTCGCGCTGCGGGTGGCCTGGCGGGCGCTGGAGAACGCGGGCATCAATCCGGGGGCGCTGGATGGCGCCGAGGTCGGCTGCTATATGGGCGCGTCCATCAATGAATACGGGCCGCAGTCCGGTGTGGTCACCGAGTACTCCGGATACCGGGCCACCGGGACGGCCCTCGGCGCGGTGGCCGGTCGGATTTCGCACAGTCTCGGACTGATCGGGCCCTCGCTGACCACCGATACCGCCTGCGCGTCATCGCTGACCGCATTGCACCTGGCTGCCAATGCCGTACGTGCCGGTGAATGCGATTGGGCGCTGGCCGGTGGCGTCTGTGTCATGGGCTCGCCCGCGGCATTTTTCGAGTTCGCCAAGAACAACGCGCTCGCCGTGGACGGACACTGTCGCGCCTACGCCGCCGACGCGACCGGCACGCTGTGGGCTGAGGGGGCCGGTGTGGTCGTTGTCGAACACGAGTCGCGCGCACGCGGACTCGGCCACCGCATCTACGGCCGCGTGCTCGCCACCCGGGTCAACCACAACGGCAAGGGGGCACCGCTCGCGGTACCCAGCGCGGCGGCACAGCAGCGGCTGATCGAGAAAACCCTGGCGGCGGCTGAAATTCGGCCGGATGACATCGGGCTGATCGAAGGACACGGCACGGGAACACCGGTCGGCGACCCGCTCGAGTTGACCGCCCTCGCACGGTCCTACGGCGGCGGCGACCGCGGCACCGATGGCCCGCGACTCGGCTCGGTGAAGTCGAATATGGGCCACGCACAGGCCGCCTCGGGCGTGCTCGGCCTGATCAAGATGCTGCTGAGCGGCGCGAACGGTCAGATCGCGCCGAGCCTCTACGCGGACAATCCGACCACCGAGGTCGATTGGGACGCCACCAGCCTGCGGTTGGCCACGAAACTCGAACCCTGGGACCCCGCCGACGGCGTCCGCTACGGCGCCGTCTCCTCGTTCGGCGTCGCGGGCACCAATGCGCACGCGATCTTGGCGATGCCCGTGCTGGAGGAAATCGATGCCTGATTACCGACTTCCGGACGGAACCGTCCCGGTGCTGCTGTCCTCCGATACGGCAGATGGGCTGCGCGGCGAGGCGGCGGCGATTCTGGGATACCTGCAGCGGCATCCCGGCGTGACCCCGGAGCGGGTGGCGGACACGCTGTTTCGCACTCGGATGGCACGTCGGCGGCGGGCGCTCGCGATGGTCGGCAACCGCGACTGCCTCCTCGACGCGTTGCGAGCGATCGTCGCTGGCGCCGAACATCCTGCGGTGACAGCCGGCGTCGCCACCGCGCGCGGCATCGGATTCGTTTTCCCTGGACAGGGCAGTCAGCGGCCGGGCATGGGCAAACTCTTCTACGAGATCTCCCCGAGCTTCCGTCGCGCGGTAGATGAATGCACCGCGATCTTCGAGGAGCGCTTCGGTCACCGGGAGCCGCTGCACTATCTGCTCGGCGACGATGATCGGTTCGAAGACCACGTGCGGGTGCTCCAGCCTGCGTTGATGTTCCAGATGTACGCCTTGGCCGCCATGTGGCGCGCGGCCGGTGTCGAACCCGCCGCGACGATCGGACATAGTCAGGGCGAGCTGGCCGCCGGTGCGGTATCGGGAATCATGACGCTGCGGGATTCGGTGCTCGCGGTGACGCATCGGGCCCTGGCCGTCGATCAGCTTTCGCCGCGCGGCTACTCGATGGCGGTGCTGGGCATGGACCGCGATCAGTGTGAGGCGCTGCTGGCCAGGCACTCCGGCTGGGCCGAGCTGTCGGTGGTCAATTCGGCACATATCCTGGCCATTTCGGGTGATCGCGAGACCATCGTCGATATGGTGGCGACCGCGACCGCGCGGGGGCAGTTCGCCAAGGAAATCCGCGTCGCGTATCCGGCGCACACCTCGGTGGTCAGCGAGTATCGGAAGGGACTGGAAGCGGCGCTCGGCGACGAAATGAGCGGGCCGAACTTCATCGCGACCGAAATCCCTTGCTACGGTGCGACACTCGGCACGACAATTACGCCCGATTTGCGGCACGACCAGTACTGGTATTGGAATCTGCGCAACCGGGTCCGGTTCGATCGGGCGATCACGGCGGCCACCGCCGACGTCGACACCTTCGTCGAGATGTCGGAACATCCCATGCTGCAGTTGGCCATTCAGGAGAACCTGAGCACGGTGCGTCCGGATCCGGCCCGGCCGCAGCGCGAATTCCGGGTGATCGGAACCTCGCTGCGCACGGCGGCGGGACTCGGTGAGTTCACCCGCAACCTGGCAACCGTCGCGGTGCACGACCTGAACTACCGATGGGATGCATTGCGGGTCGAATCCGATTCGGACACGGTGCGTTTGCCGCTGCGCGACTTCCCCAATACCGTGCTGAATCCGCAGCGACTGTGGGCTCCCTACCGGACGACGACGCCGGTCGCCCCCGAGCACACTGCGACCCGGCTGGCGGAGCACTGGGTGCGGCTCGAGCGTCGTTCGCTGATTTCGCCGCGCACAATGCTCGTCGTCGATCACACCGGTCAGTGCGCCGAACTCGCGGCGGCGCTGTGCACCGCGGCTCATAATCACGGCGGCGGCGCGGCGATTTACGATCCCGATCGGCCCGCCGACACCGCCGACTACGACTCGATCGTCGTGCTGCTGCCGGAGTTGCCCGATCTGGACGGGCCCGCCGCGATCGCGGAACTGGCGCGGTTCTATGACGCGCGGTGGCTGCCCGCTCTGGATGCCACGGTCACCGACTGCTGGCTGGTGACCGTCCGCGGTGAGGCCGCGGTCGCCGACGACCCGGCACCACACCTGTTCCACGGCGCGGTCTCCGCCGGATTCCGCTGCATCGGACTGGAGAATATCGGCACCGCCTTCCGACACCTCGACCTCGACGCCGCCGATGCGGGGCAGGCCGCCAAGATGGTGCGCGCGCTGCATGCCAAGGACGAACCGCAGCTGGCATTGCGCGCGGGCGGACTCTATGCCAAGCGGCTCGAGGTGGAACTCGAACCGGCTGGCGGAGTTCCGGATGATGCGGAGCTCGAGCACGTCGTCATCGTCGGCGGGACCGGCACCCTGGGCCTGAAGTTCGCCGAGTACTTCGCCGGTCGTGGTGCGCGGCGGATCACGCTGCTCAGCCGGTCCGGCGAAACCGATTCCGTCGCAGGCCGATTGCGGGTTATCCGACAGGTAGGCACCGCCGCGGTCGCGGTTGTCGCGTGCGATGTCGGCGACGAATCCAGCGTGCGCGAGCTCGCCGCCGCGCTGGCCGACACACCGGCGACCATGCTGGTACACGCCGCAGTCAACTATGTGCGCGCCGAACTCACCGATGTGACCGCCGAAAAGCTGTTCGAGATGGCGGCATCGAAGATCATCGGCACCGACCATCTGCTACGGCTGTTACCGGTGGCCGCTGACGCCCGGATTGTCATCTGCTCGTCCGCGGCGGCTACCTTCGGCGGTCGCGGGCAGATTCTCTACGCCACGGTCAACCGCATGCTCGATGTGCTGGCCATGCGTTTGCGTGCGGCTGGCACGAATGCCGTTGCGATGCAATGGGGTATCTGGGATCTCGAAGGCCCACTGCATGCGGTCGGCGTGGATCGGATCGCCGCCGCGGGCGGCCAGTCCATGGACCCGCGTGACGCGCTCGCCGTCGGTTTCACCGAGTACGCAGAAATCGGACGGCCCAGCAATCGCATTGTGATGGCGGCCGATTGGTCGCAGCTGAACGACATCATTTCGGCGGTCGGCTGGGGTCCGCTGCTCGCCGATGTGCTCGCGCAAGTGGAACCGGCACCGCCGCGGGTCGAGCCCAGAGTCGCTGCCCCTGCCGTCGTGGTCGTGCCGGAGGGGGTCGTGCCATTCGCCGGTTCACTGTCCGATCAGGTGCGCATCGAACTGGGCAAGGTGATGGGCGCCGATGGGCTCGACGCCATCGACAGCTCGGTGCCGCTGGTGGCGCTCGGTCTGGATTCGCTGCAGGCGTTGGACTTCCGCAAGCGGGTGCAGGCCGAACTGAACCGCGATCTTCCGGTGGCGGCCATTCTGGGCGGCGCGTCGTTGGACGACGTCGTGCGCCTGATGGCCGACAGCAACGTCTAGGCGAGGGATTGACGATGTCGAACAACGAGCCGGCCAGCGTGCTGGACCGCCGGAAGGCGCTGCTGCGCCAGCGTTTGGCCGAAAGTGGGCTGACCGCACCGGTTTCCGAGGCCGCGCCCATTCGGAGATCGAAACCCGGTGAACGTCATCCGCTTTCGGCCGGACAGCGGCGCATGTGGTTTCTGCAGACGCGTGATCCGGAGGACACCACCCTCAATATCTGTGTGGCCTATCGGCTGACGGGTGCGCTCGACGAGGCACGGCTGCGCGATGCGGTCACGGCCGTGGTAAACGCCCACGACATTCTGCGCACCACCTACGGGTTGGACGAGAACGGCGAGCCGTACCAGACCGTCCGCTCGGATCTCGAATTGTATTGGCAGAGGCACGATCTGACCGATATGCCGGAGACCGGCCGGTCACGCAGGCTGGAAGTGCTGGCTCGCCGGGAATTCGGCCGACCGTTCGATCTCGCGACCGAGTCGCCGTTGCGCGTCAGCCTGGTGCGCATCGGTGCCGATGAATTCGCTTTGCTGCTGGTAGCGCATCACATCAGCTGGGATGACGACTCGTGGGCTGTCTTCTTCACCGAGCTCAATGCCGCTTACCGTGCCGAGCCCGTCCAGTCCGACCGTGCGCAATTCGTCGACGTCGCGGTTTTCGGCGATCTCACTGACAAAACCGATATCGACTATTGGCGTACAACCCTGCGCCCGCTACCGGAAGCCCTGGAACTCCCCGGTCCAGCCACGGTCGCCACGGCTGCGGCGAAGCAGTCCGACCGGTGCACCCTGTCGCTGCCCGGGGAGCTCGTCGGCCGCGTGGAGGCCTTCGCGCGTGCGCACGGCGCCACCCCTTTCATGGTGTGGCTGGCCGCCTATGACGCGGTGATCCATCGCTACACCGCGGCCACGGATTTCCTGGTATCGGTCCCGGTTACCGTGCGCCGCGATGGCACCGCCGGCTCGTTGATCGGCTATTTCGGCAATACGCTGCTGCTGCGCGCCACCATCGGTGCCGAAGACAACTTCGCCCGCTTCACCGAAACCATTCGCGACACCTGCGTCGGTGCCTTCGCGCATCAGAATGTCGGCATCGATCGCGTTGTGCGCGAGGCGAATCCGGATCGCATCGGTGGCCGGGACGGGTTGGAACAGCTGGTCCGACTCGGCTTCGGGGTGCGCAGGAGCGCACAGGGATTCGACCTGGCAGGTGTCGAGGCGACACTGCTCGATCTCGGCAGTGCGGTGGCGCAGGTTCCGCTGGGGCTGACCGTAGTCACGGAAGCCGATGGCGCTTATCTGGAGGCCGAATACCGGATCGCCGATCTGGACCGCGCCCTGGTGGAACAGCTGCTCGACCACTACCTGCAGTTGCTGGACAACGCACTCGCGAATCCCGATCGCAGGCTCGGTGATATCGATATGCTCGGCGCGGCCGATCGCGCCGCGATCCTCGCGCTGTCGCACGGCCCGATTGTCGAGGCGGAACCGACCACCATGGTCGCGCTCTTCGAAAATCAGGTCGCGGCAACGCCCGATGCGCTCGCCATTGTCGCCCCTGCGGAACGCGACACCGAACTCACCTACGCCGAACTGAATCGGCGCGCCAATCGCTTGGCGCACTGGCTGATCGGGCAGGGACTCGGTACCGAAGACATCGTCGGGCTGCGGCTGTCGAATTCGGTGGAGTTCGTGGTCGCGGTGCTGGGCGTGCTAAAAGCCGGTGCGGCCTATCTACCGATCGATCCGGCCTACCCGGACGACCGCATCGACTACCTGACCGAGGACGCCGCACCCCGACTGGTGCTCGGTCGGGTCGAACTGGATACCGCCGAAGCCGCGGTCGGCGGACTCCCGGATACCGATCCTGGCGATGCGGACCGGGTGCGGCCGCTGCTGCCCGGCCATCTCGCGTATGTCATCTACACCTCCGGGTCCACCGGAAAGCCCAAGGGCGTCCCGGTATCCCACGCCGCGATCGCCGAACATCTCGCTGGCTTCGTCGCGGAATGGAGTATGACCGCCGAGGACCGGCTGCTGCAGTCCTCTTCGGTCAGCTTCGATGCCTCCCTGCTCGATATCTTCGTGACGCTGACGCTCGGCGCCCGGCTGGTCATCCCGAAGCCCGATGCCTTCCGCGATATTCCCTACGTCGCCGAGTTGATCACCCGCTGCGGGGTCACGGTGCTGCATATGGTGCCGTCGATGTTGAGCACCTTCCTGCTGCTGCCGGAGGTGAGCGAATGGCGTGCGCTGCGGCATGTTCCGGTGGGTGGTGAGGCGCTGCCCGGTGAGGTGGCCGACAAGTTCGCCGGTGTCTTCGATGCCGAGCTGCGCAATCATTACGGCCCGACCGAGGCAGTTGTGTGCGCGACGCATATGAATGTGGAAGGCCCGCAGGGCACCCGGATCGTGCCGATCGGTGTGCCGAATCAGAACGTCACGGTGTACCTGCTCGATGCGGCGCTGCAGCTGGTGCCACCGGGTGTTGTCGGTGAGATCTATTTGGGCGGAGCGCAATTGGCGCGAGGCTACCTGAATCGGCGTGGGTTGACAGCGGAGCGCTTCGTCGCCGATCCGTTCGCGCCGGGCGCTCGGCTGTATCGGACCGGAGATCTCGCCCGGCGCAATGCCAATGGTGAGATCGAATTCGTCGGCCGGGCCGATGAGCAGGTCAAGGTGCGTGGCTTCCGGATCGAACTCGGCGAGGTGGAGGCGGCCATCGCGTCGTATCCGGGTGTCGGACACTGTGTCGTCATCGCGGTCGAGGATGCGGCGGTCGGTGCGATGTTGGCCGCATATGTGGTTGCGGCCAAAGGATTTTCGGCGTCGACGCTCGATATGGACGAGGTCCGCGGACATGCCGCCGCGACGCTGCCGGACTACATGGTGCCGAGCGCCTTCGCGGTGATCGACGAGATCCCGCTGACCGTACACGGCAAACTCGACCGTCGTGCGCTGCCGGATCCGGAACGCGCCACCAGCCACCGCTACCGGGAGCCGAGCACCGCCACCGAAATCCGTCTGGCCGGCCTGTTCGCGCAGATCTTCGGCCGCGAGCAGATCGGCGCGGACGATTCCTTCTTCGAACTCGGCGGGCATTCGCTGCTTGCCACCCGCCTGGTCGTGCGGATTCGCACCGAATTCGGCGTCGAGATCGATGTGCGCGCACCGTTCGATACCCCGACCGTCGCGGGACTTGCCGCACAGATCGAAGCTACACCGGCGCGGGTCACTGCCGCTGTGCGCCCACTGCTGAAACGCGAACGGCCCGATCATATTCCGCTGTCGTACTCGCAGCTCGCGTTGTGGTTCCAGCGCAAGCTGGAGGGGCCGAGTGCGATCGGCAATATCCCATTCGCGGTTCGGGTCGACGGTCGGCTGGATCTCGATGCGCTGACTGCCGCGCTCGCCGACGTCGTTGCACGGCACGAGGTGCTGCGCACCGTTTTTCCCGAGAACGGCGGCATGCCATATCAATTGGTGCTGCCCGCAGGGCCGATAGCTGTGCCGGTGACGCAGCTGGACGATCCGGAAAAACTGCGCGCAGAACTCGCCGCAGCCGGTGGTCACTGCTTCGCGGTCGATACCGAGCTGCTGATTCGACCGCGAGTCTTCATGCTGGACAACAGGACTCACGTGCTCTCGCTGCTCGTGCACCATTTGGTGGCCGATCACTGGTCGTTCCGGACGATTCTGGACGATCTCGCCACCGCCTACCGTGCTCGCACCGCGGGCGCTGCTCCGGACTGGACGCCCCTCGACATTCAGTACGCCGACTATGCACTGTGGCAGCGCGATGTGGTCGATTCGCTCGGTGCGCAGGTGGATTACTGGCGCGACACACTCGCCGACCTGCCGGACGAGATCAATGTCGCTCTGGACCGCCCGCGTCCCGCCATACTCGGCAAGAACGGACATGTAGTGCCGTTCGCGGTCCCCGCCGCCCTGCGCGGCAAGCTGAAGGCGCTCGCCGAGGCGAGCGGGGGCAGCGAGTTCATGCTCTACCAGGCCGCTGTCGCGACGCTGCTGCACAAACTCGGTGCGGGTGTGGATATTCCGCTCGGCACGCCGATCGCGGGTCGGGTCGATCCGGCCGCGGCCGAGTTGGTCGGACTGCTCGCCAATATGGTGGTGCTGCGCAATGACCTATCCGGCGATCCGACGCTGCGGACCGTGCTGGAGCGCTCCCGCGATACTGCACTCGGCGCGTACAGCAACCAGGATATCCCGATGGAACGCCTGGTCGACGCGCTGAATCCGGCTCGGTCCCGGTCCAGGAACCCGCTGTTCCAGGCCATGATGCACTTCCGCGAGGAGAACTGGGACGGCGCGGGTCGGGGTTTGGACGCGCACACCGCACTGACGGTATTGCCTTTGGATTTCGACACCTCGCTGCTGGATCTCAGCATCAATTTCTTCGCGGGATCCGACGGCGGCTTCGATGCCAGTGTCATCGTGAATACCGATCTGTATGAGCCCGCGACCGGAGAGTTGTTCGCGCAGCGCATGCTTCGGGTACTCACAGCCTTCGCCGAAACTCCCGACAGCACCGTCGGCGAACTCGACGTGATGCCCGCCGCCGAGCGGCAACGGGTCCTCGGTGAATGGGCCACCGGTGTGGAGCTGACCTGGATACCGGGCCTTGCCGAGCTGATCCGGCGTGGTCGCGGTGTTCCGGCCGATCGGATCGCTCTGCGCTGCGGTACCGAGACACTCACCTATGGCGAGCTATTCGAACAGCTCGATCGAGGCGTGACACAGGTGCCCGATGGCGCTTCGGCGGCGGGGGTGGTGCGACGGCTTGCCGCACTGGACGCGGTAGCGAATACCGATGGAACTATCGCGGTTTCGCACGTTGTGCTCGGCCGCGAGGCTGTGGCGGCCGTGGTAGCCGATCGACGGGCCATCGCCGCTGAGCGCCGCAGCGAATCGCTGGATCGGGCAACGGGTTCGGCGGATGTTCGACTGGTCGCCGCACTCTGGTCCGGACCCGAGATCGCGGTCGAGTTGCTGGCTGCGCTCGCCGACGGGGCGACGCTGATCCTCGCCACCGAACCGCAACACGAAGATCCGGTCGCGCTGGTCGAGCTGATCGGGGCACATTCGGTAACCCATGTGGTTGCCGATCCCATCACGCTGTCGCGGTTCGTGCAGACCGGCGTCTCCATGTTGCCGTCGGTGCGCAGCTGGGAGGTCATCGGAACCGATTGGCCCCCAGCGCTTCCCGATCTACTGCCTGCGCTCGCGGCCGGTTCGGTCGCGACCTTCGACTTCCGGATTCCGGAGTACGCGGGCGCGGTGGCGCGCGGGGCGGTCGACGGAAGCGGACGTGCGCGTCCCATTCCGGGTGCGCGGGTGTTGGTGCTGGATCAAGCCCGGCGACCGGTTGCGCCCGGCGTCGACGGCGACGTGTACGTCGGTGGGGCCGGACTTGCCGAGGGGTACGTCGAGGATTCGGCAAAAGCATTCATCGACGACCCGTACCTGCCGGGAGCTCGATTGTTCCGCACCGAACAGCGGGCGCGTTGGGACACCGCAGGACGACTCGTGTTCGCGACCAGGCCCGGTGGCACTGTTGAAACCGCCACAGGTACAGCATCTTCCGCTGCCGAGCAGACAGAGACCGAGCAGCAGCTCATCGCAATCCTCGAGGAGTTGCTGGAAATCGAGGATGTCGCCGCCGATGACGGCTTCTTCGCACTCGGCGGCGACAGCGTGATCTCCATTCAGTGGTCGGCACGCGCCAATCAGCTCGGCCTCCCACTGTCTCCACAGCTGGTATTCGAGCACCTCACCATCGCCGAACTCGCGGCCGCGGTCGACGAGGCGGTGGCTGCGGGGGTGACAACGACCATCGGCGACACCTTCGGTGTGGCAGCCGACGCGAACGGCGATGACGGCCATCCCGATACGGCCCAACCAGCAGAACCTGATCAGCGCCAACATGCCGCGATGAGCGTATCCGGCCTCAGCTCGGACGCGCTGGCCGCCTTGGGCGCGGCTTGGAAGCAGTCGCAATGAAAGGCGACTACTTCCGAGCGGCTGGCCCGACGTGCGGCGATACGATGACCTCGGGCCGAAAGGCGTTGCGATGACTGTGGACCGGAGCGTCCCGGCCGAAATCGAGGATGTGCTCGCGCTCAGCCCACTACAGGAGGGGCTGTTCGCGTTGGCGCGGTTGGCCGCCGACGGGGTCGATCTGTACACCATGCAGTTCGTCATCGATATCGGCGGTCCGATCGACGTGCCGATGTTGCGCCGCAGCAGCGAAGCAATCCTGCAGCGGCACGCCAATCTGCGGGCCGCGTTCTGGGATAAAGATCTGCCCAGGCCGGTGCAGATCGTCCCGACCTGGGTGGATCTGCCCTGGTTCGAAATCTCGGCGCTTCCGGCGGAATTCGATACCATCGCCGCGGCCGACCGGCAACGGCGGTTCGATCTTTCTCGCGGTCCGGCCCTGCGCATCACGCTGGTAACGCTTCCCGACGAGCGGCGCCGGATGATCGTGACCGCGCACCACATCCTGATGGACGGCTGGGCGGTCGCGGTGTTCTTCCGCGAGCTGATGGCGGTGTATGAAGCCGGGGGACAGGCGGATTCGCTGCCACCGGCACGGCCGTACCGCGATTACATCGGCTGGCTCGCCGTGCAGGACACCGCGGCCATTACCCGACGCTGGTCCGAATACCTTGCGCCGCTGAGCGGTCCGCTCATGCTGGCCGGTAGTGCGGCGACCGAAATCGGCGCGGCGATTCCACGCCGCAGCCGATTCAGCCTGGGCAATGCCGAAACCGCGCGGCTGGTGCGATGGGCACGGTCTAACGGCCTGACCATGAGCACGGTCGTCCAATTCGCCTGGGCCGTCGTCCTCGGCAGACTCACCGATCGACATGATGTCGTCTTCGGCACCACCATTTCCGGCCGTCCGGATGCACTGCCCGGCGTCGAAACGATGATCGGACTGTTCATCAATACGGTGCCCGCGCGCGTCCTCATCGACCGAACCCGCACCGTCGCCGAGCAATGCGCGCAGCTACAGCGCGAATCGGCGGCCATGCGGGATGCGGGATGTGTGAGCCTGTCGACCATTCAGCGGGCCGCCGGTCACGGTGCGCTGTTCGACGTGCTGTTCGTCTTCGAGAACGCGCCCATCGGTGCGGCCACCGATCCGATCGTCACCGCGAGCGGCACCCGGTTCCTGCCAGTGGCGATGGAAAGTCTGGTGCACTATCCGCTTTCGGTGGTGTCGCATTTGAACGACGGCACACTCGTCGTCATGCTCGAGGCGATTGCCGAAGCCCTGCCGCACTTCCCGATCGCCGATATCGGCGAGCGGATACTGTCGGTGCTGCGTCAATTGCCCGATCATGGTGATTCGAGCCCTGATTCGCTGGACCTGCTGCTGGCCGATGAGAAGGTTACCGTGGCCGCGAAGCAGGTCGACGCTAATGGGACGGCTTACGAGCTCTTCCTGAACCAGGTCGCCGACACTCCGGATGCGATCGCCCTGAGCGCCGGTTCGGATCGCTACACCTACCGTGAATTGCGTGCAGCCGCCGGGCAACTGGCCAATGAGCTGATCGCCGGCGGTATCGGTCCGGAAACCGTTGTCGCCCTTGCGCTACCGCGATCGGGCAGGTCTATCGTCGCGATCCTCGCCGTACTGGAAGCCGGCGGAGCCTATGTGCCGGTAGATATCTCGGCACCCGCAGCACGCATCGAATCCATCCTGCGCCAGGCGGACCCGAAACTCGTACTGACGGTCGCCGAGTCTGCCCCGCTGCTCGGCGAGACCGCGCGTCCCGTTCTGGTACTCGACGAGCCGGCCGTAGCCGAAAGAATCGCAAACCACCCCATCCCGTCCTACCACCCGGTTCCCCCACAGACCGCCGCGTACTTGATCTTCACCTCCGGCTCAACCGGCGAACCCAAGGGTGTCATCGCCACAAACGCCGCTCTGACCAGCTACTTCACCGACCACCGCGACCGCGTCTACCGCCCGGCAGTGACCCGACTCGGCCGCCGACTGCGCATCGCACATGCCTGGTCGCTGAGCTTCGACGCCTCCTGGCAGCCCATGATCGGCCTGTTCGACGGCCACGCCGTCCACCTGTTCGACGAGACCGAAATGCGCGATGCGCAGGGCCTCGTCGACGGCATCGTCCGGCACGAGATCGATATGATCGACACCTCGCCGTCCATGTTCACCCAGCTCTCGGCCGCCGGCCTAGTGGACGGTGAGCGGCTGACCGTGCTCGCCCTCGGCGGCGAGGCCATCGGTACGCCCATGTGGGAGCAACTGCGCGCGCTGCCGGGCACCGCGGTCTACAACTGCTACGGCCCCACCGAGACCACGGTCGAGGCGGTGGTCGCGACGGTGAATACCGGTCGCAGCGAGTCGGGCAGTGCCCAGCCCACCATCGGCGGACCGGTGGATCGCATGTCCGCCTATGTCTTCGATGCCATGCTGCGGCCGGTGCCGCGCGGTGTCATCGGTGAGTTGTATTTGTCGGGCGCTCAGGTGGCACGCGGCTATATCGGCAAGGCCGCCATCACCGCGGGCCGCTTCGTCGCCGACCCATTCCGACCCGGTGCCCGCATGTATCGCACAGGTGATCTGGTGCGGCAGTTGCCGAATGGCGATCTCGCTTACCGCGGCCGCATCGATGACCAGGTCAAGATTCGCGGCTACCGGATCGAAATCGGCGATATCGAAACAGCTTTGCTGCAGCTTCCGCAGGTCCGCGCGGGCGCCGTACTGGTTGTGCGGCGGCCGAGTGGCCCGAGTCTCCTCGCCTTCGCGGTCGGTGCTGATTCGGCCAACTTGCGCGCCGGACTTGCCGAGCGCCTGCCTGCATATATGGTTCCGGCGCGGGTCATTTCGCTGCCCGAGCTACCGGTCACCCCTAACGGCAAACTCGATGTCCGCGCTCTGCATGCTCTTGGGCTGGAGGCGCTGCAAGGTTCGGCTCAGCGCACCCTGCCGAGCACCGATACCGAGCGAACCCTGTGCCGCGCGCTCGCGGAGACACTGGGCGGGACCACACCCGGCATCGATGACGATTTCATCGAACTCGGCATGGACAGCATTGTTGCCATCTCCCTGGTAAACGCCGTGCGACGCGCGGGACTCTCGATCAGCCCCGCCATGGTCATGACCAACCGCACCGTCCGCGATCTGGCGGCCGCCATCGATTCCTGTGCGGCACAGCAGGAGAACACGCCAACTGCGGTCGGTGCGGTGCTCCCGACACCGATCATGTCCTGGATGTACGAGTACGGCGGCTTCCGCAGGCTCGCACTCTCCACACTGGTATCGCTACCCGCCGAGTTGGATCGAGTCGGGTTGGAAGCGGTGCTGCAGGCACTCCTCGATGGACACGACATGCTGCGCGGCCAACTGTCAACGACCGAAGACAGGTTCGAAACCAGAGCACAGGGCAGCGTGCGCGCCGCTGATATCCTCCACGAGGTTCAGGTCTCCGGTGACTTCGGCCCCGCACTCGAGGAGCATGCGCGAGCGGCGATCGACCGCATCGATCCGAAGACGGGCACCATGATTCAGGCCGTCCGCTTCGCAGGCCCAGATGTGCTGTTGCTGTCGATCCACCACCTCGCGGTGGACCCGGTCTCCTGGCACATCATCTTCGCGGATCTCGCCGACGCGTGGTCGCATCTCCTTGACGGGCAAACCCTCACTGTCGCACCAGAATTCACTGGGTATCGCACTTGGGCGGAACTACTCGACAAGCGCCGCACCGCACCTGAAGTAACAGCACAACGTGACTTCTGGACCAACCAATTAACCGGCCCCGATCCAGAACTCGGACTGCGGCACCCGGATCCGACCCGAGACACCTGGTCCTCCTACCGCCTCACGCCATCGTTCACGCCGACAAACATCACCCGCCGCATCCTCGACGGCCTCGGAACCGACCTCAGCATGCACGAATTGCTGCTCACCGCACTGACAATCGCGGTCACGACTTGGCGAGCCCAACGCAACCAGGACGGCTCGACCGGCACACTGGTCGCCCTCGAGGGCCACGGCCGCGAGGATGCCACCGTCGGCAATGCCGACACCTCGCGCACCGTCGGCAACGCCGACACCTCGCGCACTGTCGGCAACGCCGACACCTCGCGCACTGTCGGCAACGCCGACACCTCGCGCACCGTCGACACCTCGCGCACCGTCGGCTGGTTCACCACCGTCTATCCACTGCGCGTCGGTGCGGGCTCGACACTCGACATCTCCCGCGCCGAATCCGATCCGGCCGAAGCAGCAGGCCTGCTGAAAGCCGTCGCAGCACAGCTGGACAGCGTCCCGAACAAGGGCTTGGACTACGGCCTACTTCGCTACGGCGACACCGAACCGCACACGGACCCGCAGGTAATGCTCGACTACCTGGGGCGAATGGACCTCGCCGCAGGCACATCGGGCCCATGGACCCCGATCACCGATCTCACCCTGCACCAACGGCTTCCGGTCGCCCCCGAACCGGAAATGCCGCTGCGCTACGCACTCGACCTCGTCGTCGCCGTCTACCCCGGCGCCGACGGACCCCAGCTGGCCACCCTGTTCCGCTGGAGCGACGCACTTTTCGACACCACCGAGATCGACCGTTTCGCAACGATCTGGCAGCGCTGCGTTACCGCAGTGGCCGCCGCCATACCAAGCGCAACTCCGGGAGAACGATGAACGCGATCGAAAACGCCATCGTGGTCGAGGACGTTCGCAAGTCCTTCGGCGACGTCCATGCCGTGCGCGGCCTGACCTTCTCGGCGCCCGCCGGAAGTGTGCTCGGCGTGCTCGGTCCGAACGGCGCGGGCAAGACCACCACGGTCTCCATCCTGTCGACGCTCACCAAGCCCGATGCGGGCCGCGCCCTGGTTGCGGGCCACGACGTCGTGCGTGAGGCCGCGGCTGTGCGGGCATCTATCATGCTCACGGGCCAGTACGCGGCGCTCGATGAGGTGCTGACCGGTCGGGAGAACCTCGTCCTCTTCGGTCGTCTGATGGGTCTGCGTCCGAAGCAGGCCAAGGTCCGCGCCACCGAACTGCTCGAACAGTTCGATCTCACCGAGGCGGCCGATCGTCGCGTCGGCGGCTATTCCGGCGGTATGCGCAGGCGCATCGATATCGCCTGCGGCCTGGTGCGCCTGCCCAAGGTCGTCTTTCTCGACGAACCCACCACCGGCCTGGATCCGGTGAGTAGACAGAGGGTTTGGTCGCTGGTGCGTTCGCTCGCGGAACAGGGTGTGACAATCCTGCTCACGACGCAGTACCTCGAGGAGGCGGATGCGTTGAGCGACAACATCATCGTCATCGATAAGGGCCGCGTGATCGCCGAGGGCACCGCGGACGAACTCAAGGCACGTTCGGGTTCGAGCTACTGTGAGGTCGTGCCGGTCGATGCCGGTGACTTGCCCGCCGTGGTAACCGCGCTGGGCGGCCTCGGCACGGTGACGGTCGCCGAATCCAAGGACCGGGTTTCGCTTCCGGCCCCCGACGGTGCCGCCACACTGGCCGAAGCGCTGCGCCGCATTACCGAAGCCGGTATCGAACTCATCGATATCGCCCTGCGCAGACCCTCACTCGACGAGGTCTTCATCAAGCTCACCACCGATGAACCGGGGCTGGTGACCGCATGACCGAATCAGTCACCATTCCCGCCGGAATGCAATGGACCGCGCTGAGCGGGCGCACCGTGCGCGCGGCGGTCCGCGAGGGTGATCTGCCCTTCGGCTTCATCGCGCCGATGATCTTCTTCGTCTGTTTCTATGTCCCACTGCGCAAGTCGATGGAGCAGACCGGCGCGGACTACGCTCAGTACCTGCTGCCGGTAATCGTGCTGCAGGGCATGTTCTTCACTGCCATGTCGGCGGGCGACCGCGCCGCCCGAGACACTTTCAGCGGCATGGGAACCCGCATGCGATCCATGCCGGTCAAATCCTGGGTCCCGCTGGCCGCCCGAATGTCCGCGAACCTGGTTCGCGCGCTGGCCGGACTAGCCGGAGCGCTGGTCATCGGCGCGATCTTCGGATTCCGATTCCACAGCGGTACAGCGGCTCTCGTCTTCATCGCACTGTCGCTGGCCTTTGCCGTGGCACTGGTGATCGGCGCCGACACACTCGGCGTCGCCACCGGTAGGCCGGAAATCGGCGCATCCGCGCTGCTGGCACCGCAACTTCTGCTCATCATGATGTCCACGGGTCTCGTTCCGGCCGAGGGGTTTCCGGGTTGGATCCAGCCCTTCGTCCGCAATCAGCCGGTGTCCCAGGCCGCTGCCGCCCTGCGCGATCTGGCCAATGGCGAATCCACCTCGGCCGTCGCGATAGCGGCGGTCTGGATTCTCGGTCTGATCATGGCGTTCACCGCGATCTCGGTCTTGGTGGAAAGGCGGCGGCCGTGAAAACACTGATCGACCAGAGCTTCGTCGAAACGGGCCGACTGCTGCGCCGCTGGCCGCGTGAGCAGGAGGTGCTGACCTCGACGCTGATCCTGCCGGTGCTGCTGCTGTTGATGTACCAACTGGTGCTCCACAAATTCCTCAGCGCATCGTCCGGCGTGGACGCCATCTACGGTTTCGTCCCGATGATCGCGGTCACCGGCGCGATGTACGGTGCCATGGGCACCGGACTGTCGCTGTACGCGGAGCGGGAAAGCGGTCTGCTGCGGCGCATCTGGGTGCTGCCGGTGCACCGCGCGGCCGGACTGATCGGCAGACTGCTCGCCGAATGCGGACGGACGCTGATCGCGACGATCATCGTGGTCGCCCTCGGCGTGGCGCTCGGATTGCGCTTCGAGCAGGGCTGGCCCGGCGTGCTCGGTGCGCTCGCGGTTCCGGTGCTGCTGATTCCCGGCTTCGCCACCATGGTGATCACGGTCGCCGTCAGCAAGGCGGGCGACAAGGTCGTGCAATTGTTTTCGGCACTCGTGCTGCTCGGGTTGTTCTTCAATTCCGGCTTCGTGCCAGTGGAGAACTACCCGGGTTGGCTGCAGCCGGTGGTGCGCGTCCAGCCGATGAGCTGCGCCATCGAGGCAATGCGCGGCTGCACGATCGGCGGTCCCATCGCCACCCCGCTGCTGCAGACCGTCGCCTGGTCCGCAGGGCTTGCGCTGGTCTTCGGCGCCTTCGCGGTTCGCGGCTACCGCAAGGCCGCGGAGAGCTGACCAGTCCATTGAGTGGGGCGGCCAGTTGATAGTTACATCGGCTAACTATATAGTTTCCTGAGGTAACAATCAGCAAGGGACTACCGTGACGATTCCATCCGCCGATCTCGATCTGGATGATGTCCAGACCATTCGCCGCCGCCTGCGCTACGACCGAGACCATCCGAACTACAAATGGATCGCGCTGACCAACACCACCATCGGTGTGCTGCTCAGCGCGGTCAACGCCTCGATCGTGCTGATCTCGTTGCCCGCGATCTTCCGAGGCATCGGACTGAATCCGCTGGAAGCGGGCAATGTCGGCTATCTGCTGTGGATGCTGATGGGCTATCTGCTCGTCACCGCGGTGCTGGTGGTGATGTTCGGGCGGCTCGGCGATATCTTCGGGCGCGTCCGGATCTACAACCTCGGCTTCGCGGTCTTCGCGGTTACTTCGGTCGCGCTGTCGTTCGATCCATCCCACGGTGGGTCGGGCGCGATGTGGATCATCGTCTGGCGCGTGCTGCAGGGCATCGGCGGCGCAATGCTGACGGCCAATTCGACGGCCATCCTCACCGACGCCTTCCCGGCCAAACAGCGCGGTACCGCACTCGGCATCAATATGGTTGCCGCGGTGGCGGGCTCCTTCCTCGGCCTGATCATCGGTGGCGTGCTGTCGGAATGGGATTGGCGCGCGGTGTTCTGGGTCAGCGTGCCGATCGCGGTGATCGGCTCGATCTGGTCCTACCGCTCACTGCACGAGGTAGGCACGCGAACCAAGGGCAAGGTCGACTGGGCGGGCACCATCACTTTCGGCCTCGGCCTGACCGCACTGCTCACCGGCATCACCTACGGCATCCAGCCCTATGGCGGACATCCCACCGGTTGGTCCAACCCCTGGGTGCTCGGCGCGGTGATCGGCGGCACCGCCCTGCTCGCGGCGTTCTGCGTGGTGGAGACCAAGGTCGCCGAGCCGATGTTCCAGCTGTCGCTGTTCGGCAACCGCGCATTCGGTCTGGGCAATTTCGCCAATCTGATGGTCTCGATCGGCCGCGGCGGCCTGCAGTTCATGCTGATCATCTGGTTGCAGGGCATCTGGTTGCCACTGCACGGCTACGACTACGAATCGACGCCGCTGTGGGCCGGTATCTATCTTTTGCCGCTGACCGTGGGATTCCTTGCCGCCGGACCGGTTTCGGGTTGGCTGTCGGACCGCTACGGATCGCGCGCGTTCACCACCGGCGGCGCGGCGCTGGCCGGGCTCACCTTCCTGCTGCTGCTCGTCATCCCGGTCGACTTCAACTACTGGGTATTCGCCGCGATCGTGCTGCTCAACGGCGTCGGCTGCGGGCTGTTCTTCTCGCCGAATACCGCCGCCATCATGTCGAGCGTGCCCGCGTCCCAGCGCGGTGCGGCATCCGGTATGCGCGGCACCCTGTTCAACGGCGGCAATGCGCTGTCGATGGGAATCTTCTTCTCGCTCATGGTCGTCGGCCTGGCTGCCAGCCTGCCCTCGGCCCTCGACAGCGGGCTGCGTGCCCAGGGCGTGTCCGCGGGCGCCGCATCCCAACTCGCCGACCTGCCGCCCGTCGCGAGCATGTTCGCCGCCTTCCTCGGATACAACCCGATCCAGGAATTGCTCGGACCCAGTGGTGAATTGGCCAAGCCGGGCGTCAATGCGGACACCCTCACCGGTCAGGAGTTCTTCCCGAATCTGCTCACCGGGCCGTTCCACTCCGGTCTGATCGTGGTATTCGTCTCGGCCGCCGTGATGATGTTCCTGGCCGCCGCGGCCTCGTACTTCGCGGGCGATAAGTACGTCGAGGAGGAACTGGCCGAAATCGCCGAGGCCGACGAACTCGTCGCCGCGCGCTGACGCACGGCTGGTGTCTGCCGCGCCCGGACTCTACTGTCTGGGCCATGAACTCGCTGCCCGTCGCGCCCGTGGTGGCGGTCCTCGGATTCGTCGCGGCGATCACCATCGGCCGGTGGTTCCTGGTCGCCGACACCCTCAGCGACCAGCTCATCAATCGCGCACTAGCCTGGGATCTGGTCGGTCTGCTCATCTTCATCTGCGTCGGTCGGCTCGGTCGGGCTGATCTAGCGCTCGATCTGTTCACGATCTTCGGTGCGCTGGCGGTGGCGAATGTCTTCGGATTCGCACGATTGCTCGATGGCGGGGACGCGCGCACCGCGGTACGCCGGCAGCGCACCTACGACAGGACCGCCCTTGCGTCCGGATGTGTTGTGCTGGTCGGCATTGTGGCTTCGCACCTGGACTGGGGGCTGACCATTTGGTCGCTGACCACGGTGCCGACCGCCTTGTCCGGCATGCTGATGACGCGGGCCTGCGTGCGAGAGTTGCGCGCCGCCGGCCTCACCGTGCAGGAGCGACTGACCTACGGCGCACTGCTGATCGTCGCCGTGTATGCCGCGATCTCGACAGTGGTCTCGCTCGTGCGGATGACCAACGGAACTCGACCAGATGAGCAGGGGTTGATCTGGTCTATCGGAACCTACGCGACATTGTTCCTGCTCACCGCCCTGATCGCGATCCCGCTGTGGAATGCGTTGCTGGCTCGGGCGGAACTGGACCGGGCCGGGCGCCGCTGTCGCCGACTGCGTCCGCTGTGGCAGGCGCTCACGGATGCTGTACCCGAGGTAGTGCTGGCCCGGCCGAGCGGCGGTTCCGCGTCGCGGCTATATCGGATGACGGTCGAAATCCGGGATGCGCTGGTGCGATTGCGGCCGTACGCACCGGATGCCGAGGCGCACACCGATATTCGCGAATACGCGCGGTGTATCGCGCATGCCGTGCAGGCAAAAGCTGCTGGTGAGTCCCCGGCGATGTCCTCCGGCCGCGCTACTCCAGCCCTACGCGATCGAACCGATGAACTCAGGTACCTGCTGGACATGGCCGCGGAATGGCCGAAGGCCCACGCACTGGTGCGCCTCGAATCTCCGGCGCGCTGAAGCTATTTCGCCGCATTGGCGAAGGCGGGCTCCAGCTTGTTCAGCAGATAGGGCACCGATAGCGCGGTCGGCTGGTTAACAGCGCTGATCTCCTGCACCGTGAGGAAGACCACCGAACCCTTCTGCACCGCGGGCAGATCGGCGTATCCGGGCAACTGTCGGTACTTGTCGTCCATACCGGGGGAGTAGCCCGCGAGCAGCAGATCGGCGGTGAGCTCGTCGACCCGCTCCGGGGACAGCGCCAGCCGGCCCTGATTCGACGGCCGGTCGGTGAGGTTCTTCGGAATGGTCAGTCCGAGCTGGGTGAAGATCTTGCTCGACCCGTCGTTCGGATCGGTCAGCACCATCAGCTGGGCCGGGCTCGCCAACCAGGTGCTCGCGAAGGTCTTGTCCTTCAGGCCCGGATTGGCCTGGCCGATGGATTCCACCTTCTTGTCCACATCGGTGATCACCCGCGTCGCGTCGTCTTCCCTGTGCAGTACCTTGCCGAGCGCGGTCACCAGGTCCTGCCACGGTTGGATCGACGACGAGGTGAGTGCGGGCAGCGTCGGGGCGACCTTGGACAGCTCGTCGTAGGTCTTCTGGTCGGCCAGGAATCCGTCCACCAGAATCAGATCCGGCTCCAGCGCCGCGACCTGTTCGGCGATATTGCCGCTGGTATTCAAGGCCTTCGCCGATTCGAGCGACTTCGGCTCCCACGCCGGCGTGCTCTTGGATACCGAGGCGACATTGTCGACATAGCCGACCGGGGTGACGCCGAGCGCCAGCGTCGAATCCAGCCACTGATTCCCCAGCGTGACAATCTTTTTCGGGGTGCCCTGCACCGTTGTCGTGCCGCGGGCGTGGTTGATGGTGACGGGTGCGCCACCGTCGGATTCCGCGTCATCGCTCGACGACCCGCAGGCGGCGATACCCAGGGTCAGCGCACCGGCCAGCACGGCAACCACCGCCCGCTTCCAGCCACGAGACGTCCGAACAGGCTCCATCGTCACCCTCTCCTTCATCGAGGAATTCCCCGACTCGGCTCCCTTCGAGCCCGCAATAGCAAAGGCCAGCCTAACCTACATTGCTCACGGCACTCTCCCTGACTTGCTGATCGCTGTCATGTCATTTGTTGTGAACCTATTGAACGTGCCGCTATCTAGCGGTACGTTAAATGACGTCAATAATGATCCTCTCGTCCGGGAGGCATCGACGTCGAACCCGTGAGCACACGGGTCTTCGCACGACTGACGCATACCGAATTGAGGTTAGTTCCGATGAACCAAAAGAGTTCCGCCCGACGCGTCCGCCCCATGGTCGCCCGCATCGCCATCACCTCCGTGCTTGCCCTGGCCCCGATCGCCGCGGTCGCGGGCCCGGCGCTCGCCGATACGACCGACACCCAGGGCCCGGCGATCGTGCAGGTGGACCAGGCTGACGACATCCACGGTCACGGCGGCTGGGGTCATGGTGGCTGGGGCGGCCACGGTGGCTGGGGCGGCAACGGCGGCTGGGGCGGTCACGGCGGCTGGGGCCAGCACAGCTACCCCGGCTACCCCAGCTACCCCGGCTACTTGTTCGGCTGGCCCGGCTACTTCCCCCGCCCCTCCACCGGCAGCGCCTTCTGACCCGCTCGCCTCGGCGGCGAACCCTATTCGCTCGCGAGCGTTTCTCCGCGAATGAAGCCCGGCGTAGGGGCCGGGCTTCATGGGAGGCGATTGTCAGAGGGTGATGCGCTGGTTTTCCGGGAGGAAGAGTTTGTCGCCTTCCTTGACTGCGAAGGTGTTGTAGAACTGGGCGATATTGCGCACGATCTGGTTGCAGCGGAATTCGTTGGGGGCGTGGACATCCTGGAGCAGGCTGATGGTGGATTCCTCGGTCTGCTTTTCGCGCCAGCTGCGCGCGTGGGAGAAGAACATCTGCTGGTAGTCGGGGTCGATGCCCTCGCGTTTGGCGGCGATGCGGTAGGCCTCGACGGCGATTTGCAGGCCGCGCAGGTCGGCGAGGTTTTCGCCCACGGTGAGCGCGCCGTCGACGTGGTATTTGGGATCGAGGCCCTCAGGGACCAGCACGTCGAATTGGTCGATCAGCTGTTTGGTCTTCGCCTCGAATGCGGCCAAGTCTTCGGGCGTCCACCAGTCGCTGCGGTTACCGCTGGCGTCGTATTTGCGGCCCTGGTCGTCGAAGCCGTGGCCGATTTCGTGGCCGATGGTCGCACCGACGGCACCGTAATTGACCGCGGTCGTCGCGTCCTTGTCGAAGAACGGGGGCTGCAGATAGGCGGCCGGGAAGGTGATCTGGTTGCTGGTGGGTGAGTAGTAGGCATTGACGGTCTGCGGCGACATACCCCATTCGGACTTGTCGACCGGAGTGCCGAGCCGGTTGAACGCCTTCTTGGATTCGAAAGCATTGACGGCGCGCAGGGATTCGATCAGCTTGCCCCTGGTGATCTTCAGCGCGGAGTAGTCGTCCCACTTATCCGGATATCCGATCCTGGCCTCGATCTTGTCCAGCTTGACGATCGAAGCATCCCTGGTCGGCTTGGACATCCAGGTCGAATTGGTGAAGTTCTCCCGGTAGGCGGCCATGAGGTCGGCCACCATCTCCTTGGCCCGATCCTTGGCAGTCGGCGGAAAGTACTTGTCCACATACAGTTTGCCGAGTTGGTCACCGAGATTGTCGTTGACGACCCCGACACCGGACTTCCAGGTCTCGGGCCGCTCCTCGATTCCGCTGAGCACCTTGCCGACGAATTCGAACCGCGCGTCGCGGATCGCCTTGGGCAGGAATCGGGCGTACTCCGCAATCACATTGACCCGCAGGAACTCTCGCCACAACGCGATATCGGTGTCGGCCCAAAGTTGCGCGGCGGCGGTCACGAACGACGGCTGCGCCACCACGAGCTTGTCGAACAGCGAGCGCGGCCGATCGGTATTGCCCGCCATCCACGGATCCCAATCGAATTGCGGTCCGAGCGCGACCAGATCATGCCAGCTCATCACGTTGTAGGTGGCATCGGTATTGCGATTGCGCACGCTGTCCCAATGCGCCGCCGCGATCTTGGTCTCCAGATCGAGCATGCGCTGCGCGATCCCCGCCGGATCGGCGAGGCCCGCGCCCGCGGACATCTTCTCGAGGTAGGTCTTGTAGCCCGCGAGCTGTTTGGCGTATTCCGGCTTGCGGTAGTACTGCTCGCTCAGCGTGATACCCGACTGACTGACGGTGGGGATGTAGGCGTTGGAGTCCTTGCGATCGATGCCGACTCCGATGCCGATCAGCCCGGCGATCGGCAGCTCCGCCATCACCTTGGCCAGATCCGGTTTGGTCGCCGCGCCGTCGATCTTGGCGAACAGATCGGTCAGCGGTGTCAGGCCGAGCGTTTCGAAGGCGGCCTCATCCAGGCGCGCGTCGTAGAGATCGCGAATCTGCTGCGCCTCCGAACCCGGCTTCGGATCCTTGATGCCCTCGATGATCTCGCGCAGCTGATCCAGTGTCCGGTCGCTCGCATCGCTGATCGCGCCGACCGCAGCCTTATCCGGCGGCAGCTGGTACTCCCGCAGCCACTTGCCGTTGACATGCCGGTACAGATCGTCCTGCGGACGGATCGGCTCGTCCGCGCCGCCCATATCGACCCCGGTGAGCCGCACCGGCTGCTCATCCTTCGAGCAGGAGACGAGAGCGACGGCCGCGGGCACCACCCCGAGCGCGACCAGGAAGGCACGACGGTCCATTCGACCGAGACGACCGGTTGATGTCACGAGGATTTCCTCTCCCGATGCGGTCCCGGCCGCATCCTCGTCAGGCGCGATAGTGCTGGCCCGAGGCTACCCGCCTCCGGCGTTGCCAGCCCGTCGGATCAGAGCGAGACTCGCTGGTCCTGGGCCAGGTACAGCTTGTCGCTCGGTTCGACGGCGAAGGTGGTGTAGAACTCGTCGATATTGCGGACCACCTGGTTGCAACGGAACTCGTTGGGTGCGTGTGGATCCATGGCCAGTCGCAATTCCATATGCTGCTTCGTCGATTTCTCCCGCCAGATCCGGGCCCATGACAAGAACAGCGTGCGGTTGTCCGGGTTGCCCTTGCCGTCGCGTTTATCGGCGATGCCGAGGGCGGCCAGGGCGATACCGAGACCGCGCAGATCCGCGAGATTCTCCCCGACCGTGAGCGCGCCGTCGACGTGCCTGCTCGGGTCGAGACCCGTCGGGACCAGCGCGTTGTACTGCTCGATGAGCTGCTCGGTCTTGGCATCGAATGCGGCCCGGTCCTCAGGGGTCCACCAGTCGCGCAGATTGCCGTCACCGTCGTAGCGTGAACCCTGATCGTCGAACCCGTGTCCGATCTCATGACCGATAACCGCTCCGATCGCGCCGTAATTGACCGCGGTCGCAGCATCCGAGTCGAAGAATGGCGGCTGCAGAATAGCGGCCGGAAACGTGATCGAATTGGCATTCGGGTTGTACATGGCATTCACGAGCTGCGGCGGCATTCGCCATTCGGACTTGTCGACCGGGGTGCCCAGGCGCGCGAAACCGCGCTTGGTTTCGAAACGCTGTGCGGCGCGGACGGATTCGATCAACTTGCCGCGCGTGATCGTCAATCCCGAGTAGTCGATCCAGTTGTCCGGATAGCCGATCTTGGTGACGATCTTGTCGAGTTTCGCGATGGCGGCCTGTCTGGTCGGTGGCGACATCCAGGTCGAATCGGTGAAGTCGGCCCGGTAGGCGGATATGAGATCGGCGACCATCGCCAGAGCGCGCTCTTTGGCCGTGGGCGGAAAGTATTTGCGCACATAGAGTTTCCCGAGCTGCTGGCTCAGGTTCTCATTCACGGTGGCGATGCCGTCCTTCCACAGTTCCGGACGCTCCTGCGACCCTTGCAGCACCTTGCCGACGAAATCGAATTCGGCATCGGCAATGGCCTTGGGTAGCAGTGCCGCGAACTGTTTGACCACCGCCATGCGCAGATACTCCCGCCAGGCCGCGATATCGACCTCGGCCCAGAGCTTTCCGGTCGTCGTCACGAACGACGGCTGACCGACTACCACGCGATCGAACAGTGCGCGCGGTCGGTCGGTATTGCCCGCCAGCCACGGCTCCCAATCGAATTGCGGTGCGAGCGCGGTCAATTGGGCCCAGCTCATCGGGTTATAGACAGCATCGGGATTGCGCAGCCGAACATCGTCCCAGTAACCGGCGGCGATCTTCGTCTCCAGCTCGAATACCCGCTGGGCGGTGCCCGCCGGATCGGGAAAGCCCGCGCTCGCAGCGACTCGTTGCAGATAGGTTTGATAGGCAGCACGCTGCTCGGCGTATTCGGGCTTGCGGTAATACTTCTCGCCCATATTCGGGTCGATACCGGACTGGGCGATGTTCGCGATGTATTCGGCCGAGTTCTTCTCATCGACCCCGACGGACAAACCCATGAGCCCGCCTATCGGCAGCCCGCCCATCACCTTCGCAAGATCCGGTTTGGTCGCCGCGCCGTCGATCGCCGCGAACAGATCCGCCAGCGGGGTCACGCCGAGCCGCTCGATTTCGGCCAGATCGACGCGGGCGTCGTAGAGATCGCGGATCTGCTGCTCGGCGGTCCCGGCCGTCGGCTCGTGGATGCCATCGATGATCTCGCGCAGCTGCTGTTCCACCCGGTCGCCGACTTCGTCGAAGGTGGTGTAGGACGGCTTATCCGGCGGCAGCTGATAATCGCGCAGCCAGCCGCCGTTGACGAATCGGAAAAGATCGTCCTGCGGGCGAACCGCCGGGTCCTCGCCCCGCATATCGGCCCCGGTGAGCTGCACCGACTGCTCCCGGGCGCAGGAGACCAGCGCCGTGGTGGTCGGAATCACCCCCAGCGCGACCAGGAAGGTGCGACGACCGAGCCGGGCGGAACGCGCGGACGAACTCAAAAGGGACCCCCATATTCAGCGAGATGCGGAATGTGCAAAGTTCATCTGGTGATCTTGCTCGTCTCGAGGGTAGTAACGGGACAGCCCGCGAGCACTTATCCGCGCGGGTTTCACAGCGGAAGTTCAGGCTGCGCTCGCGGGACCCTGATTTGGGTCCGACCTGGCATTCACCTACACTGAACCGGTTGCCTGCGGGAGCTGTGCCCGCAATCCGGCCGCGAACCCCCAGTGGTTGATCCATCCGATCGAGAAAACCGCTGGCAGGCGCGCGTTCGGGTGGTGACACGACCATGCCCGTCGGGTCGGCAATCCGGCGTGCGTATACATCCAGGTCAAGGAGGCTGAAGTGATTCAGCAGGAGTCGCGACTGCGCGTCGCCGACAACACGGGTGCGAAGGAAATCCTCTGCATCCGCGTTCTCGGTGGTTCGTCGCGTCGCTATGCCGGCATCGGCGACATCATCGTCGCCACCGTCAAGGACGCTGTCCCCGGCGGCAACGTCAAGAAGGGCGAGGTCGTCAAGGCCGTCGTCGTGCGCACCGTCAAGGAGCGTCGTCGCCCGGACGGTTCGTACATCAAGTTCGACGAGAACGCGGCCGTGCTGATCAAGGCGGACAACGACCCGCGTGGCACTCGTATCTTCGGCCCGGTCGGCCGCGAGCTGCGCGAGAAGAAGTTCATGAAGATCGTTTCGCTGGCTCCGGAGGTGCTCTGACATGAAGGTGCACAAGGGCGACACGGTGCTGGTCATCTCGGGTAAGGACAAGGGCGCCAAGGGCAAGGTCATCCAGGCCTACCCGAAGGAGAACCGGGTCCTGGTCGAGGGCGTGAACCGCATCAAGAAGCACGTTGCCAACTCCACCAACCAGCGTGGTGCCTCCTCGGGCGGCATCGTGACCCAGGAAGCTCCGATCCACGTGTCCAACGTGATGGTCGTCGACTCCGACGGCAAGCCGACCCGCGTCGGCTACCGGACGGACGAGGAGAGCGGCAAGCGGGTCCGGATCTCCCGTAAGAACGGGAAGGACATCTGACATGACCACCTCCGAAAAGACTCAGCCCCGTCTGAAGGCGCGCTACCGTGCCGAGATCAAGGACGCGCTGAACAGCGAGTTCAACTACGCCAACGTGATGCAGATTCCGGGCGTGGTCAAGGTCGTCGTGAACATGGGTGTCGGTGACGCCGCGCGCGACGCCAAGCTCATCAACGGTGCGGTCCGGGATCTGGAACTGATCACAGGTCAGAAGCCCGAGATCCGCAAGGCCACCAAGTCGATCGCGCAGTTCAAGCTGCGTGAGGGCATGCCGATCGGCGCGAAGGTCACCCTGCGCGGCGACCGCATGTGGGAGTTCCTGGACCGCCTGGTCTCCATCGCGCTGCCGCGTATCCGCGACTTCCGCGGTCTGTCGCCGAAGCAGTTCGACGGCAACGGCAACTACACGTTCGGCCTGAGCGAGCAGTCGATGTTCCACGAGATCGACGTGGACTCCATCGACCGCCCGCGCGGTATGGATATCACCGTGGTGACCACCGCGACCAACAACGAAGAAGGCCGTGCCCTGCTCAAGCACCTCGGCTTCCCGTTCAAGGAGAACTGACGATGGCCAAGAAAGCACTGCGAATCAAGGCCGAGGCCAAGCCGAAGTTCGGCGTTCGCGCCTACACCCGCTGCCAGCGCTGCGGTCGCCCGCACGCGGTGTACCGCAAGTTCGGCCTTTGCCGCGTGTGCCTGCGCGAAATGGCGCACCGCGGTGAGCTCCCGGGCGTGCACAAGAGCTCCTGGTGAGCCCGCGCTCCTCGTGAGCGCCCAGCACTGAATACCAACCGAAGGCACGGACTCACCCGAGTCCGTGCCTTCGGCTGTTTCCTTGTGCTCTCACCGAGCGTCCAGGTACGGCGGGCTTGGAAAGTATGCGGCGATTTGTCGAGCCGGCGACCGAACCGGATTCAGCGAGCGTGCGGCGTGGCGGTGGTTATTTCGCGGCGTGAGCGGAGGTCGAGTTTGGCCAGGATGTTCGACACGTGGGACTGGATTGTCCGGCGGGACAGGTACATTTGGGCGGCGATATCCGCATTGGACAGGCCCTCGGACACCTGTGCGGCGACTTTGCGTTCAGTGTCGGTGAGGGCGGCCCAACCAGATTTAGGGCGGTTGCGTGGGCCGCGGGCGCCGCGGCGGATTCCGTATGGTCGCACCCGGGCCACCGCGCGAGCGGAGTCCCAGGATGCGCCTAGGCCGGAATACAGTTCGACCGCCGCGTCCAGGGCGGTGCGGGACTCGGGTCCGCGCCCTGCTGCGGCCAGTAGGACGGCGGCGTTTTCGTGCGCTTGAGCCTCGAACAGTGGGCGGCCCGATTGTTGAAAGGCGCTCGCTGCGGCGAGGAGACGCTCAGGATCGGAGTCCGCGAGGCCGCGGCACAGCAGGGCCGTTCCGGTTCGTGATGCGGTCGACTGTCGGCTCAGCAGCAGATCGGCGCTCGCCGCCACCGATCGGGCCGCGTGCGCGTCACCGGTCTCCGCGGCCAAGCGCGCGATATCCGGGAAGATGTAATGCAGTGTGGCGGAGGCCAATCCGTCGGCGAGTCGGTTGTGCGTTTCGACGAGTAGTCGCAGTGCCAGGTCGGGGCGGCCGCGCGCCTCGGCAGTCAACGCCTTGACCCACGGATGGAAATGCGCGTATCCGATATTGGCCGGGCGATTGTCCGGTGCGGGCAGGCCGTCGGGGTCCGGCAGGAAGGTGCCGCGGCGAATTCCGATGAGCGTCGCGACGGTGTGCGCGACCGTCGGATATCCGAGCACATCGGGCGTCTGCATACTCGCCGCGCATTCGGCCAGCGCATCGTCCCAGCGCCCGCCCACCAGATACATCCGCGCCTTGGCGACCAGGTTCGAGGTCAGATAGACGCCGCGGAATCGGCGGTTGCGACCGATGGCCGTTTTCAGTATCTCCTCGGCGTCGCCCAGCCGATCGAGTTCGATCAAGCAGTGGGCGTAGAGCGCGTATGGATCGAATTGGTCGGGCCCGGTCCCGTCTTCGAAGAGGGCCGGGATACGCGCGCTCAGATCCAGCGCCTCATCGAGATGGCCCTGGGTATAGCGCACCCCGCCCACCGCCGTGAGTCCGTATCCGGTGGCCAGCGGGTTCCCGGTGCTCTCGCCCAGCGCCACGGCCTGCCGACCGGCCTGCTCGGCCGCAGCGAACCGCTCGAGGAAGAAATTGCCGAGTCCGGACATGCCGAGAAACCGGGCGGCGTTCTCGGCGTCGAGCTGCCTGGTGGACAGCACCTCCTCGGCCACTGCGACCGCATCGGCCAATCGGGCCTGGGCTTGATAGATCTGGGCGAGCAGCCAGCGCAGTTCGATATCGTCGCCGTCCTGCGGTTGGGTGAGCAGCGCCTCACGCACCACCGATTCGGCCTCGGCGACGCTCCCCTCCCAGAGCAAGGCGTGAATTCTCAGGCGGATCAATACTGAACGCATTGCCGGATCGAGATCCGGCGTCGCGGCAACCCGGCTCAACAATTGCTTCGCCAGTTCGGGCGCGCGAACGATCAGCTTGTCGGCGATACCGATCAGCCAACCGATGCTGGCCCGGTCCAATTCGCGGTCGGCGACCGATAAGTAATAGGCAACCCGCTCGATCGGCGCATCGGTCGACTGGAGCGCTTGTCCGGCTTGCTGGAGCAGGTCCGACCGCAATGAAGCAGGCAGCCGATCCGCCAGCGCATGCCGGATCAGATCGTGTCGAAACGCCAACTCGGAGTCGACGCGGACGAGCAGCCCGCCATCCAGCGCTTCCGTCACGGCGCTCCAGGCATCCAGGATTGGGATCTTCAACACCACCGCCAGGTCCGCGACATCAATGGTCGGACCGAGGGCCGCGGCCATCGGCAGCACATCCCGGGTCGGACGGGATAGGAAGTCCAGTCGCTGCGTAATCGCTTCGGCCAAGGACGCGGACGTGTTCGCGACGACAGCGCTTGCGGGATCGGCTGTGTCGGCGAACACCTTGATCGCCCCGTCTCGCACCAAAGCGGCCACCAATTCCGTGACATGCAGCGGATTCCCACTGGCCTCGGCCACCTTTTCCAGCAACCGAGGTCCCGGTTCGGCACCGACCAGATGGCGTACCAGTTGCGCGGCATCCGTGGCGGGTAGAGCGCCGAGCCGCAGCACCGAGGCGTGCCGTGCCATGAGTTCGGCCGATAGTGCGGCGAAGTCCGGATCGCGCGGCAGCGGCCGGGCCGCGAGCACCAGCAGCAGCGGCAGCTCGTCGACGAGCGCGCAGAGTCGGTGCAGCAGGGTCAGGCTCGACCGATCCGCCCAGTGCACATCGTCCATGACCAGCGCAGTCGGGCCCGCCGCGCACCAGGTGTCGATCTGGTCCACGATCGCCTCGGCAATGGCGAGTTCATGGGTGGCCGCCACATCGCCCGCGCGATTTCCGCTGCGCAGCGCGTCGATCGGGGCGGTGGTGCCGGTGTCGTCCAGCCATGAGCACGCCGCGGCGAACGGCACGCCCTGACGCAACTCCTCGGCAGCACCGATACGGATATGAAGGCCTGCTGCCGCCAATGGATTTCGCGCCGCTTCCAGCAGTGCCGATTTGCCGATTCCCGGCTCGCCCTCGATCAAAACGACGCACCCGTTACCGGCGACCACGCGCCGTCCGAGTGTCGCTAGAGTTGCCATTTCGGCTTCGCGACCCACGAACGCGGTCGCGAGGGATTCCTGCACGCGGGTGAGTGTAAGGGGCCGGACCCGGATTTTGTCCTGGTAGCGACCTTGCCTACACTAGACCGGTTGCTTGGGCACTTCTGTGTCCACATGTCCTTGATGCGATGCTGCATCGACGTGTGGACGGCCCGCGCACCGAGAGCTCATATGAGAACTCAATCCGGTCGGCAAGTGTCGGCCGGACCGCCGAATTGCTATAGGCCCACGGCTGGCGTGCCGATGTATACGCCGGTGTTGTATGGGAACCGTAGCGAGAAAGGTGTCAAGGTCGAACTATGACCATGACTGATCCGATCGCAGACTTCCTGACGCGTCTGCGCAACGCCAACTCGGCGTACCACGATCAGGTGAAGGCTCCGCACTCGAAGCTCAAGGCGAATATCGCCGAGATTCTCAAGCGCGAGGGTTACATCGCCGACTACCGGACCGAGGACGCGCCCGTGGGTAAGACCCTGGTCGTCGACCTCAAGTACGGCCAGAGCCGTGAGCGCAGCCTGCAGGGTCTGCGCCGCGTGTCGAAGCCGGGTCTGCGTGTGTACGCGAAGTCCACCAACCTGCCCAAGGTCCTGGGCGGCCTCGGCGTGGCGATCATCTCCACGTCGACCGGTCTGCTCACCGATCGTCAGGCGGCCAAGCAGGGCGTGGGCGGCGAAGTCCTCGCCTACGTCTGGTAAGGGAGGTAGGACAAATGTCGCGTATTGGTAAGAAGCCCATCGCCATTCCTGCCGGTGTCGAGGTCGCCATCGACGGCCAGAGCGTGGCGGTGAAGGGTCCCAAGGGCACCCTGACCCACGTTGTCGCCGAGCCGATCACCGTCACCAAGGGTGAGGACGGCCAGCTCGAGGTTGTCCGCCCGGATGACCAGCGCCAGAACCGCTCGCTACACGGCCTGACCCGTACCCTGGTCGCCAACATGATCGAGGGCGTCACCAAGGGTTACGAGAAGAAGATGGAAATCTTCGGCGTCGGTTACCGTGTGGCGGCCAAGGGCTCCAATCTGGAGTTCGCCCTCGGCTACTCGCACCCGGTGCCGATCGAGGCCCCGGAGGGCATCACCTTCGCGGTGGAATCGCCCACCAAGTTCTCCGTGTCCGGTATCGACAAGCAGAAGGTCGGCCAGATCTCCGCTGTCATCCACGGACTGCGTAAGCCCGATCCCTACAAGGGCAAGGGCATCCGCTACGCCGGCGAGGTCGTTCGCCGCAAGGTCGGAAAGACGGGTAAGTGATCATGGCGCAAACCGAAAATCAGAAAGCCAAGCGCATTCCGCGTGGCAAGGACGTGTCGACGACGCGTCGTCTGTCGAAGACCCGCCGTCACTTCCGTCTGCGCAAGAAGGTCGTCGGCACCACCGTGCGTCCGCGTCTGGTGGTCAACCGCTCCTCGCGTCACCTGCACGCACAGCTCATCGACGACTCGAACGGCAAGACCATTGCCGCCGCGTCCTCGATCGAGGCCGATGTGCGCGCACTGGATGGCGACAAGTCGGCCAAGGGCAAGAAGGTCGGTCAGTTGATCGCCGAGCGTGCCAAGGCCGCGGGCATCGAGGCCGTCGTGTTCGACCGTGGTGGTCACGACTACCACGGCCGCATCGCGGCGCTCGCCGATGCCGCTCGCGAAGGTGGGTTGAAGTTCTGATGACTGCAAACAATTACGGAAGGAACGTCTGATGCCGGGACGTCAGAGGCGTGACGGCGGCAACGGACCCGCCGGACAGCAGAACGGTGCCGCCGGTGGCGGCGACAGCCGGGACGGCCGCGGCGGTGGCCGCGATCGTCGTGGCGGTGGTGACCGTCGTGACCAGCAGGCCGACAAGAACCAGCTCGAGCGCGTCGTCGCGATCAACCGCGTCTCCAAGGTCGTGAAGGGTGGTCGTCGCTTCAGCTTCACCGCCCTGGTGATCGTCGGTGACGGCAACGGTCTGGTCGGCGTCGGCTACGGCAAGGCCAAGGAAGTTCCCGCGGCCATCCAGAAGGGTGTCGAGGAGGCTCGCAAGGGCTTCTTCCGCGTTCCGATGATCGGCTCGACCATCACCCACCCGGTGCAGGGTGAGGCGGCGGCCGGTGTGGTCATGCTGCGTCCGGCCTCGCCCGGTACCGGTGTGATCGCCGGTGGTGCGGCGCGTGCGGTGCTGGAATGCGCTGGTATCCATGACATTCTGGCGAAGTCGCTGGGTAGCGACAACGCCATCAACGTCGTGCACGCGACGGTTGCGGCACTCAAGATGCTGCAGCGTCCGGAAGAGGTCGCGGCCCGTCGTGGTCTGCCCCTCGAGGATGTTGCCCCCGCGGGCATGCTGCGCGCACGCGCTCAGGCAGCGGGAGGTGGCAGGTAATGGCAGATCTCAAAGTTACTCAGATCAAGTCGTCGATCGGCGCCAAGGCGAACCAGCGGGAGAGCCTTCGTACGCTCGGCCTGCGCAAGATCCGCCAGACCGTGGTTCGTGAGGACAACCCTCAGAACCGTGGGCTGATCAACGTCGTGCGCCACCTCGTAACAGTTGAGGAGGTCTGACATGACCATCAAGTTGCATCACCTGCGTCCGGCTCCCGGCGCCAAGACCGAGAAGACCCGCGTGGGTCGCGGTGAGGGCTCCAAGGGCAAGACCGCGGGCCGCGGTACTAAGGGCACCAAGGCTCGCAAGAACGTCCCGGCCGCCTTCGAGGGTGGGCAGATGCCGATTCACATGCGGCTGCCCAAGCTCAAGGGCTTCACGAACCGGTTCCGCGTGGAATACCAGGTCGTGAATGTCGGCTCGATCGCCAAGCTGTTCCCCGAGGGCGGCGCGGTCGGCAAGGCGGAGCTGGTGGCTGCCGGCGCGGTTCGCAAGAACCAGCTGGTCAAGGTTCTCGGCGATGGCGAGATCGGCGTCGCGGTCCAGGTGACCGTCGACAAGGTGACCGGCGCCGCCAAGGAGAAGATCACCGCGGCCGGTGGCACTGTCACCGAGCTGGGCTGACGGTACTCTGACACTAAGTGGCACCGGACGAGTGAAGGCTCGTCCGGTGCCACTGTTAGAGTTCAATTGTTGTCTGCCAAAGCCTCGTCATGGGTTATTTCCATGGCATGACCATGTCGTTCGCCAGGAGGATCTGTGCTTTCCGCCTTCGTATCGGCCTTCCGGACTCCGGACTTACGGCGGAAGATTCTCTTCACGCTGGGGTTGATCGCGCTGTACCGCTTGGGTGCGTCGCTGCCGTCCCCCGGTGTCGATTACAAGAGCGTCCAGGAATGTATAGACCTGGTCTCCGGCGGTGATTCCGCCGGTATCTATCAGTTGATCAACCTGTTCTCCGGTGGTGCGCTGCTGCAGTTGTCGGTCTTCGCGATCGGCATCATGCCCTACATCACCGCGAGCATCATCATCCAGCTGCTCACCGTCGTCATCCCGCGCTTCGAGGAACTGCGCAAAGAAGGCCAATCGGGCCAGAACAAGATGACGCAGTACACCCGCTACCTCTCGATCGCGCTGGCGATCCTGCAGGCCACCGGTCTGGTCGCGCTTGCGGCCCGCGGCCAGCTACTGCAGGGCTGCCAGAAGGACATCCTGGCCGACACCAGCATCTTCGGCATGGTGATCATCGTGCTGGTGATGACCGCCGGTGCCGCACTGGTCATGTGGTTCGGCGAGCAGATCACCGAGCGCGGCATCGGCAACGGCATGTCACTGCTGATCTTCGGTGGTATCGCCGCACGCATCCCGAACGAGGGCAACAACATTCTGCAGAACCGCGGTGGACTGGTCTTCGGTCTGGTCTGTGTCGCCGCGTTCGCCATTGTCACCGCGGTCATCTTCGTCGAGCAGGGCCAGCGCCGAATTCCGGTGCAGTACGCCAAGCGTGTGGTCGGCCGCAAGATGTACGGCGGTTCCTCGACCTATCTGCCGCTGAAGGTCAACCAGGCCGGTGTCATTCCGGTGATCTTCGCGTCCTCACTGTTGTACCTGCCGAACCTGGTCGCGCAACTGACCTCCTCGAAGGCCGCCACCGATAAGAGTTGGTGGCAGGAGATCATCCAGAAATACCTGGTGAACCCGGGCAACCCCGTTTACATCGCGATCTACTTCGGTTTGATCGTGTTTTTCACCTACTTCTATGTCGCGATCACCTTCAACCCGGAGGAACGCGCGGACGAGATGAAGAAGTTCGGTGGGTTCATTCCGGGATATCGTCCCGGTCGGCCCACCGCCGACTACCTCAATTTCGTATTGAGCCGCATCACCCTCCCCGGCTCGATCTACCTCGGTCTCGTAGCCGTCCTGCCGAACCTTTTCCTCGATATCGGCGCGTCCGGTGGCACCCAGAACCTTCCGTTCGGTGGCACCTCGGTGCTGATCATGGTGAGTGTCGGCTTGGACACCGTGAAGCAGATCGAAAGCCAGCTGATGAATCGAAATTACGAAGGGTTCCTCAAGTGAGACTTGTACTGCTCGGACCGCCGGGAGCCGGCAAGGGTACCCAGGCCGATCTCCTGTCGGACAAGCTGGGCGTCCCGCACATCTCCACCGGGGACCTGTTCCGCACCAATATCTCCGCCCAGACGCCGCTGGGTCGGGAGGCGCAGAAGTACATCGACGCGGGCGATCTGGTGCCGAGCGATGTGACCAACCGCATGGTCGAGGCTCGGGTCGCCGAGCCGGATGCCGCGAACGGCTTTGTGCTGGACGGCTACCCGCGCACTGTCGATCAGGCCGACGCGCTGGAGAAGATCCTCGCGGATATGGATAAGAAGCTCGACGCGGTGCTCTGTTTCGTCGTGCCCGAGGACACCGTGGTCGCCCGGATGATGGCACGCGGTCGCAAGGACGACAACGAGGATGTGATCCGCAACCGGCTCCGGGTGTACCGCGAGGAGACCGAGCCGCTGCTGGAGCATTATGACGGTCTGGTCGTCTCGGTCGACGGTGTCGGTGAGATCGACGAGGTCAACGCACGCGCACTGCGCGCCCTGGGACACTGAGGCCGGATGGTCTTCAACCGCAAGAAGAAGGTCGTGCCGTTCCGGACGGCAGGCGAACTGGATGCGATGGCGGCGGCTGGCGCGATTGTCGGCCGCGCGCTCGTCGCGGTGCGCAAGGCGGCCGAGCCCGGTGTTTCCACGCTGGAGCTGGACGAGATCGCCGAGCAGGTGATCCGCGATGCGGGCGCTGTGCCATCGTTCAAGGGTTATCACGGCTTTCCGGGTTCGATCTGCGCATCGGTGAACGACCGTGTGGTGCATGGGATTCCGACATCGTCGGAAATTCTGAGCGAAGGTGATCTGGTCTCGATCGACTGCGGCGCGATTCTCGAAGGCTGGCACGGTGATTCGGCCTGGACCTTCGGTGTCGGCACGATCATCGAGGCCGATCAGCTGCTCAGCGATGCCACCAAGATGTCGATGGAGGCGGGGATCGCGGCCATGCTGCCCGGCAATCGGTTGACCGATGTCTCCCATGCCATCGAGATGGGGACGCGCGCGGCCGAAAAGCAGCACGGCCGGGCCTACGGCATCGTCGACGGTTACGGTGGGCACGCCATCGGCCGGGAGATGCATATGGATCCGTTCCTGGCCAACGAGGGTGCGCCGGGTAAGGGGCCGAAACTCGTTGTCGGATCGGTGCTCGCGATCGAGCCGATGCTGACGTTGGGCACTACGCAGACGAAGGTGCTCGACGACGACTGGACCGTGGTGACGCTGGACGGTAGTCGGGCCGCGCACTGGGAACATTCGGTTGCGGTTACCGAGGATGGGCCGCGGATTCTTACGGTGCGTCCGGACTAAGAGCGGTATACCGCACATTCCTGCCCCGGTAGCGTTGGTGGTATGAAGCTTTGACGTGTCGCGGAGCGGTCACCTGTCCGACACACCGAGATCGGTGACGTGGCGCGGCGAGGAACCGAGTCGCACCGACGCCCGCAGGTCGTAAATGTCTGGTACTCAACGGCTTCGGACACAATGCGTCCGCCGCATGACCTGACATTACCCAGCTCGCGCTGGATCGGTGACGTCGTTCCTTGCACCCGCGCTCGTGCGTCTTACCGCACTTCGGGGGTCATCCTGGGGACTCGACCGCAACCACTGTGGCGATTATTTCTCCTCCGATTCGTACTGAACTCCGGCGATGGAAGAAGCGTATGGCCGGCGGAGGGGTGCTCACCCGAGTAGGTAGCTACTCGAATTCCCTTGTGGGATTGCGTAGTTCCGCGGCGAACAGCGGTCGTTCGATGGGCGCTTCAGGAGCGGCGATAGAGGTCTGCGCACAGCTCAGGGGCGGTGCTGCGGGGTTCGCGACGTGTCGAGTAGGTAGCGGCTTCCGCTAGACGACGCGTCCCGGCTCAATTCGGCTGCGGTGCTGGGTATCCGGGCGGCGTACGGCGCGGATGACGTCGGTGCGGATGGGCAGGTCGAATTCGCCCGCCGCGGTCTCTGGCCTGCCACGCAGGTAGTCGGAGATTCGTTCGAGCAGCTCGTTGCGTGCCTGTGCGGGGATGACCAGCGTGTGCGAATGCGTTCCGATTGTCGCGGTGAGGGATTCGGCGGTGCGGCGCTGGCGGTGTGGAAAGTCGGCCCGCTCGAAGTTCTCGAACAACGGATGTTCGGGCAGTCGCGCGGGCAGCAGCTCCTGCGGCGGTAAGGACGCGGCCGACCGAGTTACCTTGTGCAACTCCGCAACCCATTCGACGCCGAGGTCATCCTCATTCCACAGCGCGGCGAAGACTCCGTTCTCACGCAGTACCCGCGCGATCTCCGGAAATGCTCGCTCCTTGTCGAACCAGTGGAATGCCTGCCCGGCCACTACCGCGTCCACCGAGCCGTCGGCTAATGGAATCGCCTCTGCCGCACCGGCCGACGCGATCACCTCGGGAAAGCGACGGGCCAGTTCGGCGCGCATCGCGGCATCGGGTTCGACGGCGATCACTTCCGCGCCGACGGCGAGCAGCCCCTCGGTGAGTTTGCCGGTGCCCGCGCCCAAATCGAGGACGACCGGTGTCTTGGTGTCAACCGGCCCCAACGCCCAGCGAATGCTTTCGGTGGGATAGTCGGGGCGATGCTCCGCATATGCCGCGGCATGTGCGCCGAATGAGGAGGCGCGCTCGGCCCGGAGTTGGGCCCGATTCGTTGTTTCGTCAGCAGATTGCGCGAAGTCCGACACGCGACGACGGTACCGCGACCGCCCTCGCCGACGCGGGCCATTTACTGCGCGGATGCTGGGAAATTGGTGGGAGCCAAGGGTGCCAGTTAGCGGACGAGCGCACGATTGATCGCTAGTCGTCGCAACGCCGTGCGCAACCCGCGACGTCCCGGCGTCCGGTCGGTGTCGACGACTGTGGACGAATCGATGCCCTTGAACCTATGTTCGGATGCGGTTTCGGGTGCGTCGTCCGAGGTGGCGATCAGGAGGCTGTCGGGCAGCGCCAGTTTGTGGATGGTACGCAGCGTCAGCAGATATTGGTGCAGTAGTGGACCGGTGGTGTACGGCAGGTCGTACTTGTCGCACAGTGCCCGCACGCGCAGGGCGATCTCGGCGTAGCGGTTGCTCGGTAGGTCGGGGAACAGGTGGTGTTCGATCTGGTAGCAGAGGTTGCCGCTGAGGAAGGCCAGCACCCGGCCCGCGTCGAAATTGGCCGTGCCGAGCATCTGGCGCAGATACCACTCCGGTTTGGTCTCGTGTTCCAGGACGGTCGCCGCGAATTTCTCTGCGCCGTCGGGGAAATGCCCGCAGAAGATCACCAGATAGGCCCATAGGTTACGCAGGACATTGGCGCTGGTGTCCGCGGCCAAGGTGCGCCGCCAGTGTCGCCCGCTGAACGCGGGGAACACCAGGTAGTCCTTGCCGGCTTGCCTGGCGATCTTGCCGAGGAGCGCTCTTGTCTGCATCGCCTGCTGGGCAGGGGTCGCCGCGCGCAGGCGTTCGGAGTCGAGACCGTGCAGCGCGATACCCCACTCGAAGCCGGCCGCCAGCACCAGGTTCAGCAACGGCTGCAGCAGATTCCCTGGGCGCCAACGGTCATCGCGGGTCACGCGTATGACACCGAATCCGATGTCCTCGTCCATGCCGAGCACATTCGTGAAGACGTGATGGCGATAGTTGTGCGAATAACGCCATTGCGATGACAGCCCCGCCATATCCCATTCCCAACTGCTGGAATGGATTTCCGGGTCGTTCATCCAATCCCATTGGCCGTGGCAGACATTGTGGCCGATCTCCATGTTCTCGATGCTCTTCGCTACAGCCAAACCGGCAGTCCCGAGGATCCAACCGGTTCGCTTGCGACTGAGACCGATGATCAGTCGCGACGCGGCGTCGAGTGCACGCTGGAAGACGATCGTGCGGCGGATGTAGGCGGCGTCCCGCGCACCGCGCTGATCGGTGATATCGCGGCGAATCGCATCCAGCTCATCGCCGAATGCCTCGATATCGGCCGCGCTCAGATGCGCGTAGGCAGCGACCTGTGTGATTGCCATTCGTCATGCCCCTGATTCGGTCAGCGTTTGAACATGTCTCTCAGCGAATTCGAGAAGCGGTCGACCATGCCGTGGGGAGGTTTGCCACCAATATCGGTTCGACGCCGACTGTCTTCGTTCGGTCTGGCGAACAGCTTCCGCAAGCTTGCGCGAACCACCCGAACCCGCTGCGCGATCTTGTCTACGATCGTCATCGCAATGTTCCTGTCTCGGGATTGCGCGGTGTCGGTCTCGGACAGCCCAAACCGGCTGACCAGCCGCTATACGATTCGGTATATCCACAGCTTAGGCCCTATCTACGCCGGCTGTCTACGGCGTAGGCTTACATCGTTAACAGTTGTGCTGTTTATCGAGAGGTGCTGAATGGGATGAACGGAATCAGGGAAGGACCCATCGGTTCCCCCAAGAATCCGGAAGGTCGCGCGCACCGCGCCAACGGGGGGAATCCGCCATTGACCAGGGCCGTGATGCTGGCGGCCGCGCTCGAGATCATCGACCGCGATAGCGTCGACCGGCTATCTATGCGACGTCTCGGCGCAGCCCTCGGCCGGGACCCCATGGTGCTCTACCGGCATGCCGCGAATAAGGCGGCGCTCCTCGACGGTGTCGCCGAGATCGTTTTCGAGCAGCTGACCGTCGACACCACCGACCGCGACTGGCGCCACCAACTGCGCAGTATCGCGCGGAACTTCCGCCGTCTAGCGGTCGAGCACCCGAATGTCGTTCCGTTGCTGGTAACTCACCCGCTGGCCACCCCGCTCGGGCGCCGACCGGCAGGCACACTGCGTCCGCTCGAGGACATCCTCATGCTGCTCACCCGCGCCGAATTCACCGGCACCGATGCGCTGCACATCTATCGTGCGCTGTTCGGCTTTCTCTACGGCCACATTCTCAATGAGCGACAGGAACTCGTCGAACGCCCCGAAGAGACAACCGACCTGCTGCGCCTGGGCTTGTACCGCCTGCCGATCGGCGAATTCCCACTGCTGCGCAGCCTCGCCACCGACTTGGCCGCCTACGACGGCGTCGCCGAACTCGAACAGGGCCTGGACATTCTGCTCACCGGCCTCGCCGCCACCATGACCCGGTCGCCACGCGGCCGAGAGAGGAGCGTCGACCATGACGCACCAATTGACCCGAACCGAATCGGGTAGACACCCGCCGAATCCTCGTCCGCTGCGACAGGAACTCGAATTCACAATGGACGCAACCGGTTCGGTCGACGGAGTGTGGCGTCCGCGCGGCAATGACCTGGTGGCCGAACTGCCGGAACTGCTCACCGCGGTTGCGACCCGACTCGGCCCGATCCATCGAGTGATCTATCACCTCGACGAATGGGCCGCAGCACCAAGGAAACTCGCCAGTGGCGGGCGCCTGGTGCGGCTCGACGGCTACCGGCACAAGGCCCGGCATACGCTCAGTATTCTCGGCGTCAGTGGTGCTCAGCTCACGCTAGCGGTGGTTACCCCTGCTGACATTGAAACGATTGCGGCACAGCAACGTTGGGACTCCGAAGGCGGGGCGGGGGCCTGAGTGGCCAACGATCATTGCCGGTGGCCCGGCAGCGTCGCCGCGAGTCCGGTGAGCAGAATATCGAGACCTCGTTCGAGTTCGGTGGCGCCGTCATAGGCCGCCAGCACCGGGGCGAGCTCGCGCAGCAATGGGAATTTCGCGATGGGCAGCCGATGCAGCCCGAGGCGCAGCACCTCGTCGGTTTCCTCGGGATGCTCCACGATCTCCTGCAACTCGTTGAGCACGTGACCGTAGAGAAAGCCGAACAGTGCACGGTAGATGTGCAGGGCATCCGCACCGGAAAACCCGGCGCGAGTGAGCAGCGCGAGGATGTCCTCGAGCGGACGGACCACCGCCTGGGGGCGCAGCCCCAACGGAGTCGCCAACGGCCGGGTCACCAGCAGTGGTACCGCCTTCGGGTGGGCCAGTGCCAAGCGTCGGAAATCGCGTGCGACCACTCGCAATTGAGCGGCCCAGTCCGCGGCGAAGGCATCGACCGACAACTGCGCGAAGACGACCTCGGCGACGCCGTCGAGCACCGCGGCTTTATTGGCCACATGCCGGTAGACCACCATCGGATCCCGGCCTACCGCCTCGGCCAGCCGCCGCATCGAGAGCCCGTCGACCCCGTCCCGATCGACGATCTCGAGCGCCGCGTGCAGCACCGTCGCCCTGGTCACCGGACCGCGGCTCCGTCCTGCGGTGGCCGGGGCGGGCCGCCCGGATCGGGAGTTCGTGTGAGCGGTCGGTGGTTCGGTCATTTCGAAGCATTCTCCAGTCCTCAGCATCTTCGCTGTAGGTCAGTATCGTAGACCTACAGCGTTGACATTACGGCATAACCGGCGTCTACTGGAAGCATCAACAGATCTGAGGATCTGCGTCATCGTCGTCGTCACCGGATTGGTGCTCATGCTCGCGGGCACCAGCGGCCACCCATCCGCGGTCGCCGCCACTGCTACTGACCGTCCAGACGGCACGCGGGCACCGTCGCGCATTCCCGCGATACCCATCAATCGACGGGCACTACAGCCGAAAACAGGAGCACCATCATGTCACCGAAAAAGATCCGCTCACCGGCCGCTCGACATCGCGTCCCGCCGGAGTACACGCCTCGATTGAGACTGAAGCCGAAGACCGAACGCGACGGATATATCGATGGCGCCTGGTGGCCCCGATCCGGCGAACTCACCGCCGAACTGCCAGATCTGCTGGCGGTCCTATCGGTGGGGCTCGGACCGGTCTGGCGGGTCGTCTACGACCCCGCGTGCTGGTCACGCGCACCCCAGCAAATGACCGTCGACAACCGCACGGTCCGGCTCGATCCCTATCGCTTCGAGCGGTGGAACACGATGTTCGTCTTCGGCCGCGACAGCGGCTTGATCGTGCTCCGCGTAATCCCGTCGGCCACCGCCGAGGACACCGCGCATGCGGCCCTGATGGCTGCCGTCAAACCCGAACCGGCGACCCTGGCCGCCAGTGGAATCGAGACCAGATCATGACTCACATCAAGGCGCACCGCCCGATAACCAATCACCGGGACATGACCGGAAACATCGGCCCGCCGCTACGCAACCTGCAACCGTTCCGGACACCCACCCGCACGCCACGCCTGCTGCTGCGCACAAGCGGCTCCCGTTCGGGACAGGTCGACGGTGCATGGTGGCCGTGGACGGCTAACCTCACCGCCGAACTGCACGATCTGATCAGCGTCCTCACCCCACGCCTCGGCTCGACCGTGCGAATCGGCTTCGCCTGGAACGCGGTCAGTCTCGCCCAACGCCGTATCGACCACGACGACGGCATCCGACTCTACGGGCCGGGCGCTGCCCAATCACAGGATGTCATGCATCTGGCAGGCGTCGGCGGAACTCATCTGGCCCTGCTGGTTATCCCCGCCGACACCCCGCCCGATCAAGCGAACAGTCTGATGCGGTCGGCGTCACGAACCGAGACGCCGCACCACCTCGGCACCCGGTCTGAGACCCAATAGCACTGGGGCACTGTCGATTACAGTCCGGCGTGTGAGAACAGTCCAGGCGAGCCGATGGCCTGTTGCGGTACCGGCTCGGCGGATTCGTTGCGATGTCCGCAATCTCGCACGACCCGCTCGAATAGAGCTAGGTAGGCATCGATCATGCGATCAGCTGTGAACCGTTCGAAGACGTCGTCCCGGCAGGCGGAACGGTCGAGCCGGCCGATATCCGATACGGCCGCGACCGCACCCGCGACATCGGCGACGAGGAATCCGGTGCGACCGTGGCGGACTATCTCCGGCATCGAGCCCAATGGTGTTGCGATGACCGGTGTCCCGGTGGCCATGGCTTCCACGACCGACAAACCGAACGGCTCGGCGAAACCGATCAAATGCAATAGTGCGCGGGCACCCCCGAGTAGCGCGTCCCGCTCTGCCGGACCGACCGGACCGAGGTAGGTCACATCGGTGCCGGTGAGGTGCGGTTCGACCGCCGAGCGGAAGTATTCCTCGTCTTGGATCACACCTGCGATCTTCAATGGCAGTCCGGCCTGCCGCGCCACCTCGATCGCCAGGTGCGTCCCTTTATCCGGATGAATTCTGCCCAGAAAGAGCAAATATTCGCCGTGCTCCGGCCGAAATGTGAACTGAGTGAGATCGATACCATGATGAATAGTCGCGGCATAGCGCAGATCCGGGTCGCGATCGGCATCGGTGATCGCCACAAAGTGGGCGATGTCACCGAATTCTCGATAAACCGGAACGATTTTCGGCGAGGCGAAGCCGTGAATCGTCGTCACCATCGGTGTGGATACCAGCCTGCTGTAAGTCAGCGGCATGAAGTCGAAATGGTTGGCGAGTATGTCGAATTCCCCGGCCCGCGCGAATGCCGCCGAATTATGCAGCGCTTCGAAGACTTTCGCATCCGCATCGACCGTCTCCTCGTATCCCGACGGTACGGCGGAGACCAGCCGTGCCGAGGTCGCGGAGTCCGCCGTTGCGAACAGTGTGACATCGTGCCCACGCGCGACAAACCCCTCGGCCAGCGTCGAGGCAATTTGCTCCCACGGGCCATAGTTTTTCGGAGGTGTACGGTGTGCGACCGACGCGATAACGCCGATTCTCATATAATCCTCGGTTACTGGCGGCAAGACCGCCGAGAGTCGCCCCAGATGTGGGCGAACATGATGCGGCGATCATATCACACTAATTTTCGCCGATCCGGGTGTTATCATCGAGACCTGGTTGCCGATCCCTCCGTGTCTTTTTCCCGGAGCGGATTCTCAAGCGCTTCAGCGCAACACGATCAGCCAATTGAGTGGCTGCAGACAGCGGCACCGTCGGCGCTGCCTCGAATCAGAAAGGCTGGCGCAGTGTCGGTTCGGTCCTATGGCGTTCTGAGTACCTATTCACCGACCCAGTGCGGGCTGGCGACCTTCACCGGTGCACTGGTCGATGCGTTGACCGCGCCGGGCGAAATCGGTTTCGTGTCGGTCGATTTCGGGCGCTGTCCAACCGTCGGCATTGTCGCCGTGGTCGACAGTCCGGATCCGGCACCGGCCCCTGAGGTGGCACATCAGTGGGAGCGCAGCGACCACCGCGGTGCCGCCGCCGCGGCCATCGCACTCAACCGCTTCGATATCGCGATCATCCAGCACGAATACGGCATCTACAGTGGGCGAGACGGCGTCGATATCCTCGAAATCGTTCGTGCCCTTCGGGTTCCGGCCATTGTCGTGCTGCATACAGTGCTGGTCACCCCGACACCACAGCAACGGATGATCCTCGAGCAGCTCGCTCGCAATTGCGCGGTCGTCGTCACCATGACGAACACGGCTCGCCGACGACTCATCGACCACTATGCGGTCGACCCGGCCAAGGTTCGGGTAATTCCGCACGGTGCCACCGACAATCGCTCCGGACAGCCCGGCGACCAACACCAGCCGATCTCCCGCACGCCGGTAATCCTGACCTGGGGACTACTCGGTGCGGGTAAAGGCATCGAATGGGGCATCGACGCGATGGCCCACCTCGCCGACTTGCGCCCGGCCGCACAGTATCGGGTGGTGGGACAGACACATCCGAGAGTGCTTGCGCGCCAGGGTGAGTCCTATCGCACCGGCCTCGTCGAGCGCGCCCAGCGCCGCGGCGTCGCCAACGCCGTGCACTTCGACGCCCGCTACCTGTCCAACATCGAGCTGTACCGGCTCATCAGACAGGCCGATGTGGTTCTGCTGCCCTACGATTCGCGTGAGCAGGTGACATCCGGCGTGCTGATCGAGGCGGTCGCGGCGGGCAAACCGGTGATATCGACCGCCTTCCCGCATGCTGAAGAACTGCTGTCGAGCGGCGCGGGCCTGCTTGTCGATCGAGAATCACCGACCGATATCGCCACCGCGCTGCGCCGCGTGATCACCGAACCCGGCCTCGCCGCGAGAATGGGCGCCGAAGCCGAACGCATCGCGCCCGAACTGTTTTGGACGTCGGTAGGCCGAAAGTATCGTGACCTTGCCGCGGAAACGCTGCGAGCCGATACGAAGCTGGCCACGGCATGAATACCATCAGCATCTCCTACGCGCACCTCTACCGACTCAGCGACGAGTGCGGCATCTTCGAACACTCGAAGTTCACCACGCCCCGCATCGAGAATGGTTACTGTGTCGACGATGTCGCGCGCGCACTCGTGGTGGCCGTTCGTGAGCCCGAGCCGACCGAACGACTACTCGAAAACACCGGCGTGTATCTGGACTTCATTATCGCGGCCCTGAACGAGGACGGAAGCTGCCACAATCGTCGGGGCACGGACCGGAGTTGGCAGGACGAACCGAGCCTCGAAGATCACTGGGGCCGTGCCCTGTGGGCTCTCGGCTCCGTCGTCGCCCGCCAACCCGACTTGGCGCAGATCGCGTTGGCGCACTTCACCCTCGGGGCGCACCGGCGGTCCCCATTTCCCCGGGCAATGGCCTTCGCCGCTCTCGGCGCCGCCGAGGTGCTGCGTGTCCAGCCGGGGAACACAGAAGCGCGCGAACTACTCGCCGACGCGGCCGCCCGGATCGGCCCGCCGACCCGCCGTCTCGACTGGCGCTGGCCCGAGCCGCGATTGCACTATGCCAACGCGGTGCTGGCCGAAGCGCTGCTCGCGGTCGGCACGCTGCTGCCCGGACAGGGCCGCGTCTTTGCCGATGGACTCGCGATGCTGCGCTGGTTACTCGAGATCGAAACCTCGGGTGATCACTTATCGGTCACCCCCGTCGACGGCTGGGCGACCGGCGAAACCCGGCCCGGCTTCGACCAGCAACCCATCGAGGTGGCGACCCTGGCGGACGCCTGCGCCCGCGCCTACGACGAAACCGGCGACCAGCGATGGAAGGATGCGGTACTGCTGTGTGAGGCGTGGTTCCGCGGCACGAACGACGTCGACACTCCCCTGATCGACCCGGTCAGCGGGGGCTGCTGCGACGGACTCGAGCACACCGGCCGAAACGAGAACCAGGGCGCCGAGTCGACGCTCGCGCTGATCTCCACGCAGCAACAGGCGCGCCGACTCACGCTGGCCGGGTAGTGGCCGACTCCACCAATCCCGCCGATCTCGTCCGGCGCAGTGCCGTGGTGCTGGTGCCGGATGCCCGCAGGGTATCGGCGAGGCTATTTCTGCCCGGCCAAGAGATTCTCGGACAAGGGATTTCACGCGCCGAGGCCATCATCGACCGCGTGCTTGCACTCACCGATGCGGACCTGCTGGCCAGCCTGGCTTCCGTGCGCCGTCGGTTCGGCGACCGCCACCGCGATATCGACGCGACATTCGCCACGCATGCGGCGCTCGTCGAACATCTGCTGCCACGGCGGGGGACCCTGACAACCGCGCGCAGGCAGCTCATCGGCGCGTACTTCACCCAGGAGTACGCGGTCGAAGCCGCGGCGCTGTTCAATCCGTCGATGGTCGCGCACCCGGACCAATCCGGCCTGGCGGCGGGCGAGCTGCGGTTCGTCATGAGCGTACGTGCGCTGGGCGAGGGGCACCTTTCGAGCATCGAATTCCGGACCGGCACAGTCGCACAACACGATTCGGTTCGCTTCGACAAGCCTTCGCCCTTTCTGGACACCGGCCGGGTCGCCGCCTCGGCGGCAGGCGACTACACCGTGAACTTCCCCGCCGATGCTCCGCTATCGGCGCGGGTGCTGCTTCCCGAGAGCCCCGACGAGAGCCGCGGCATCGAGGACGCGAGGCTGACCCGGTTCATCGAGCCGGATGGGACTGTCACCTACTACGGCACCTACACCGCCTTCGACGGCGCCCGCATCGCGCCACGGCTGTTGCGCACCAACGATTTCGGCACTTTCGTCAGCACTCGGCTGGCCGGGTCCGGCGCTGAAGACAAAGGGATGGCACTGTTTCCACGACGTGTCGACAACCGCTACCTGATGCTCTCGCGGTGGGACCGGGAAAACATCAGTGTGGTCAGCTCTTCCGACACCCGGGTGTGGCGTGCGCCGGTCACCGTCTATCGGCCAACGCACCCCTGGGAGCTGATCCAACTCGGCAACTGCGGTCCACCGATCGAGACACCCGACGGCTGGCTGGTGTTGACCCACGGCGTCGGTCCGATGCGCACGTACGGCATCGGCGCGATTCTGCTCGATCTCGACGACCCGACTCGACTCATCGGCGCACTCCGCGAGCCGCTGCTGACCGCGAACGAAGACGAACGCGACGGCTACGTGCCCAACGTGGTGTACTCATGCGGCGCGCTCGTCCACCGGAACACCCTGGTCCTGCCCTATGGCTGCGGCGACCGCGCCATCAGGTTCGCATTCGTCGACTTGTCCGCCCTGCGCCGACAGCTCATCGCTTAGACCCGGCGGCGCCGGGCGTTCTCGACGTGCACAGGGAGTTGGGGAAGTTCGTCAGTCCGCGCTCGACTTGCGGAAAAACAGGACGTTGTCGCCGTAGTCCGCTAGCGGAATAGCCAGGGCTGCTTGCCGGATCCCGCTGGCGGGCAGGTGGGTGAGTTTCGCGAACATATCGGTGTTGCCGAAGGCGGCACGCACTTGGGTTTCGGACGCGTAGTCCGCGCCGTAGTCGGCCAGGGCCGCGAAGTCCAAGGGCGCCAATGGTGTATCGAGCGGGGCTTGTCCGCTCGGGCGGCCGAGGGCGGCGTATTGGGTGGCCACACCGTCCTCGTATCGGCACAGCTCGTAGGACATTTTTTCATTCGCGGTAACGCTGATCACCGGCCAGCGCGCGGAAAGGTGCTGTGCCAGTGGGTGTTTGCCGACCGGAGCCATCTCCCAGTTCAAGCTCATGACGACAACCGAACCGCCGTATGGCTGTTCGATCAACACCACATCATCGCCCAGGGATTCGGCCGGATTCAGTTCGGGATCGAAGGTGTGCCAGTGGGTTTCGTGTGCGCCACGCACGGCCGAGCGGTCGACCTGGCGTACGCTATCGGCGGCGTAGGCCGCGATGATCGCGGCGCGGACCTGGGCAACGGCGTCGCGAGCGCTGCAGCGGACACTCAATGCGCCGAAGGTCGCACCGATCTCCACCGGCCGCGACGGGGGATCGGGTAGGGCACCCGCGGCCAGCGGCTTCAGGCCGACCAGTGCGAGCTTCCAGTTGATCTCCTCGATCGTGGCGAGATCTCCGGAGGTTTGGTACAGAATCTGCTGCTGCGTCAGATGTCCCGCGCGCTGCAAGGTCCGGGCCTCGAGTTTGGTGAGCGCGGTGAAGGTCTTATTCGTGAGATCGATATCCTCGATCCGGGTTTCGCGCAGCCGCGCCGTCATCTCCGGCGACGTCAGTGCCGCGTACCGCTCGCGGTACATCGCCACCGCCTGTTTGCGCTGGCGGCCGACCATCAGCGTGCGCAGCAGCATGTTCAGGCTGGCGAGATACTTCCCGGACTGATCCGGATTCGCAGCGAACAGCGCGCCGCGGATGCGCACGGCATCCTCGCTGGCGGCGACGGCGGCCTTCGGGTCGAGACGACACAACCAGACGCCGCATTTCGACAGCCCGTCCGCGCAGACCGCGGCCACCTGCGGATGCGTCCGCGACACCTGGCGATAGGTATGGCAGGCATTGCGGATGGTGCTCGCCGCGAGCTCGCGGTGACCGATGTGCCGAGTCGCCTGCTCGAAGACGCGCAGCGCATCCTGGACTTCGCCCGCGAACTCGGCGGTCACGCGACCGGCGGCGAGCCAGTGCAGTCGAATGCCGACGGACTCCTGCGATGGCGCCAGCGCCTCGGCCGTCCGGTCTCTGCCGGGGCCGTTCTTGGTTGCGACCAGGCCCTTTGCGAGGTCACACAGTGACGTGGCCAAACGCAATTCGTTCTCGACCGTCCGGTCGATGGCTGCCCGGCGATCCTCGGCTACCCGACGCTCGAGTGCACTCAGATCCATCGCGACCTCAACTCCCGCTTACCCTTCCGCGCCACGGTCGTCGAGCGGCCGCATTCTGCTCGACCGAGTTTGCCATAGAAATGGCCGGAATGAGCAGGCAATCCACCGGCGACCGCTGCTGCCGAGATCGTCCTGTTGACAGCTGCGGCGACCGCGGTCTCGGACGGTGTTGCTGTTCCGTGACGTTCGTGGGTTCAGCCGAGCAACCGGTGGTTCGCGAACCTGTCAGGGGTGGTTGCGCTCGGGTGGTCGTGTTCAGCCCTCGAGCAGCAATGTGACCGGTCCGTCGTTGACGAGTTCGACATGCATATGCGCGCCGAACCGTCCGGTGGCCACGGTTGCGCCGAGCTCGCGCAGCGCCTGGGCGAAGGTCTCGACCAGCGGTTCGGCGACAGCACCGGGTGCGGCGGCGGACCAGGACGGCCGGCGCCCCTTGGCGGTATCGGCGTAGAGGGTGAACTGGCTGACCACGAGAATGGGCGCATTCAGATCCGCGGCGGCGCGTTCCCCCTCCAGGATTCGCAATCGCCACAGCTTGTCCGCCAATGCCTTCGCGGTGCCTTCGGTGTCGTCATGCGTCACGCCGACCAGGGCGACCAGACCCTGCGGATTCGGTTCGATCCGGCCCACGGTCTGTCCGTCGACGGTCACTTGCGCGGCGGATACGCGCTGCACCAGTACTCGCATGCTGCGATCCTCGCACCCGGGTGTGGCTGCACCGGACTGCCCTCAGGTCTCGTCCGGGTCGTCCGGCTTCTCTGTTTCGATCGGGCGTGCCTCTTCGGTGTGTGATGACGCCAGCTCGCGCAAGATCGCCGGGTCGATCGCGAGGTTCTCCGTCGCAGCGAGATCCGTCGACGGGATCGGTGTATCACGAACTGCCAGAAAGGTATCGAGGAGCGCGAGGGCGTCGGCCGAGAGATCGGAACCAGCGGACGACAGTTCGTCCTGCAGGATTTCCAGCCCGGATGCCGCCTCGATACCGGGCGAGGTCGGATCGACCCGCCGCCATTGCACCGCGACCATCCACGACGGGTCACCACAGGCCCACGCCCAGATGACATCGCGAGCAACCGTGTGCCGCAAGGTATACACGCGAAAATGTTCCGACGCGGATCCGGCCCGGTGCTCGATTTCGTAGACCCACTCGTGGCGGCGCGTTCGGATATAGGTCCCGTCCGCGCGTGTGACGACCAGGAACGGGTCATCCGGGTCGGCGGCGGCGACCACGAAGTCGTCGAGTAGTGCGCGGGTGAGGTAGGGCAGTGACCGGCCATCGCCGACGGTTACGTGGACCTCGACCCGCCCGCGGGGGTCGTAGAGGTGGCCCGTCTCGACGTCGAGCACGGCGAGGTCGCGGTCCTTGGTGAGTTTCAGTACGGCGAGCAGGTGCTGGCCGCGGTTCGGTCCCCAGGTGCGCAGTACGGCTCCACGTGAATCCGCAGCCGCCGCAACGAATCCGACTGCGCCGCCGTTGCGGTCGATCTCAGCGATGAGGTCGTCGACGGCGGGTGGGTTCGCGCTGTTGTCCGGCGCGATGCACATCTGTCGGTACTGTTCCAGCGCGTCGAGCGCGGTATCGACCGTTTCGGCGGGTACCACCGCGAACTCGCAGGTCACCGCCAGGCTGGTCAGCAACGCCTCGAATTCCGGGGTCGGGCGCACCTCGACATTGTGATCGGGATCGACCTCGGTAATGGCAGCCAGGCTGATCTCTCCGTCTCGCCACCAGTAGACCGCCGGGCTGATGGGCCGCGGTTCGCTGCGGTAGGTATTGGCGGCCACCTTGCCCAGCAGGATCATCGCCGTCAGCGCGTTCGGTCCGACAATCGGGTGCGCGTAGACATTGCCCTCGTGCGAGACTACGAAAAGCGCTCCGTAGGTGCCGATTACCGGATAGTCGCCGAGCCAGTTCGAGTGGGCACTCGCGGAGTCCGAGCCGCTCAGAATGGCGAAATGCGCATCGTTGAAGTTCCGCCATTCGATCTGGAGCCGTCCGGCGGCGCGGGTGTTCGCCTCCGCCAGCTCGAAGAGTTCAGTGCTGTCGATCTGCCACTCGTCGAGCTGGTCGGTAGTGACGGCCTCCGCAGTGAGAAGTTGCTCGATCACCATCACCTGAATGATTCCCGGCGCGACGTAGCGGCCGACGATGTCGATGCCCGCAATGGTGTCCGACGACGCGAACCGTGTCCTGAGAAGTCCACGCACCGTGAGGAATTCGTCGGTAGCGAGTGAATCGGCGTAATCCGGATCCACTCGCGCCAGGAACGTCTCGACATGATCGGCGATGAGCCCGGGCCACTGCTCGAACGGTTGCTCGTTCAGCCTGCGCCGCAGGTTGTGCAACCACAGGAAATGCGGCCCGTCCCCGCGCGGGCCCACCAACCGCAGCTCGTCGGGTTCAGTTGCCCGGCACGAATACCCCATCTGCTCCGCCGCCACGGTCACCAGCGAAATCAACGGGTCCGAAGGCAAGTCGGCCACGATATCTCCTGAAATCGGCGTCCCTTCGACCCTAGGCGTCCCGACACACCCGTTGTCGCCGTCTGTGGGAGGTCCGCTTGATCGGCGGTGAGTTGCGTTACGGTCTTCCCAGCTGTGGGTGCGGTTCGCGGCGGTAGACTCGAGGTGTCGATAGGGTCGGCTCACGACGGGGTGATGGTTGCACAGAGCAACCGAAAGTCAGGGCGCTACACCAATTCTCTTAGAAGATACGGGGATATGACTAAGGGTTACGATGAGAGGCCGGCCACGCTGGCTCCTATCTTTCTAGCCAGTTTCGCGCTGTGGGTCGGTCGGAGCGTACGGGATGTGGTGAGTCCGTCGAGGGGCGGGCGGCAGGGGTTGGTCGTACCCGATCGGGATTTCCAACTCGAGGCTGTCTTCGATGAGCAGACTCCGGTCGTATTCCGTGGTGTCGCAACAACTTGGCCCGTATTCGAGGATTTTCAGCCGGAAGCGCTGCGTGAGAAGTATGGCGACCAGAAGGTCGCCGCGCTGACCAGTACGACCAATGTGTTCACGCAGGAAACATCGCCGGTAGAGGTGCTCGAATACCGCGATGTCATGGCAGCCGTCTTCGACGAGCCCAAGCCGGGCAAGAACTACTACTCGCGTGCCGCCGCGGACCCGCAGCCGCTGGCCGATCAGCTGCCCGCGCGCGTCGGCACCCGGCAGCAGAGTCCAGCGGCGAGCAGCGTGTGGATCGGCCAGCAGGGCAATCTGACACCGCTGCACAATGATCCATGGCACGGCCTGCTGATTCAGTTGCACGGCCGCAAGCGGGTCCGGCTGTTTCCGCCGAATGAGTACCGCAATGTGTACGGCCGGATTCCGCTGAAAGTTTCGGACCCCTACACCGGGCTGCCCGACGAGTTCGGCCCGGATGTGAGCAGCTTCGAGAAGCTGGGGGAGGCGTCCTTCTACGACGTGGTCCTCGAGACCGGTGACATCCTCTACATTCCGATGTTCTGGTGGCACCAGGTCGAATCCGTGGATCCGGCGATCTCGTATGTCGCGCGCTATAACCCGAGCTACTTCGAGTTCATGAAGGCGGCGTTCTTCCCGATGGCGGTGCGCGGTGTGCTGCGCATTGTCGACGGCATCGTGGGCAGGTTCCGCAAGCGCAAGTAGCGGCGAACCACGGTTGGTGGGCGCTGTAACTGGCGCGGCACTTGCCGTTCATGTTCGAGCTACGGATGAGTTGCCAAGCGCTGGCATCGTCGACTCAGAGAGTCCGATGGTGATGGGTGCGGGGAACCGCTGGAGCTCGAGGAGTGCGCGATGTCGGACAAGTTGAGGCACGACGCGGATCTGTTCGAGAAGGCCGCCGAGCGGACCAGCGCGGTTCGGGATCGGGTCAATAGCGTGCTGAGCACGTTGGATGCCGCGCTCGCCGGACGCGGTGCGCCGTGGGGGAACGACAAGCTGGGTCGCCAGTTCGCCGAAGGGCCAGACGGATACAAGGTCGCTCGCGAGAAGATGACCGGGAATATCAAGACCACGGCGACGAATTTCGACAACTTCTACACCGGTCAGACCAAGACCGCCGAGGAACTGCGGCGGATGGACCAGTCCAACGGCGACGGCTTCCGGTGAGTTGTTACCCATGACGAACGAATTCGCCAAGGCCGAGATGGCCGCGGTGCTCGATGAGGTCCAGCAACAGTTTCGGGCGATCGCGCAGGTACAGCAGCAGCGTGCCGAACTGACCGCCAGCGCTACCGTGCGCAAGCGGATCACGGTCACCGTGAATGCCGATGGCACCATCATCGAAACCAAATTCGCTTCCGGCATTGAGGAATTGAGCTACGGCGAGATCGCGAAGGCGGTGACCGAAGCGGCGCAGCGGGCGACCGCCGAGGTGTCGCGCAAGGCGCAGGAGTTGATGATGCCCCTGCACGATCGTCGCGCGCGACTACCCAAACTGTCGGATCTGATCGAGGGCATGCCCGACCTGAGCGCCGAAATGCCGAAGGCGCCGAAGGTTTCGCTCGCTCCGCCGAATTCCGAAGAGCGCCAACTAATTTCCGATAAAGACGGCGCGCAGATGGAATTCAGCAATGTCGAGGTCCTCTCGCGTCAATCGGCCACGGACCGCGGAGTCACCGATTCCAGCTGGTGACCGAGGGTGAACGCAGATGGCTGAGCTGCCGGGATATCTCAAATGGCTGGAATGGGTCGCCGGATCCGACTGGCCTGCGGGCGATCCCGACGGCATGTGGGGGTTAGCCGAGGACTGGCGTGCCGCGGCGACCGGACTGCGCGACATCCTGCCCGACATCCGTGATGCGAAAACGGCGTCGCTGAAGGCATATCAGGACGGCGACGGCATCGAGGCGATCATCGCCAACTTCGACAGTTATCTCGAAGGTCCGCAATCGCTCGAGATGCTGGCCCGCGATTTCGAGAAGCTGGCCGATTCGGCGACCAGCGTCGGCACTGAAATCGAATACGGCCAGCTCATGCTGATCACCTCCCTGGCGCTGCTGGCGGCCGAGATCGCGATCGCATGGATCTTTCCGCCGACCGCGCCCGCGGAGGAGGCGTTGGCGATTGCCGGAACGCGGGTGGCCATCCGGATTATCGCCAAGCGGATCATGGACAAGATCGTCGAAATCGTGGCCAAATTCCTCGGGCGTCGACTGGCGGAATTCCTGGTCCGCCACATCGCCATCGACACCGTCCTCGGCACCGTCCAGGACTGGGGAATTCAGCAATATCAGGTGAATTCGGGACATCGCAAGGAGGTCAACTGGGAACAAGTCGGCATCACCGCGATCAGTTCGGCGGTTGGCGCCGGTGTCGCGAGTCCGATCGGCGAGCGACTCGGCCATAAGCTGGCCGAAACGGAGATGAAGGCCTGGCTGCGCGGCCTCCTCACCGGCGCGACCGCGGGCACGGTGGGTGCCGTCGCCGGCTTCGGCGGCAGTGTCGGCGCGCAGTTCGCGTTCACCTGGGCAAAGTCCGGGCCGGAAGGCGGCTGGGACAAGGCCGTCGAAGGTCTGAAAGACACCGAATTCGACCTGCGTATGTTGACGGCGGGCGCTTCGAACGGCGCGATGTCCGGTGCGAATCGTGCGATGGCCGAGAAGTTCTATACAGATCGGCATCCAGATTGGTACCGGCCGAACGGTTCGCCGGTTGACCCGGATAGCTTGTCCCGCATCGGCTTTCGTCCTGACACCGGGCCGGGTGGGGTCGGTGATGGTGATGCCGGTGGGCGTGCGGCTGCCCCGGGAAGCGGGCAGACCGGGGAGGGGGCGCCGAACGCAGGGCAAACGGGGGAGCCTAGTCGTAGCAGTGGTGACGGTACGGCAGACGGGTCGACTGCGCATGCCGTGGACGACGGTTCGACGGCGAGAGCTGACGGCTCTTCGAATAGTTATGGTGCGGGCGATGATTCGGCGCATTCGCATGGTGCTGATGACGGTATGTCGAAGGCGGGGGCCGCCGGTGATGGTTCTGCGCGTGGGGGTGATGACGGTGCGACGGCGCGTGCCGGTGATGGCGGCGCGACCAGGCGTGCAGGGGACGATGGTGCGACGGCTCATGCCGGTGACGATGGCGCGATGGCGCGTGCGGGCGATGATGGCGGAACCGCGCATTCGGGTGATGGCGGTGCGATGGCTCATGCCGGTGATGGCGGCGCGACCGGGCATGCTGGGGACGATGGTGCGACAGCTTACGACGGTGCGACCGCGCGTGCGGGTGCCGATGGCGGGACGGCGCGTGCAGGTGATGACGGTGCGACGGCTCATGCCGGTGATGGCGGCGCGACCGGGCATGCGGGGGACGATGGTGCGACAGCTCACGACGGTGCGACCGCGCGTGCGGGTGCCGATGGCGGGACGGCGCG
>NZ_JBFANH010000030.1:0-134664 GCF_040674755.1 Nocardia sp. NPDC049737 | reverse complement strand
GACTTCGTCGCATGCGCTTCGACGGCTCGGACGCGAGACGGGCCGCGAACGGGTCGCTCGTAAGACTCGCTCCGTGGTGGTTGGTGATGGCGGGGGCGTTCAGCACCTGATGCACGCGTGCTGGGCGTTTGAGTTCCGCGCCTGTGTCATATGTGCTTCGGCCATTGGGGTGGGAGGCGGGTCGCGAACGGGTCGTTCGTAAGGGCTCGCTTCGTTGTGGTCGCTGAGGGCGGATTGTTCAGCGCCCGATTCCGTCATGCTGGGCGTTTGAGTTCCGCGCCTGTGTCATATGTGCTTCGGCCATTGGGGTGGGAGGCGGGTCGCGAACGGGTCGTTCGTAAGGGCTCGCTTCGTTGTGGTCGCTGAGGGCGGATTGTTCAGCGGCTGATGCCCTCGTGCCGGGGGTTTGAGTTCCGCGCCTGTGTCATATGTGTTTCGGCCATTGGGGTGTGAGACGGGCCGCGAAGGCGCTCGTCAGACTTGCGCCGTGGGAGCTGAGACGGCAGCACGGCTTGCTGTCGCGCAACCCGCCGAGTGTTAGCTACCCGCGAGTAGGTGTCGCGCTGCGCACCCGTTACGCTGCACGCATGCCGTATCTGGAACGTGAAGGGGATGTGTTCGTCGTCTACCTCGGGAACGAGGGGCAGACCGACAGCGAGAACCGTTTCCATCCGGATTGGATCGATGCGTTCCACGGGCTGTTGGACCAGGTCGAGGCGTCCGAGGGGCCGGCGGCGCTGGTCACCACGGCGAGCGGGAAGTTCTACAGCAACGGGCTCGATACCGATTGGCTGTTCGGCAACCTGGATCAGATGCACGGCTACCTCGACCGGGTGCACAGCATCTACACCCGCCTGCTGACCTTCCCGCTGCCGACGGTGGCCGCGGTCAACGGTCATGCCTTCGGTGCGGGCGCGATGCTGGCAACTTCGCACGATTTCCGGGTGATGCGCGCCGACCGCGGCTTCTGGTGTCTGCCCGAGGTGCACCTCGGCATGCCGTTCACCGTCGGCATGAACGCGCTGCTCACCGAGCGTCTCACCAACCAGGTGTGCGTACAGGCCATGACCGCCGGTCACCGCTTCGCCGCCGACGAGGCCATCGCTGCGGGAATTGTCGACGCGAAGGCGGATGCTGATGTTTTGCTGAAGTCCGCGATCGAGCGCGCAGGCGCCCTCGCGGCAAATCGCAAGCCCAATCTGCCGGTGATCAAGCGGTCGCTGCACGCCAAGGCGCTGGCCGGGCTCGCGATCCCGACCACTCCGGAGAATCTGGCGTTCGCCCCGGGATAACCGCAACTTGATCACAACCCTTGCGCCGCGCGGCGACATCGCCCCTGGGCGCAGGGTGCGCCCGATCTTGTGCGCAGTGCCAGACTGTGTGCCATGCCACCACCGCGCAGCGGGCACCCCGAATCACGCACGGACCACCACGTCGCGCACCCGGGTGCGGCGGCGGACGCCGCGATCCTGGCCGCCGCGCCCGAACTGATCGCGCTCTCGCATTCGATCCACGCCGAACCAGAACTGGCGTTCGAGGAAACCCGCAGCGTCGCCAAGACCATCGCGCCGCTGGCCGAGCGCGGTTTCGCGATCGAGACCCCCGTCGCCGACCTGCCTACCGCATTCCGCGCGACCTACGGATCCGGCGAGCTCACGGTGGGTATCTGCGCTGAATACGACGCACTGCCCGAGATCGGGCACGCCTGCGGACATAACATCATCGCGGCATCCGCGGTCGGCGCCGGACTCGGCCTCGCCGAGGTGGCCGACGTCCTCGGCATTACCGCCGTCGTCTTCGGCACACCCGCGGAGGAGAGCGGCGGCGGCAAGGTGCTGATGCTCGAGCGCGGCGTCTTCGACGATGTCGCGATGGCGATGATGGTGCACCCCGGTCCGATCGATATCGTCGACGCGCGCTCGCTGGCGCTCGCGGATCTGTCGGTGGTCTTCCACGGCCACGAGGCGCATGCCAGTGCGGCCCCGGAATTGGGCCGCAACGCGGGTGACGCGGTGACCGTCACGCAGGTTGCTCTGGGGTTGCTGCGTCAACATCTCCGACCCGGACAGCAACTGCACGGTATAGTCAGCGACGGTGGCGTAGCCCCCAACATCGTTCCCGGACGTGCGGAACTGCTGTATTACCTACGCGCAGTCGACTCCGCATCCCTCGACGATCTGATGCGACGAGCGTCGGCTTGTTTCGAGGCGGGTGCGCTGGCAACCGGCTGCACTCACGAAATCCGGACGGTTGCGCCGACATATACCGAGCTGACGCCCGATTCGGGATTACTGTTTGCCTATCGTGAGCAGATCGTCGACTTGGGCCGGGTGCCGATCGCACCAGAACTCGAGGCGCAGCGACCGCTCGGGAGTACGGATATGGGCAACGTCACCAACGTCATACCGGGCATACATCCGGTCATCGGCATAGATGCCGGTGGGGCGGTGACGCATCAGCCCGGCTTCGCCGCGGCGAGTGTCAACGCCTCGGCCGATCGTGCGGTAACCGACGGTGCGATCGCGCTCACGCGTACCGCTATCGCCGTAGCTCGCGATCAAATACATAGGGACAGGTTGTTGCAACGGCTCGTTCAACGACAGGAGGACATTCGGTGAGCATTACTGGCCGTTCCGCGGCGCACGCGACACGCTCGGTGTCGGCGACGCGCGTGCCCACGGGGGGCCACGGGAGCGCAGCACAATCGGATACCGCGGAAGTCGGACCGGATGCGGTCGATTCCTGGCTGGCCGAGCACACGGTCGACCTCATCCAGTGGCGCCGGCATATCCACGCGAACCCGGAGCTCTCCCGCACCGAATTCGCCACCACCGAGTTCGTCTCGGCCTGGCTGACCAAGGCGGGATTGACGCCGCAGAAGATGCCCAACGGCACCGGAGTGCTCTGTGACATCGGTCCGGTGGATGCACCGCGCATCGGACTGCGCGCCGATATGGACGCACTCCCGCTGCAGGAATTCACCGGACTCAGCTTCGCCTCCACCGTCCCGGGCGTCTCGCATGCCTGCGGGCACGACGCGCATACCACGATTCTGCTGGGCACCGCGCTCGCACTGGCCGATCAGGAACTCCCGGTCGGCGTGCGATTCGTCTTCCAGCCCGCCGAAGAGGTGATGCCCGGCGGTGCCATCGATATGGTCGCCGCTGGGGCGATGGAGGGCGTCGACCGGATCTTCGCACTGCACTGCGATCCGCGCCTCGAGGTCGGCCGGGTAGGCATCCGGGTCGGTGCGATCACCTCGGCGGCCGACACCATCGAATTGGTTCTCGATTCGCCGGGCGGGCACACCTCGCGTCCGCATCTGACCAGCGATCTGGTCTACGCCATCGGCACCGTGATCACCGGCCTGCCCGGGCTGCTCAGCCGCCGCATCGACCCGCGCACCAGCACAGTGATGGTCTGGGGGGCGGTTAGCGCGGGCAAGGCGCCCAATGCGATACCGCAGACCGGCATGCTCACCGGCACCGTGCGCACCGGCGATCACGCGACCTGGTCGCTGCTGGAGCCGATGGTGCGCGAGATCGTGGACGGCCTGCTCGCCCCGACCGGGGTGCGCTACCAGTTGAACTACCGCCGTGGTGTGCCGCCGGTGGTCAATGACGAGCACTCGACCAGGATGTTCGAAGACGCGATCCGCATGCTCGGCCCGGACGCACTCGCCGACACCTTGCAGTCCGGTGGCGGTGAGGATTTCTCCTGGTACCAGGAGGAGGTGCCGGGCGCGATGGCTCGCCTCGGCGTTTGGTCCGGGCACGGCGAACAGTTGGATCTGCACCAGCCGACCTTCGACCTCGACGAGCGCGCGCTTGCCGTCGGTGTCCGGGTACTCAGCAATATCGTGTTCAACGCGAGCTGACGAAGACAAAGGAAGCGGCCGACCCTCGATGGGGGTCGGCCGCTTCCGCGTCTGTTCAGCTACCGAAGAATCCAGGTCCGACGTTCTTGCTGTTTCGGGTGCGCAGCGCGTGCACGTATTCCGCTGGCGCGCCAGCCTTTTCGGCCGCATCGGCCATCACGCCGATATAACGCGCCGATGGTAGCCCGCCCTCATAGGCATCGAGTACATATAGCCAGGCCAGGATGGGTTCGGAACCGCTGCCCGCGCTCGGCACCACGCGCAGCCGGATCTTGCGGTGGATGCCGAAATCGGAACCCTCCCAGCGGTCCAGGCGCTGCTCGTCCTCGGGCGATACGTCGTAGAGCACGACGAATACCCGCTCGCCCGGCTCTTCGACGACGGTGGCCAGCGGGCCCTCCCAGCCGATGTCGTCACCGCTGAAGGTGAGGCGCCAGCCCTCCAACCAGCCTGTCCCGTACATGGGGGAGTGCGGACAGCGCTCGAGCATCTGGGACGAGTCCATGTTGGACCCGTAGGCGGCGTAGATCGGCACGACGCAAGGGTATCCAATAACTTGCGCGCATCGTCTCTATCCCGGCGAGATGACCGTGTGTTCGCCAGCTAACGTTGTTTACCGGCACCGGAGATCCCGGTCGAATAGCTCGAGCGGAGGTATCCATGACCCGCATAGCGATCATCGGTGGCGGACCGGCCGGTTACGAAGCGGCACTGGTGGCGGCCCAACACGGGGCCACGGTCACCCTGATCGATAGCGACGGCATCGGCGGGGCGTGCGTCCTGTGGGACTGCGTACCGTCGAAGACCTTCATCGCCTCGACCGGCGTGCGCACCGATCTGCGTCGCGCCCGTGACCTGGGCATTACCCTCGATCCGAGCCAGGCCCAGATCGAACTGGGCGAGGTGAACGCGCGCGTGAAGGCGCTGGCGTTGGCCCAGTCCTCCGATATCCGCTCCAAGGTGCAGGCCGCGGGTGTGACCGTGTTGACCGGACACGGACAGCTCAGCGATCCGGCCGCCGGTCTGGCCGCGCACCGTGTGCGCGCGCTCCTGCCCGATGGCACCGAGGAGGCCATCGAGGCCGAAGTAGTGTTGATCGCCACTGGCGCGAGCCCGCGCGTGTTGCCCGGCGCCGAGCCCGATGGTGAGCGCATCCTGAACTGGCGTCAGCTCTACGACCTGGAGGAACTTCCAGAGACCCTGGTCGTGGTCGGCTCCGGTGTGACCGGCGCCGAATTCGTTTCCGCGTACACCGAAATGGGTGTGCGGGTGAAGTTGGTCTCCAGCCGTGACCGGGTGTTGCCCGGTGAGGACGCCGATGCCGCGCTCGTGCTCGAGGACGCACTCGCCGAACGCGGTGTCGAACTGGTCAAGCACGCCCGCGCCGATGCGGTAGAGCGCACCGCCGCAGGCATCGTGGTGAAGCTCTCCGACGGCCGAACCGTCACGGGTACGCATGCGCTGATGACCGTCGGCTCGATCCCGAATACCAACGACCTGGGCTTGGAGCGGGTCGGCATCGAACTCGACCGCGGCGGCTACCTGCGGGTGGACCGGGTGTCGCGCACCTCGGTGCCGGGCATCTACGCCGCGGGCGACTGCACCGGCCTGCTGCCGCTGGCCTCGGTGGCCGCCATGCAGGGCCGCATCGCGATGTATCACGCGCTTGGTGAGGGCGTCAGCCCGATCCGGCTGAAGACGGTCGCCTCGGCCGTATTCACCCGCCCGGAGATCGCGACCGTCGGCGTGAGCCAGACCGCCATCGATAACGGCGAGGTGCCCGCGCGCACGGTGATGCTGCCGCTGAACACCAACCCGCGCGCCAAGATGTCGGGTCTGCGCAGGGGTTTCGTCAAGATCTTCTGTCGGCCCGCGACCGGTGTGGTCATCGGCGGTGTGGTCGTCGCCCCGATCGCCTCGGAACTCATCCTGCCGATCGCGCTCGCGGTCCAGAACAATCTGACCGTCAACGATCTCGCCCAGACGTTCTCGGTGTATCCGTCGCTGACCGGCTCGGTCACCGAGGCGGCCCGGCTGCTGATGCGTCACGACGACCTGGATTAACAGGCGGTGTTTGATTTGCAGCGCCTTCGGCGCTGCGTGTTCGCGGCCCCCCGGTGTCTCGCGTCCGAGCCGTCGAGACTCGCGCCTGCGGTGCATACACTTCGACGACTCGGACGCGAGACGGGCCGCGAACGTCGCTCGTAAGATTCGCTCCGTTGCGGCCGGATTATGCGGTCGATCTCGAGTGCCCCGAGTCTTACTGTCTTGTCTGGACTTTCACCGCGTTGCCAGTCCGGCGCGCATGTGGTTCACTTCCCGCAGAGATGCGATCGGCGGGCGATCGCGAGGGTTCTGTGTGGGGGGATCGATCCTTTCCAGCGGGAACGGCGAACGGCCGCATGGTCGTTCGCCGCTCCTGTCTCAGGGGCCAAGCGTCTCACCAGGGAAAACTGTGTGTGACCGAGTCGGTCGCACCCGGGAAAGGGATTGCGAAAAGTGAAACATCGTAAGCCGAGTCGGACGCAGCGAGCGATGGCGAGCACATCGTTGCCGCTGGCCACCGCGGCGGCCGTGGCCACGCTCTTCGCGGCGCCGGCGGGGGCAGTTCCGGATCAGCCGAGCACACCGACCACTCCGGCGCCCGCGCCTGCCGATCCGGGCAGCACCGCGCCGACGGATCAGGGCCAGCCGGAGACCACCAAGCCGGATCCGGGTAAGCCGGAGGCCAAGCCGACGCCGACGCCGAGCCAGCCGGGTGTCACCACGCCGGATCCGAACCAGGTCATGCCGAATCAGCCAAGGGATCCGAAGCTGTCGACGCCGACTCAGCCGGGTGTCACCACCCCGCGCGTCGCGCCGCTGCCGGTTCCGGGCCAGACCGGACCCGATGTCCCCGCCGTGGTGCCGGAGACGGCGCCTGGTGCGGAGGCTCCGAAGCCCGCGCAGCCCGGAACCACCGCACCGGGTGCGAACACCCCGAGCGGTCCGAACGCGCGGACCCCGCAGCAGCCGCAGCCCGACACGCTGGTGCAGCAGCCGCGCTGGGAGGCCCCGCGCTTCCAGCAGGCGCCCGCCGCACCGGTCGTCGAGATGGACGGCCCGCACCAGGAGATCGGCGCCAATATCGACGGTGGCTCGCTGGCGCCCGGCTACGTGGCCAACACCCACCACTTCAACAATGCTGCGGGCTACGTCGGCACCATCGGGTACCGCACCCCGACCGGTCAGGGCGAGGCCGGTGTGTCGGTCGAATACGTCGGCGCCAACAGCGTCAAGGTCACCTCCTACACCGGTGGTGAGGGTCTGGCCGACAACAAGACCGAGGTCATCCTCGACACCACCCAGGCCAACCTGGCCAAGGCCGCTGTCGAGCACTGGATTCGGGAACAGCCGGGCGGCGCGGCTGCCCTCGAGGCCGCCGCACAAGTTAAACTTCCGGTGCCGCCAGGCGAACTGGCTCCGCAAACGGTCAACGTCGCCGGGGTCACCACCCAGTGGGGTGGGTCACTCCAGTACTGACACGAGCTGATTCGACGGGTGGGGCGGTCGTTCTCGACCGCCCCACACGTGTGTCCTGGGGAAAGGATTTGGTGTGGGCTCCGAGGGTGATGGCAGGGACAACGAATCCGACCAGTCCGGGTCGGAATTCGGACCCCCGTTGGACGATTTCGGCCCGCCGGTCTCCGAATTCGGCCCGCCGGTCTCCGAATTCGGCCCGCCGGTAGGCGAATTCGGTCCGCCGACGGGCGGTCAGGCGCGACCGCAGTGGTCGGTGCCCGAGCCTGCCACCGATCATCCCGAGCTGATCTGGCGGCCCGCCGACGAACCGCCGACGGTGCCGCCACCACCCCCGCAGTACCGCGCGCCGGATACGACGGTGTTCGGCGATGCGCCGCCACCGCCGCCGCGGCGACCGGAACCGCCGGTCGAACCGGACCCCAACGAGGCCACCGTGCGGCATACGACACCTGCCGCGAGCCAGCGCGACACCTGGTGGAACAGTCCGACCGAATCCGGCGGCGTGCCGAAGCCGCCGTCCGAGCCGCCGGGTCTGTCCTGGGCCGACGATCCGATCGCGAAGCGTCTTGCGCCGAAGCTGATCTCCGACACCATCACCGCGACCCCGACCCGGCACAGTTCGCGCGGCCGGTGGATCGCGCTCGGTGTGCTCGCCGCGCTCGTGGTGGTTCTGGCGCTGGTGGTGACCTTCGTCGCGGTCAGTCGCGACGACAACGGCAGTCCGAAGGCGGCGCCGCCCGCACCGCCGAGTACCTCCGCCGCGCTGAGCTGCCCTGCGAGCAAAGACGGCAAGGTGACCCGCGGCAACGGGCAGGGCGACACCTCGAGCGGCCCGGGTGCGATCCTCGGCTTCCAGTACGAGTTCTACGTCGACCGCAATGGTGAGCGGGCGCGCAGATTCGTCGCGCCGGATGCCGAGAATGTGTCGATGGCCGAGGTCATCCAGCAGGCGATCAATGAACAGATCCCGGTCGGCACCACGCATTGCCTGCGGATTGCCGAGGTCGCTGCCGACACCTTCGAGGTGGATCTGACCGAACATCGGCCCGATGGCACGACCAATGTCTACCGGCAGACCATCATCACGGTGGTCCGGGACGGCAAGAGCGTGATCTTCGCCATCCGGGAGCGCGTCTGAGCTCTCGATGGCTTCCTAGAGCTGAAATTCATCCCATGATAGGGTACGTGGGCTGCTGATTTCGGGAGGTTTTCCATGTCGCCGACCAATCCACCGCTCGCGGCCAAACTGGGCGGACTGAAGAGCTCGGCGATTCGCGACCTGCTGAAACTGACCGCGCGCGACGAGGTGATCAGCCTCGCGGGCGGTTTGCCGGATGCGGAGTTGATGCCGAGAGAAAGGCTCGCCGCGGCGGCAGATGCGGCGCTGCGTGGTTCTGCGGTGTTGCAGTACACCGAGTCGGCCGGGTGGGTTCCGCTTCGCGATGTGCTGCGGCAGCGGGAGTCGGCGAAGCTGGGCCGGACGGTGGGGCTCGACGAGATCTTCGTGACTCATGGTTCGCAGCAGGCGCTTTCGCTGCTCGCCGAGGTGCTGCTGGACCCGGGTGCACTGGTTGTTGTCGAGGATCCGGCGTATGTCGGTGCGCTGCAAGTGTTCCGGGCGGCCGGGGCGCGAATTGTGCCGGTCCCTTTGGATTCCGAGGGAATGCGGCTGGATGTGCTGAAGGAACTGTTGGCGCGCGGTGAGCGTCCGGCGGTCGTGCACACGGTGAGCAATTTCCACAATCCGGGTGGCGTCACCATGAGTCCGCCGCGTCGTCGTGAGTTGGCCGAACTCGCCGACAGCCACGGTTTCTGGGTTATCGAGGACGATCCGTACGGTGAGCTCTGGTTCGACCGGCCTTCGCCCGATCCCGTGGCAACCTACTCCCGCAACGTGATTCGGCTTTCCAGCGCCTCGAAGATCCTCGCGCCCGCGCTACGGGTCGGCTGGATGGTGGCGCAGGAGCGGATCTGCCGCGCGGTCGAATTGCTGAAACAGGGCGCTGACCTGTGCGGTTCGGCGCTGACCCACCAGATCGCCGCCGACCTGCTAACCGACGAGACCTGGCTGACCGGCCATGTCGACACGGTCCGTACCGCCTACGGTGACCGCGCCAAGGCGCTCGTGCACGGCGTACGCACCCGCTTCGGCGAACGCCTTACCTGCACCGATGCCGCCGGCGGCATGTTCGTATGGGCGGATTTCACCGACGGCACCGACACCGATCGGCTGCTGCCGCGAGCCCTGGAGCACGGCGTGGCCTTCGTCCCCGGCTCGGCCTTCGCCGTCGACACCGACTACAGCCACTCCATGCGCATGTGCTTCACCACTTCGGACGCGGCGACGTTGGCGGAGGCGATCGACCGGCTGGCTCGCGCGGCCGAATAGTCGTCAATCCACCCAGTTGTAGGTGCGCTCCACGGCCTTGTTCCAGGCGGCGAGGTGGGTTTCGCGGTCCGTCGCCGACATCGCGGGCTGCCAGGTCTTATCCGCGGCCCAGTTGGCGCGGATGTCATCGGTGCTCTCCCATAGTCCGACGGCGAGTCCGGCCGCATATGCCGCACCCAGCGCGGTGGTTTCATTGACGACCGGACGGACCACCGGCACATCGAGGATGTCGGACTGGAACTGCATGAGCAGATCGTTGCCGACCATCCCGCCGTCGACCTTGAGGGTGGTCAGTTCCAGTCGCAGCTGCTGGGATTCGGCGTCGGCGCGCATCGCGTCCATGACCTCCCGCGTCTGAAATGCGGTGGATTCCAACACCGCTCGCGCCAGATGCGCCTTGTCGACGAAGCGAGTGAGGCCCGCGATGACGCCGCGGGCATCCGGTCGCCAGCGCGGCGCGAAGAGGCCGGAGAACGCGGGGACGATATAGGCGCCGCCATTGTCCTCGACGCTGCGCGCCAGCGGCTCGATCTCGTCGGCGGCGGAAATGATGCCGAGATTGTCCCGGAACCATTGCACCAGTGAGCCGGTCACGGCGATGGACCCCTCCAGTGCGTAGACCACCGCCTCATCGCCGAGCTGGTAGCAGACCGTGGTGAGCAGGCCGTGCTTGCTGAACACCGGTGTTGTGCCAGTATTGAGCAGCATGAAATTGCCGGTGCCGTAGGTGTTCTTGGCCTCGCCGGGGGACAGGCAGGCCTGGCCGAAGGTCGCCGCCTGCTGGTCGCCGAGAATGCCCGCGACAGGTATGCCCGCCAATGGGCCGGAGCCGATCTCCGCGTAGATCTCCGATGAGCTGCGGATCTCCGGCAGCATCGAACGCGGTATCCCGAATTCCGTGCATATCTGTGAATCCCACTGCAGCGTACGCAGATCCATCAGCATGGTGCGTGACGCATTGGTCACATCGGTGATGTGCTGACCGGTGAGCTTCCACAGCACCCAGCTGTCGATGGTGCCGAAACACAGCTCGCCGGACTCGGCCCTGGCTCGCGCGCCCTCGACATTGTCGAGGATCCAGCGCAGTTTCGGACCGGCGAAGTAGGTGGACAGCGGGAGGCCGGTGCGGTCTTGGTAGCGTGTCGCGCCGAATTCGCCGCCCAGTTCGGTGACCAGACGGTCGGTGCGGGTGTCCTGCCAGACAATCGCGTTATGAATCGGCTTGCCGCTGGCCCGATCCCACACCACGGTCGTCTCGCGCTGATTGGTGACGCCGACCGCATTGATCTCCGCGGCGGAGATCCCCGTGCTCCGCAGCACCTCGCCGAGCACGAATTCGGTATTGCGCCAAATGGTTTCCGGATCGTGCTCGACCCAGCCCGGCCGCGGGAAGATCTGCTCGTGCTCGCGTTGCGCGACACCGACGACGCGGCCCTGCCGGTCGAAGATGATGCACCGACTCGAGGTCGTGCCCTGATCAATGGCGGCCACATAGCGACGCATTCGTGCAGGCTACTAAAACCGACGTGGCCATCGGGGAAAACAGCGGAGCGCGCCACGCATCACCTCGCGACCAGCAGGTTGTCGGACTAGTGTTGGGATCGGTTACCGGCGAGTAGCGCGGGTTATCGGCCGCGGGCGACACGGCTTCGGCCCCGACTTGGGATCGTCGCCGGTTCCTCTAGCCTGGAAAACAGAAGACCGCCCGCCGGACTGAGCAGCCCGATCGTGTGCCCGAAAGACCACAAACGTCGTCTGAACCCCGACGCCGGGGTCGGCTGGAGGAGTCGAGCATGACCAAGAAACCGCAATCGCAGTTCCTCGGCCCCGAGCAGCGCGCGACGGCATGGGAGCGCTTCGGTAAGGATCACTTCGACGTGGTCGTCGTTGGTGGTGGCGTGGTCGGCTCGGGTATCGCGCTCGACGCGGCGACGCGCGGTCTCAAAGTAGCGCTGGTCGAGGCGCGCGATCTCGCGTCCGGCACCTCGAGCCGCTCCTCGAAGATGTTCCACGGCGGGCTGCGCTATCTGGAGCAACTGGAATTCGGGCTGGTCCGCGAGGCGCTGCGGGAACGTGAACTCGCACTGGCCCGGCTCGCACCGCATCTGGTGAAGCCGCTGCGCTTCCTCTACCCGCTCACCCGCCGCGGCTGGGAACGTCCGTACGTCGCCGCCGGGCTGGTGCTCTACGACACCATGGGCGGCGCGAAATCCGTTCCCGGCCAACATCATCTAACCCGGCACGGGGCACTCCGGCTGGCGCCCGGTTTGCGCCCCGACTCGCTGATCGGCGGCGTCAGTTACTACGACACGGTCGTCGACGATGCCCGCCACACCATGACCGTCGCCCGCACCGCCGCGCACTACGGCGCGGTTATCCGCACTTCCACCCAGGTCGTCGGCTTTCTGCGCGAGGCGGATCGGGTCGTGGGGGTGAAGATGCGCGATAGCGAGGACGGCCGCACCGGGGAGATCCGCGGGCATGTGGTGATCAACGCGACCGGTGTGTGGACCGATGAGGTCCAAGCGCTTTCGCACAATCGCGGCCGCTTTCACGTGCGCGCGTCCAAGGGAGTGCACATTGTGGTGCCGCGCGACCGCATAGTCAGCGATGCCGCGATTATCCTGCGCACCGCGACCTCGGTGCTGTTCGTCATCCCGTGGGGCGCGCACTGGATCATCGGCACCACCGATACCGACTGGAATCTTGATCTCGCCCATCCGGCGGCAACCAAGGCCGATATCGACTATCTGTTGGACCGAGTCAACCAGGTTTTGGTTACCCCGCTCACCCCCGCGGATATCGACGGTGTCTACGCGGGTCTGCGGCCTTTGCTTGCGGGAGAAAGCGATTCGACTTCCAAGCTGTCGCGCGAACACGCAGTCGCCCGCGTTGCGCCGGGGCTTGTCGGCATCGCGGGCGGCAAGTACACCACCTACCGGGTGATGGCCTATGACGCGGTCGATGAAGCGGCGCAGGATATTCCGGCGCGCGTCTCGCCGTCCATCACCGATAAGGTTCCGCTGCTCGGTGCCGACGGCTACTTCGCGCTGATCAATCAAACGGTGCAACTCGCCGAGGCCTATGGTGTGCATCCGTACCGGGTGAAGCATCTGCTCGATCGCTACGGTTCACTCATCGACGAGGTCATGGCCATGGCCGACGGCAAACCCGAACTACTGCAACCGATTATGGACGCGCCATCATATCTGCAGGTGGAGGCCGCCTACGCGGCCGCCGCGGAGGGCGCACTGCACCTGGACGACATTCTGGCCCGCCGGACGAGGATCTCCATCGAATACTCGCATCGCGGCGCGAACTGCGCCGAACAGGTAGCCCATCTGGTCGCACCGATACTCGGCTGGGACGACGACGAAATCGACCGGGAGGTAAGCACTTACCAGGCCCGCGTCGACGCGGAGATCCGCTCCCAGACCCAGCCGGACGACCCCTCCGCCGATGCCCTTCGCATCGCGGCCCCCGAACCGCGCCCGGAGATCCTGGAACCGGTCCCGTTGGACAGCTGAGGGCTAACCGACAGCTGGCGGCTTTTTCGGGGTTTCGACCTGGGTGGCCCAGGCCAAGAGCGACCGAATATATCGCAGTACCAGTTCATCCGGGTACTGCTGCGGGTCGGCCAGATGCAGCCGAGCCAATTCCTCCAATGCCGCGAGCATGATGCGCTCGGTCGCACCATCCGGATCGACGGTGACTCCCGCATGGCGCGACAGATGCCGCGCGCCGATCGCCCGCGCATAGGCCCGGCCGACTTCGAGCCGGTCGCGCAGATCCGGCGGTCCGCCGTCGGGTGGGCTGAGGATGATCCGCCAACTGGTCGGCGCGGCATGCAGATAGGCGAGAATGCCGCGGCCGATCCGATCCGCATCGTCATCGGTGTCCGCCCAGTCGAGACTGCCGATACCGGCCAGTGCGATGGCCGATTCGCGATCCACCAGCGCGGTCATCAGCCCGGACAGATCGGTGAACTGCTGATACACCAGTGCCCGTGCCACCTCGCCCTCGCGCGCGACCCGATCGATACTCACGGCGCCGAAGCCGTCGACGGCGACAATAGCGCGCGCCACATCGAGTAGCTGCGCGCGCCGCTCGGCTGCGGACATGCGGCGCTTGGGCGTGGAACAGGACTTCGCAGTGGGGTGCTCAGAGGTCGAGCGCTCCGTGGTCACGGCAAAGACGGTAGCGCAAGTAGCAGGTCCACCGCCTTGGCAGCGCTCTGCACCGCGCTCTCCATGGTCGCCGACCAGTCGGTCGCGGTCCAATCACCGGCCAGTACCAGCGTCGGCACCGAGGTGCGCTGATCCGGGCGCAGGCCGTGCGTGCCGAGCACCTGCGAGAACGTCGCTTTCGGCATTCGAACTACGTGTCCCTGAACGACTTTCGCATTTTCGGCGGCCGGGTAGTAGCGGCGCAGCAGGCGCATTTGTTCGTCGATGATCTGCTCGTTGGTCTTGTGTATCTGCTCGTACGCGCCGCTGGTGGTCAGGCAGTACAGCCAGGCCCGGTCGGTGCTGCGCCCGGTCATCAACTGCCGGTCGAAGACCTCGTCGATGACGCCGGTGCCGCCGATCAGCGCCTCGAATTCGGCCTCGGTGCCGAGCGGGCGGTCCAGGTACAGGTTGGTGCTGACGATCGGTGTATATCCCAATTTATCTGCGGCGGCGTAGATTTCGGAATGCTCCGGCAATTCATCCAGCAGTCCGCCGATATTCGAATTCGGTACCGCGCAGACAACGGCATCGGCCGGGACGACCGAACCATCGGCGAGTACCACCCCAGTCACCGCACCATTCTCGATATTGATGCGGCGGGCCACCGCGCGATGGCGGACCTCGACACCGTATTTCTCGAAAACCTTTTGGGCCCCGGCGATGTAGAGGGTATCGAGGTCGGTGGTCGGGTAGCCGATGGTGACCGCCCGACGGTGTTCGACCCCGAGCCGGATGCCGGTGGCCAGCAAATCGGCGAGGATCTTGGCCGATTCCTGCTGGACGGGCTCGGCCGCGAGGCCGAGAGCGAGCCAGTCCCACAACGCTTCTCGCGCCGGAGCGGGCATGCCTACCCGGTTGAACCACTGTTCGGTGGTGAGATCGGCGAGGTCAGCGGGTTGGTGCAGGCTCTGCCAGCCGAGTCGCACCGTGGCTCGGGCGGCGCGCAGCCGATCGAGCAGGCTCGCGTCGGGATGTGCGCCGAACAGCGTGCGCCATGCGCCCCAGCCCTTGGTCGACATGAACACGCTGCGCCCGCCCGGCCAGCGCAGCGTCCCGCCGTGCGGGAAGGCGACGTACTGGCGGGTGCCGACGCTGGTCAGGTAGCGGAACAGATGGTCATAACCGCTGGCGATCACATGCTGGCCGTTATCGGGAAGGTCATCGGCCGCTTCGACTTTCATCGCATGTGTCCGGCCGCCGAGTCGGCCGCGGCGTTCCAGCAGCGTGACCTGCTTACCCGCCTCGGCCAACCAGACCGCGGACGCCAGCCCGGCCAGTCCACCCCCGATGACCACGTACCGCCGCAGATCGTTCACATTGCACTCCCTATATTAACTTACATTCTGCAAGTTAATCGGGAGTGCCTGGGCCGTCAAGGGTTTGGTCGAACGGCGATCTGCTGCATGGCATGGAATTCGATCGAGCTGTGCGCGGAGAACACCGTGACCTCGTCACCGTGGTCGCGCACCAGTTCGCGCAGCCGCTGCTGGTTCTCGATGCGGGCGGCGGGAAGTGTCTGCACATTCTTCTCGAACATGGCCGTACCGAACGGTTGTCGCGGCCGAACCGGGTCGAGTACGCCGGGATGGAAGTAGGAGTCGCCCGCGGACAGCAGCCAGCCGCTTCCGGTATCGACGGCGACACCCGCATGACCGCGGGTATGCCCAGCGAGCGGGATGATCAGGATTTCCGGGGGCAGGCCGGTCAATTCGCGCACCGCGTCGAAGCCGAACCAGCTGGCACCGGTATCCGCGTACGACTCCCAGCGTGGACCGTGCCGAAACTGAGGTTCCTTATAGCGCAAGCGTTCTTCCCGCGTATGTCCGCCCTGTAGGGCGCGCAGTTCCTCGGCGTATACGTGCACCCGCGCATGCGGGAAGTCGGCGAGTCCGCCCGCGTGGTCGAGATCGAGATGGGTGAGCACGATGTCGCGGACGTCCTCGCGTCGGTAACCCAGTGCCTCGATCTGGTGCACGGCGGTCTGCGCGAGATCGAGGACCGGATTGGTGAGCCGCAGGAAGCGACGGCCGAGCCATTCCTCGGGCCGATGGACCGCCTGTTCGCCGACGCCGGTCTCCACCAGGACGAGTCCGGAGTCGAGTTCGAGGAGCAGGCAGTGGCAGACCATTTCGGCGCGGCCGAAGATGCTGCCGGTGCCGTCGAGGAGACGGCCACCGAGTGGGCGCATGGTGCCGCAATTGAGGTGGTGCACGCGCATCAGGAAAGCTCCCGTTCGAAGGTAGTACGCAGATGGGCGGCGACCGCGCGCAGCGGCGCGACATCGCGTTTGGTCTTGGCGAGCATCAGGGCGCCCTCGATCGTGGCGAGGGCGACGGTAGACAGTTCGGTGGCCCGCTCTCGGCCGATTCCCTTGTCCCGCAGGTACTTTTCGATCGATTCGCGCCAGGATTCGAAACCGGTGACGCAGGCCTGCCTGATCGTTTCGCTTTCGCGCCCAGCGTCGAGTGCGATGGTCGCGATCGGGCAGCCGCGTTCGAAATCGGACTCTACGAGCAGCGCGGTGAGGACGTCGAAGACGGTGGCGATATCGCCGCCGTCGGCAAGGATCGCGTCGAGCTGGTCGCGCAATTGCCTGCTCGATTGGGTGATGGCCTCGGCGGCGAGTTGTTCCTTGCCGCCCGGGAAGTGGAAGTAGAGCGAGCCCTTGGGGGCGCCGCCCGCGCTGACGAGTTGATTCAGGCCGGTGGCGTGATAGCCCTGGGTGTGGAAGAGGTCGGCCGCGGCGTCGATGAAGCGTTGGCGGGAGTCGGTGCGAGGTGCCACGCCCTCACGGTACGTGAACTATGACGACCGGTCTAGTTAGTTCGGGAACTGACGGATATTCGAGATGGTCGGTAGCAGTGGATTCAGGGTGTTAGCTACTGAGTGGCAACTCGTTCCCGCTCGGTTCGATCAGGCGGGTTCGGGTTGGCAGCGGGGACAGAAGTAGATGCCGCGCTCGCGCTGGGTGATGCGGTCGGACTGGGGGTTTCGGGCTGTTCGACCGGGCTGGGGTTCGGTCTCGCCGAGTAGATGCACGATCATGCGGGTGCCGCAGCGCTGACACGGACGGCGGGCGCGCCCGTAGGCCAGTGCCCGCCACGGCGGTTCGGTTGCGGCCTTGGTGAGCACGCGATGGGCCTCGTGCACGAGGGCGAGCAGGTCGGGGACATCGGCGACCGGTGTGGCCGGGTGGACGCGGCGCAGGAAGCAGATTTCGCTGCGGAAGATATTGCCGATACCGGCCAGATTGCGCTGGTCCAGTAGGGCGAGGCCGATGGGTTGGGCCGGATGCCGTTCCAGCCGTCGCAGCGCCTCGGTCACATCCCAGTTCGCGCCGAGCAGGTCAGGCCCGAGATGGTCGGTGGCGGTGTGCTCGTCCGCGCGTCGCAACACCTCGACGGTACCGAGCGAAAAGCCCACCGCCTCGGTGTCATCGGTGCCGAGCACCAGCCGGGCGGTCACCGGCGGCCGCGTCCACCGTTCACCGGCGCAGTAGGTCCGCCATTCGCCCTCCATCTTCAAATGCGTGTGGACACTGACCTCGTCGGTGCGGACGAAAAGATGCTTGCCATAGCTGGCGACATCGTCGACCCGCTGCCCGACCAGATCGACCGTCGCATAGCGCGGCACCCGGAAATCGCTGCGGATCAGTGTCTTTCCCTCCAGCGCGAGCCGCAGCCTGGCCGCGGTCAGGAATACGGTGTCGCCTTCAGGCATGGCTCGACCATAGATTGATTCGGGCCGGGGTCATTGTCTGCTCCGCAGTGCGCGTCCGCTCATCGCCGCGCAATTCACCCTTCGCGGTGTGCGAGTGGCCGTCGCCGCGCGTGCCGGAACGGGCACGTCGTGCGTGGGTTCGTCGTCGGGTCACGGCTTGCTTCGCGATCGCAGGTCGCGTGGTGTCGCGGAGAATTCGGTCTCGCTTCGCGGTGTGCGAGGGGCCGTCGCCACGCGTGCCGGAACCGTGCCGCTTTGCGTGGGTTCGTCGTCGTCGGGTCACGGCTTGCTCCGCAATCGGAGGCCTCTTGGGGTTGCGGAGAATCCGGCCTCGGTGAGGAAACCGGCGAAGGTGTTGCCGTGCACGGTTTCTCCGTCGACTCGGTCGATTACGAGCGAGTCGACGCGGCGGTCGCGCACCAGATCGGCCAGGGCGGTGGCCGCGGCTTGGCGGAGGTTCGGGTCCTCGGTGAAGGTGAGTAGGGTTTTGCCGCCGCGCTCCAGATAGAGCGTGAGTTCGCCGTCGACGAGCACGACGATCGCACCGGCCTTGCGTCCTGGACGGTGACCTGCGCCCTCGGCCGGTCCCTTCGGCCAGGGAAGTGCCGCGCCATAGGGGTTCGCGGGATCGCTTGCCGCCAAGGCTGATGCGGTGCTCCGGCGTTGTCCGCCGCTGCCGGGACGGGTGCGTTCGGTGTCGAAGGAGCGTAGTCGGTCCACCACATCGGTGGTCGAGAATTGTGCACCGCCGAGCGAATCGATGAAATAGCCGCGGCGGCAACGGCCGCGATCCTCGAATTCGGTGAGCACGCGGTACATGAGTGCGAATCCGCCGGGCACGCCCTCGTTCTGCACCGAGCCGCGGGTCAGCACGCCGTACCGCTCCAGCAGGGTGTCCGCCGTTGCGTGGGCGCGCAGGGTGTTGTCCGCCACCCGTTCCGGCAGGAGTGACCAGCGGCCCGCCACGGCGGGCGGTCCGGATCTGGTCGGCATATTCGGTCGTGGGAGATAGGCCCGTCCGCGTGGCGCGCGCCGGGGTGTGCGATGTGCGGTTGTGGTCCGGGCCGTGCCTGAGAGCAGGGCGCGGACCGGGGCGAAGGTGTCACCGGAGACGACGCCTGCCCAGACGAGCTCCCACAGTGCGGTCGCGACTCGAGCGTCGTCGAGGAGTCCGGTGGCATCGGAGAGTTGACGGAAGAAGTATGCGCCGCCGCCGTGCAGGACCGGCGGAAGTCGCGGTGGCGAACTGTTTCGGCGCGCTGAGCCGTTGGTGGTCGCCGAGGTGCCTCGATTCGCGGAAATGCCCGGCATCGCTGAAACATCCTGTACTGCATCATCCAGCGAGACGACCTGGTCTGGCCCTGCGGGTGGTTCCTCCGTATCGGCATCGATAGGCGTCCATGGGGCGATCGATGCGCCCAATGCGTTGAGCAGGCGCAGGTGTACCTCGGACAGTTCGATCTCGTCGGCGGGCGTCAGCGTGAACGGCGCCTGGTCGGCCAGGTGCAGGGCAATCCAGCCGTCCTTGGCAGTGATGGCGCCGTGCCCGGACCAGATGACCTCACCGGTGGCCATCAGTTCGTCCAACATGGCGGGGGAGTAATCGCGCACCCGCGCGGGCAATACCAGCGATTCCCATGCGGACGCGGGAATCGGCACTCCCGCAAGCTGTTCCACCACTGCCGCGACCCCGTCGACGCCGCGCAATTCACCGGTACCGATGTGTTGCCAGGACGGTAGGAATCGGCCGAAGGCGGCGGTCGCGACGGGTTCGACCTCGTGTCGGGCGGCCGCGAGGGATCGGCGGCGCAATCGGCGCAGCACCTGGCTGTCGCACCATTCCGGGCCGCTGGCCGCCGGCGTGAATTCGCCCTCTACCACGCGCTTTTCCGCGACCAGCCGATGCAGTGCCGTCGCGGCGACCGCGGTGCCGAGTCCGAAACGAGCGGCCACGGCCTCGGTGGTGAACGGTCCGTGCGTGCGGGCATAGCGCCCAACGAGGTCTCCGAGCGGATCGGCGACCGGTTCGATGAATGCGGCCGGGGTGCCGATGGGCAGCGGCACGCCGAGCGCGTCGCGCAGGCGCGCGGCATCCTCCACGGCGACCCACCAGGTCCGTCCGGCGAACGTAACCTCGAGTGCGCGCTTCGATTTCACCAAGCCGGCGAACCATTCCGCCGGATTACCGGTGGGTTCTGCGTCGTCGAGTTGAACGCCGCCACACCGCTGCGCGGCTTCCTCGGCAGTAAGCGGTCCGAGCAGCCGCAATAGATCGGCCAGCCCCTCCGCATCCCGCGCCGACCGTTCGGGTGTGAGCCGCTGCAATTCCCGCTCGGTTTGCTCGATGACGGTGGCGTCCAACAGCTCCCGCAGTTCCACCCGCCCGAGCAATTCGGCGAGCAGACTCGAATCGAGCGATAGTGCGGCCGCCCGACGTTCGGCCAGCGGACTGTCCCCGTCGTACATGAACTGCCCGATGTAATCGAACAGCAGGGAATTGGCGAACGGTGACGGTGTCGCGGTCTCCACCTCGACCAATCGCACCTGGCGACGCGCCACCCGTCCGAGCAGATCCCGCAGCGACGGAAGATCGTAAACGTCGCGCAGACATTCGCGCACCGTCTCCAACAGGATCGGAAAGTCCGGAAACTTCCGCGCCACATCGAGCAATTGCGCCGACCGCTGCCGCTGCTGCCACAACGGCGCACGTTTACCCGGATCGCGTCGGGGCAGCAGCAGCGCCCGTGCCGCGCACTCCCGGAATCGCGATGCGAACAGCGCCGATCCGCCGACCTGCTCGGTGACGATCTCGTCGATCTCATCGGGCTCGAACACGAACAGCTCAGCACCGGGTGGATCGTCGGTGGTATCGGGCAGTCGCACCACGATTCCGTCATCGGAGGCATTCGGCGCGACATCCACGCCGAACCGCTCCCGCAGCCGCGCACCGATCGCCAACGCCCATGGCGCATGCACCGGTAAGCCGTACGGCGAGTGCAGCACCAGTCGCCAATCGCCGAGTTCGTCGCGGAAGCGCTCGACGATCAGGGTTCTATCGCTGGGCAATTGTCCAGTGGCAGTGCGTTGTTCATCGAGCAGCGTCACCAGATTCGCGGTGGCATTCTCGTCGAGGCCTGCACCACGTAGGAGTGCGTCGACTGCCGGATCCGCTGGGGAGTTCTTCTTGGGGTCGAGGTTCGAACCCTTCGGCGATTGCGCACCGGCCTTGCGGATGAATTCGCCTAGCGCCGCACCGAGTTCGGCGGGCCGACCGAGTCCGTCACCATGCCAGAACGGCAACCGTCCCGGCTGCCCGAACGCGGGCGTGACCAGCACCCGGTCGAAGGTGATCTCCTCGATGCGCCAGCTGGTCGCGCCGAGGGCGAATACATCGCCGACCCGCGACTCGTACACCATCTCCTCATCGAGTTCGCCCACCCGGGAGGCCTTTTCACCGACCATGTAGACCGCGAACAGGCCGCGATCCGGAATCGCGCCACCCGAGGTGACGGCCAGTCGTTGCGCCCCCGGCCGACCGGTTAGCGTGCCCGCGTCGCGGTCCCACACGAGCCGGGGTCGCAATTCGGCGAACTCGTCCGACGGATAGCGACCGGCGAGCAGATCGAGCACCGATTCATACGCCGATCTGGGCAGCGAAGCGTAATTGCCGGTGCCGCGCACGGTTTCGAACCAAGCGTCGACATCGATGGGTTCGAGCGCGCAGGCCGCGACGGTCTGCTGGGCCAGGATGTCCAGGGGGTGCGCGGGAACTTGCAGGGCCTCGATCTGCCCGGCAGTCATCCGCTGTGACGCGACCGCGCAGTGGATGACGTCGGTGCGATGCTTCGGGAACAGCACCCCGCGCGAAATCTCACCGACCTGGTGCCCGGCTCGCCCGACTCGCTGCAACCCGCTGGCCACCGAAGGCGGCGCCTCCACCTGCACCACCAAATCGACCGCGCCCATATCGATTCCGAGTTCGAGACTGCTGGTAGCCACCACACAGCGCAGCCGTCCGCTCTTGAGATCGTCCTCGATCAGCGCCCGCTGCTCTTTGCTCACCGACCCGTGGTGCGCCCGGGCCAACAGCGGATCCGCGCCGTGGATCACTTCGGTCGATGCGCCGAGTTGGGCGGGCGGTTTGTGCCCGCCGCGCGCGTCAGGCCGGGAGGAGGCAGCTTGCGTAACCACGGCGGGCCCCGCGCGCGGCGAATCGGACACAGTCTCGACGGCCTCGCCCAGCCGCGCGGCATAGGCCTCATTGAGCCGTGCGGTCAGCCGCTCGGCCAACCTGCGCGAATTCGCGAAGACGATCGAAGACCGGTGGTCCAGCACCAGGTCGACGATCGCCTCGTCCACATGCGGCCAGATGGATCCGGGCTGATCGGAATCGCCCGGCTCGGTCATATCCGCGATCGGCACACGCACGGACAGATCGAAGGTCTTGGGAGCGGGCGGCGAAACGATCGTGATCGGCGCATTTCCAACCAGAAATCGCCCGACCTCCTCAGGCGGGCGCACCGTCGCCGAGAGCCCGATCCGCTGCGCGGGCCGCTCGGTCAGCAGATCCAACCGTGCCAGCGAAAGCGCCAGATGTGCGCCGCGCTTACCGCCCGCGATGGCGTGCACCTCGTCCACGATCACCGTGTCGATATCGCTGAGCGTCTCCCTGGCCGCCGAGGTGAGCATCAGGAACAGCGATTCGGGAGTGGTGATCAGAATGTCGGGCGGCGTCCGCTGCATCGATCGCCGCTGCGCCGCACTGGTGTCGCCGGAACGAACACCGACGGTGATCATCGGCGGGTCCAGGCCGAGCCGTTTCGCGGTCTGGGTGACCCCGACCAGCGGCGCACGCAGATTCCGTTCGACGTCCACCGCCAATGCCTTCAGCGGTGACACATAGAGCACCGAGGTGCCGACCTTGCCCTCGGGTTTCGGTCGGGTCGCGAGTTGATCGATGGCCCACAGAAAGGCCGACAGCGTCTTACCCGAACCGGTTGGCGCGACGACCAAGGTGTGCTCACCTGCGGCAATGGCCTTCCATGCGCCCAGCTGAGCGGACGTCGGCGCGGGAAATGCGCCGTCGAACCACTCTTGGGTCGCGGTGGAGAACTGGGCCATGGCATCAGTGTGCACCCGGGCACCGACAACCAGCAGCGGCGGCCGGAATACCTCGAGTCCGGCAAATGGCTGTAGGCCCGAGCGAAGGGGTGGCAATCGAAGTACGGCCGCCAGCGTCGCGCCGTACGCTTCCAACCGTGCAAAAGGTGCTCAGACTCGACCTGGTCAGCCATGGCATGACCGAGGCGATGCGAAAGGCACGTTTTCCAGTAGACGAATCGCTGACCGAGGCCGGTCGCCGAGCAATCGCCGCGTGTGGCCGCCTGACCGCGGCGCGGGTACTCACCGGACCCGAACGCCGGACCGTGGAAACGGCTGCGCTGATGGGGCTTCCGGGCGAGGAGGACACCCGGCTGCGCGATCTGGATGCCGGCGCGTGGCGCGGCGGCGAACTGATGTCGGTGCCGCAGGATGAGCTATATGCCTGGCTGACCGACCCGCAGTTCCGTGGTCACGGTGGCGAATCCGTAACCGATGTGGTCGAGCGGACCAGGTACTGGATGGCCGAAATCGCTTCCGAGGGCATGTCAACCATCGCGGTCACCCATCCGGCGGTGATCCGCGCGGCACTGCTGGTGACCCTGGACGCGCCGCCGAAATCGTTCTGGCGGATCGACATTCCGCCGGGCAGCGTCACCCGGCTGCACTATCGCGGCGAATGGACGTTGCACTTCACCGCGTGAGATCCGGGCTCATCGCGCGCAGTGGCCCTTCGCCCACAGTTACGAGCAGTCGTACCGCATCGGTGATCAAGCGCACCGGAATCGACGGATCGACGGCTCGTTGCATGCCGAGCCCGATACCCATGCTCAGGATTGCGGTCGCGGCATCCTCGGCGGGCATCGGCAGCGGGATTCCGGTCATGTCCGAAAGTGTCTGCACCTGCGCCGCGACAGCGCCGCGCATCATGGCCAGGCTCGAGACCAGCGCGGCCTGCAGTTCCGGATCGTCGCGGGCGACCGTGGCGAATTCGAATTCGAGCATGGTCCAGCCGACATCGCCGATGGTGTGCCCGGCCCATTCGTGGAATCGAGCCAGCTGGTCGTCGAGCGTCTCGCCCGCCGCGATCAGATCGGCCACCTCGCCGAATTTCGTCGCGTGGATCAGCCCGAGCACCTCCAGGCACAGTTCCTTCTTGGTGCGGAAGTTCGAGTAGACCGCGCCCTTCGAGTAGCCCGCCTCCTCGGCGACCCGCTCCAGGCTGGTTTTCGCATAGCCCTCGGCCAGGAAGAGATCGCGTGCGGTCGCGATCAGGTCGGCCCGGGTGCGGGCCTGGCTTTCGGACCGGGTCAGACGTGCCATGCCGCCGATTCTACGTACCGATGGCTTTCAGATACTGAAGGTATTTGAATCCTGCTAGTGTGTGGAACCATGGGTAACAAAAACCGGCGCGGCATGGCCGTAGGCTGCGGCGGAACGCTCGGGTTCGCCTGGATCGTGGCCGCGCTGGCCGCCACCCGCGAGGTACTCGACTGGGAGCCGCGCGAGGCGGATGTGCTGCTCGGCACATCGGCGGGTGCCGAGACGGTCACCCTGCTCGGCAGCGGCATCGGCGTGGATGAACTCGTCGCGATGCAGCGCGGTACCTCGACGAATCCGATTCTGTTGGCGCATATGCGTTCCGAGCCCGGGCGGTTCCCGCCGCTGCCTCGACCGCGGCTGGGTGAGTTGGCATTGAGCCTGCGTGCGCCCGCGACCGGTCAGCGGTTGCTCACCGCGGGCAGCGGCCTGCTGCCGATCGGCGGTGGCGATGCGAGCTGGCTGCAGCACCTTGCCGATCGCCTGAATCCCGGCCGGTCCTGGGTATCTCACCCCGCGACCTGGCTGGTCGCCATGGATTACGCGACGGGAGAACGGGTTCCATTCGGCTCGCCCGACGCGCCATCGGCGAACCTGGGTGCGGCGCTGCGTGCGTCGTGGGCGGTTCCCGGCTGGTTCCCGCCCGTATCGATCGCCGGACGTCGCTTCATCGATGGTGGTGCGGGCTCGACCGCATCAGTGGACCTGCTTGCCGCACAACAACTCGACGAGGTGCTGGTGCTCGCGCCCATGGCCTCCGTCGAAGAAGTCCCCGCGACCGGTCCCGGTCATTTCCTGGAGCGGCAGCTGCGCGATCGCATGAGCGCCCAGCTCGCTGCCGAGGTCGCGGTGTTGCGTGCGGCTGGTACGCGCGTCCTCGTGATCGGTGCCACCGCAGCTGACCTCGCCGTAATGGGACCGAACTTCATGGACGGCCGTCGTCGTCTCGAAACCCTCGAACACAGCCTGCGCAGCACCCGCCGAGCGCTGGAACAAGGAGCATTCGCATGAATATTCTCGGTCACGGTTATCCGGGTATCGACCTGAAGGGCGCGCGGGTGCTGATTACCGGCGCGGGCCGCGGCATCGGACAGTCGACCGCGGAACTGTTCGCGGCCGAGGGCGCTGAACTCGCCATTGCCGATGTCGACGCTGTCGCAGCCGAATCCGCCGCTGCCGCGATCGGCGCGCGTGCCTATGAGCTCGATGTCCGTGTCCGCGACCAATGGGACAAGGTCGTCGCAGACTTCGGCGCGGTGGATGTTCTGGTCAACAATGCGGGTGTCATGCCCGCGGGCGCGTTCCTCGATGAGCCCGACGCGGTCGGCCGCGCCACCATCGATGTCAATGTCTGGGGTCTCATCCACGGCATGCGCGCCGTGGTGCCCGGCATGATCGAGCGCCGCCGCGGCCACGTCGTCAACGTCGCCTCGCTCGCGGGCAAGATCCCGGTCGCGGGCTTGGCCGTCTACAACGCCAGCAAATTCGCCGCCGTAGGCCTATCCGCCGCAACACGTTTGGAGTTCGCACCGCAGGGCGTCAGCGTCAGCTGCGTGATGCCCTCGGCTGTGCGCACCCGCCTCTCCTCCGGTCTGTCCCTCGGCAAGGGTATGCCGACGGTGGACCCCGAAGACGTCGCCGCCGCCATCCTGCAAACCTGCGAAACCCGCAAGGCCGAAGTGGCCGTCCCGAACTACCTGGGCCCCATCGACATTGCCCTGGCCGCCGCTCCCGAGCGCGCAGTCCGCCTTGTTCGCCGACTCCTCGATGGCAACCGCGCTCTCCACCCAGCCGACTCCGAAACCCGCGCGAAGTACGAACAACAGGTCCGTTCGATCACCGAATAGTCGGATCTTATCCGGCAAGAGAACGATTGCCCCGAGGCTGCATCTGCTCCGCAGTCGAAATCGCCTGCACCCGATGCCTCGGCACCTGGCACCTATATCTGAACCGACCGGGCACACCCCGTCACAACCGGGCACCCATAAGCGGGTGCCCGGTGCCGAGACAGCTACCTCTGCGGTTACACCTGAGGTGGTTCGATGCTGAGGTCGCGCAGGGCGTTTCGGTAGAGCTCGACGTTGGCCAATTTGATGTCCTCGTAGCCGCGGACCATGTCGGGGAGTGCGGCGGCCCGGGTAGCGCGGTCGTAGTCCGCTGGGCCGAGGTTTGCGGCCAGTGTTGTCACCATTTCCGTGTAGTGGCTGAGCAGAGTGCGTTCGACGCGGCGGACATGGGCATAGCCGAATGGGTCGAATTTGGTGCCGCGCAGGCGCTTTCCCTTGGCGAGTACACGCAGGGCGAAGTGACTGCGTGGGCCGAGACCGATCTTCTTCTTGCGGCCCATGGCGCGCAGGATCGGCGGGTGTAGGCGGTAGGTGAGGTTGGCGCCGTCGGGAATTCGCTCGCTGACCTGGTCGAGGAAGGCCGGGTCGGTCAGGCGCCGCGCGACCTCGTATTCGTCCTTGTATGCGGTGAACTTGTAGAGGCCACGGGCCACTTGCTCGCTGAACTCGGTCCGGTCGGTGATACGCCGCTCGGCATCCCAAATGCGTTGCACGGTACGGACGTAGGCGCGGGCCACCCGCACGCCCTGGAAGCCGATCAACTCGACGGCACGCAGTTCGAGCAGTCGCCTCGTCTCACCTGACGCGGTCACACCATCGAAAAGATCTGACGGAATGGCGATCTCGGGTCGCTTGTGCGTCTTGGGTGTGGTGGCAGCGGCGAATTCATCCGGCCGCGCGATTGCCACCCGTCCCCAACGGAAAGCCGCGATATTGGCATGCACCGCAACACCGTTGATCTCGATGGCCTCCTCGATCGCCGACGCGGGTATGCGCAGACCACCGATCTGATAGGCGGCGCCGACGAGCAGGAAGTTGGCGGCCGCGGTGTTGCCGAACAGCACCTCGGACGCGGCCAGCGCGTCGAACGAGCGCACCGAGCGCGACACTTGCTCGAGTCGGGCAAGCAGGTCGCGCTCTTCGGGATACGCGACGGACTTGTCGTAGACCATTTCGCCAGTGGGGGTCTTGCTGGTCGAGGCGACGGACAGGGTGGTCTGCTTCGACCCGTTGGCCAGATTCTTGTTATCGGTGGCCGTGATCAGGTCGAATGCGACGATGCAGTCGGCCGAACCCGGCGTAAGCCGGTTCGCCGGTTCCAATTCGCCACTCGCGAAGCGCAGATGCGATACGACCGGTCCAGCCTTCTGACTCAGGCCGATCTGGTCCAGACTCGCCACCTCGTACCCGGCGCGTAAGGCCGCGGTCGCAAGCACCTGGTTGACCGTCACGATTCCGGTGCCGCCGATACCGGCGAGGAATACATTCTGGGTCGTCGCAGGCGCGCCGTTCGGCAGGTCGGGTAGTACCGGCGGCTCGGGGCGTCGAGTCGCCTTTCGCTTCTCGGCTTTCGCGGGAAGCTCGACCGTTACGAACGAGGGGCAATCGCCGTCCATACAGCTGTAGTCGGTATTGCAGGAGGTCTGATCGATGCGGGTCTTGCGGCCGAATTCGGTTTCGACCGGCTGCACCGAAAGACAGTTGCTCTTGACACCGCAATCGCCACAGCCCTCGCAGACCGCCTCGTTGATGACCACCCGGGTCCGCCGAACCGGCAGCGTGCCCCGCTTGCGCTGGCGGCGCGCGTCGGCGGCGCAGTGCTGGTCGTAGATGAGCACGGTCACCCCGGGAATTGCGCGCAGGGTGCGCTGGGCTTCGTCGAGCCGATCCCGGTGCCAGAGCAGGGTTCCGGCGGCGAGGTCGCGCTTGCGGTACTTCTCGGGTTCATCGGCACAGATGATGATTTGTCGCACGCCCTCGGTGCTGAGTTTGTGGGTCAGCATGGGCACCGCGAGTGCTCCCTCGGCGTCCTGCGCGCCGGTCATCGCGACGACATCGTTGTAGAGCAGCTTGTAGGTGATATTCACGCCCGCGGCGATACAGGCCTGCACCGCGAGTTGTCCGGAGTGGAAATACGTTCCGTCACCGATGTTCTGGAACAGGTGCGGCACCGAGGTGAACGGGGCCTGCCCGATCCACTGCGCACCTTCACCGCCCATCTGGGTCAGCCCGGTCACCTTGCTGTCGTCGCGGCCGGACATGGTCACCATGGTGTGGCAGCCGATGCCGCCACCGGCGATCGACCCTTCCGGCACGGCGGTGGACCGGTTGTGCGGGCAGCCGCTGCAGAAGTACGCGGCCCGCTTCGCGGGCAGAACCGAAAGTGACAGTGGTTGCGGCAAGGTGCGTTTCATCTCCAGCCGACCCTGCAGCGCACGGCGCAGCGGTGCGACGATCCGACCAGAGGTGAGCTCGCCGTCATGAGCGAACAGCGGCCGGTTCTCGGCATCGCGCTTGCCGATGATCTCGGGCGCATCGACAGAGCCATACAGGATTTCGCGGATCTGCGTTTCGATGAACGCGGTCTTGTCCTCGACGACCACGATCCGCTCCAACCTGTCGGCGAACTGCCGGACGCGTTCGGGAGCAATGGGATACGGCATGCCGATGCGCAGCAGTCGGACCCCGGCACGATGCAGCGCGTCGTCGTCGGCGCCGAGATCGATCAGTGCCTGGCGCACCGCGTCGAATGTGGTTCCGGTGGCGGCGATTCCGATGCGGGCACGCGTCGGATTCACCTCGATGACGTCGAGTTCATTGAGTGCGCTATAGGCCTGCACCATCTTCCAGCGCGGTCCGTACAGATCGGCCTCGGCGAGCACGCTGTCCGTCGGCGCGGCCATCGGGCGCTGTTGGTAGGTGAACGGCCTTTCCTCCCAGTCGATCTCGGGAATAGTGATGTCGATATCGCCAACCTTGCCGTCGACTGTCCAAGCGCCATCGGCCACGTCGGCGACAATTTTCAGCGCGACCAGACATCCCGATGCGCGCGAGAGGGCGACACCGTGCAAGCCCATGGTGATGATCTCGCGGGCGTTGCGCGGAAAGAGCACCGGAATACCCATTGCGGCCAGCGAACGCTCACTCACCGCCGGCACGGTCGAGGACTTGGATGCCGGATCATCGCCGACCAGCAACAGCACGCCGCCACGCGCATTCGCGCCGTACATATTGGCGTGCCGCAGTGCATCAGTCGCGCGGTCGAGACCTGGGCCCTTGCCATACCAGACTCCGACAACGCCGTCATGGGTCGCCGCGCCGGCGGGCAGATCCGCCTGGCTGCCCCACACCGAGGTTGCCGCAAGCTCCTCGTTCAAACCGGGGACAAACGAAATATCGTGCTCGGCCAAAACATCCGGCATCCCGCTGAGCATCTTGTCGACACCGCCCAGCGGGCTGCCCTGATATCCGGAGACGAAGGTACCGACCCGGCGTCCGGCGCGCAGATCGCGAACATGCTGCTCGACCAGCTGTCGAGCGATCGCCTGGACGCCGGTGAGGATAACGGTGCCCGCACCCACGCGGTAGCGGTCGGCGAGGTCGTAGGGGGCTGGGATCAGTTCGCGGTCGGCGAGCTCGGTCATGTAGTCCACCCATCCGCGAGGCGCCGATCGGGCGCTTCGCTGTGTTGAGCATTTGTTGCCGCAATCCTGTACTTGAAGAGCTGAACGCACAACTGATGTGCGACACATTGAGCAGACTGCGCAATTTGAAGCTCGATCGGTGGACACCGGCTATGCAGGATGCGAGGTGAAATGTGATCCCGCCCACGATGACCCGGTATGAGCTGCGTCAGGCGTTACAGCCAGGCGGCTACGCCACCATGATGGGAGCAGGTGCCCGAGCGGTGTTGGCTGTAGCTGTAGGTGCCGTCGGTGCAGCGGGCGGTGGCTCCGGGCGGGGCGGCGGGGGCGGACTGGGGGCGGTGGACACATTGGTTGTCCGAGTTGAGGTATGAGTCGTCGCCGCAGGTCTGCTGGGATTGTGCAAGTGGGGCGGCTGCCACCGGTGGTTGGTACGTGGGGGGTGGGGCTGAGGCGATCGGTGCCGGGGCCGGCGCGGGCGGCGATACCGACGTGGTCGGCGCTGCGGTCGACGCCGCCGTGGTGGTCGTAGTCGGCTGCGGCGATGTTGTCGCGGGCGGTGTCGAGGTGGCCTTCGACGTGGTGATCGACGCCGTAGCGGCGGTGAGGCCGGGGCCGCTCGATTGCGGCGCGCAGCCGCTGAGCAGCAGTGTGAGCGCACCCGCGAAGGCGATGCCCGTGCCGACGAAGGTGGTGAAGCGATTCCTCATGTTCCCCTACTGAATTTCTGCCAGGGCGATCTGAAAGGTTTGGGTGCCTGGACTACTCGCTCCATCGCTCTGGCATACATCCCGTTACCGACACTCGCAGCGACTCACCGCAAAACACTTACCGATGAAAAAGGGTCCAGGCCAGTCGGTTTGGAAACCGGCCGGCTCGGACCGTCAGTGGCAAGGGCAGGATTTCGAAACTGCGGCCTCTGCGTCGCGATCTCCGAGAACCCGCGGACACAGTCTCGATTGACGAGCGAACTACAGTCCCTCGTCGAACGGGTACCGAACGCCTAATACGGATCGGTCGCCGACAAAGCAGTTCATGACGAGGTCATCGGCGACTTGGATCAACACATCGCGACCTTCGACCGTGGATGCCCAATCCATCGGCGGCCCGGACACACCATGGGCCCGGTGGCTCGTGCGAGCTATCCCGAGCGGGCACCGTCGACCTCACCTAGGCGCCCAAGCGGCGGGGGGCGGGTTGTGGCTCAACCGAACTGGATGCCCTGCGCCAGTGGCAGCTGATCGGAGTAGTTCACGGTGTTGGTCGCCCGCCGCATGTATGCCTTCCACGAGTCCGACCCGGATTCCCGGCCGCCGCCGGTGTGCTTCTCGCCGCCGAACGCGCCGCCGATTTCCGCGCCGGAGGTGCCGATATTGACATTGGCAATACCACAGTCGGAGCCGTCGGCGGCAAGGAAGCGTTCGGCTTCGCGCTGGTCGGCGGTGAAGACGGCCGAGGAAAGGCCTTGCGGCACACCGTTGTGCAGGTCGATGGCGGCGTCGAAGTCGCGGTAGGTCAGCACGTAGAGGATCGGTGCGAAGGTTTCCTCGCGGACCACGGCGGTCTGGGCGGGCATGCGCACGATCGCGGGACGCACGTAGCAGGCATCGTCGCCGAACCCGTCGACTCGCTCACCACCGCAGACCAATTCGCCGCCATCGCCGAGCGCACGATCGATTGCCGCACGCATTTCCTCGTAGGCGCGGCGGTTGATCAGCGGGCCGACCAGCACACCGTCGTCGAGCGGATTGCCAACGCGCAGTTGACGATATGCCCCGGCTACGCGATCCAGCAGCGGCCCGACGACATCGGCGTGCACGATCAATCGACGCAAGGTTGTGCAGCGCTGTCCGGCCGTACCCGCCGCCGCGAACACGATGCCGCGCGCCGCCAGCTCCAAATCCGCTGTGGGCGTGACGATCGCGCCGTTGTTACCGCCCAACTCCAGCAGACATCGCCCGAACCGAGCGGCCACCCGCGGCGCCACCATGCGACCCATCCGCACCGAACCGGTCGCGCTCACCAGCGCCACCCGCTCGTCGTCGACCAGCCGGGACCCGACCTGCGCACCACCTTGAATCAGCTGGTGCACTTCGGGATCCGCGCCGACATCGGCCGCCGCCCGGCGCAGCAGCGTATGGCAGGCCAGCGCAGTCAGGGGTGTCGTCTCCGACGGCTTCCACACCACCGTGTCACCGCAGACCAGCGCGACGGCGGTATTCCATGCCCACACCGCGACCGGGAAGTTGAACGCCGAGATCACCCCGACCACGCCGAGGGGATGCCAGGTCTCCATCAGCCGATGTCCAGGCCGCTCCGATGGCATGGTCTTGCCGTAGAGCTGGCGCGACAGCCCGATCGCGAACTCGCAGATGTCGATCATTTCCTGCACCTCGCCGACCGCCTCGGCACGGATCTTCCCCGCCTCCAGGGTGACCAGTTCGCCGAGTTCGGCCTTGTGCGCGGTGAGTAGTTCGGCCAGTCGCCGCACCACCCCGGCCCGGACCGGGGCGGGTACGGTGCGCCAGCCGCGGAAGGCCGCCGCCGCCCTCCCGATCGCCGCATCCGCGTCGTCGAGGGAGTCGGCGGGCAGCGTCATGAGCGTGCCACCGGTGATCGGCGTCCGCGCGGACAGTTCGCCAGCGACCGGTGACTGCGCGCCGAGTGTGTGCAGTAGTTCCGCCGCACGGGTAGCCAGGTCCTTGGTCAGGTGGTCTTCGAGCATGTCTGTCATCGGTTGCTCCGCTGTAACTTTGGGTCGGCGAACAATATCGGATGGGTACGGTGAGTTAACGAGCAAAAGTTTTCGCCACGAGTAGCCTCCGCTGGGTTAGCCTTCGCTGATGGCGGATACACCGGCAAGACCCGTACTCGATGACATCGATCGCCTGCTGATTCGTGAACTGATGGCCGATGGTCGCGCCACCCTGTCGAATCTGGCCGAAAAGGCGAGCTTATCGGTCTCGGCTGTGCAATCGCGGGTCCGCAGACTAGAGGCGCGCGGGGTGATCCGCGGCTACACCGCACATGTCGATCCCGAGGCGCTCGGGCAACTGTTGTCGGCATTCGTCGCCATCACTCCTCTCGACCCTTCGCAACCTGATGACGCGCCTGCCGTGCTGCAACATATCCCGGGTATCGAGGCATGCCACTCGGTGGCCGGTGACGAGAGTTACGTGTTGCTGGTGCGGGTGGCCTCTCCCCGGCACCTCGAGCAGTTGCTGCAGGAGATCAGGGCGACCGCCAACGTGCGAACTCGAAGCACCATCATCTTGCAGACATTCTACGACAGATAGCCTGTGGCCGTAATTAGTCCGTTATTTCATAGAATTTTCGTAAAGATTTTCGTACCCTACTGATGTGACCATCGAACTGGAGCGCACCCGCGCGGGGAGTGGCAATGCACCGGTCACCCCCGCCTCCCGGGTACACGAGATCCTGTCGGCGCACATCCTCGCCGATGGATTCGACCTGGTGCTGGATCTACGGAAATCCCGTGGCTGCCTGATCGTCGATGAACGCGACGGCAGCTCCTACCTCGATATGTTCGGCTTCTTCGCCTCCAATGCCCTCGGCATGAACCATCCCGCCTTGGCCGAGGACGAAGAGTTCCGCGTGGAACTGAGCGTCGCGGCGCTCAACAAGCCGAGCAACTCCGACATCTACACCGTCGAAATGGCCCGCTTCGTCGACACTTTCGTGCGGGTGCTGGGCGATCCCCGGCTGCCGCACCTGTTCTTCATCGACGGTGGCGCACTAGCGGTGGAGAACGCGCTCAAGGTCGCGTTCGACTGGAAGAGCAGGCATAACGAATCCCACGGGCGCGCACCGGAACTCGGCACCAAGGTGCTGCACCTGACCGGAGCCTTCCATGGCCGCACCGGCTACACCATGTCGCTGACCAATACCGATCCGGTGAAGACGGCCCGCTTCCCCAAATTCGATTGGCCGCGCATCGACGCGCCGTTCCTGGCCAACGGCGTCGATATCGCCGCCGCCGAAGCACACGCACTCGACCAGGCGCGCCGCGCCTTCGCCGAAAACCCGCACGACATAGCATGTTTCATCGCCGAACCGATCCAGGGCGAGGGCGGCGACCGGCATATGCGCCCGGAATTCCTGCAGGCCGTGCAGCGGCTGTGTCACGAGAACGACGCGCTGTTCATCCTCGACGAGGTACAGACCGGCGTCGGCATGACCGGAACCACTTGGGCCTACCAACAACTCGGGCTCGAGCCCGATATTGTCGTGTTCGGCAAGAAGACCCAGGTCTGCGGCATCATGGCGGGCGGGCGTGTGGACGAGGTGTCCGATAATGTCTTCGTGGTCAGCTCTCGGCTCAATTCCACCTGGGGCGGCAATCTCACCGATATGGTGCGGTCCCGACGCATCCTCGAGGTGTTCGAGCGCGATGAGGTGATCGAGCGGTCACGACCGCTCGGCGCACATCTGCTGCGGCGTCTGGAACAGCTCGCGGCCGACCACCCTCGGGTCACCGAACCGCGCGGGCGCGGGTTGATGTGTGCCATCACGCTGGCCTCGGCCGAATTGCGGGACGAGGTGCTGACCGCGCTGCGGGAACGCGAGCATGTGCTGATCCTCGGCACCGGCGAGCGCGGTATTCGGTTCCGGCCGCCGCTCACCGTTACCGAGGCGGAATTGGATGCCGCGGTCGACGCACTCGAACGGGTACTCAGCGACGCCGGATAGTTATCCGCCCGCAATCGGAAATTCGACTGTCCGAGTACGTAGTTCCGGATGATTCGGGCAACCCGATACGCCCTGGCGGGGATTGCTGTGGAATCCCGGCGGCAGCGCCTAGGCTTCGCACCCATGTCATCTCGTCTTCACCACCTCCTGGCACGGTGCAGCGCGTGAACCGACAGCGCAATCGCCGAAGCTGCGCCCAATTGCTCGCCTCGGCGACCGTCCTCGTGACGGTCGCCGGGTGCGCCCCGAGCGAGGCCGGATCGGTGGGTGTGACGACTCTGCCGCCCACCACCGTCACCGCCCCGACCAGCGCGGCACCGCCGCATCTGGAGAATCTGCTACCCGGTATGCCACCGCCGTTGTCGCCGACCGACATCTATGCCGCGAACCGGGCGTTGAGTCCGACGGTGGCCGATCATCGGCCCCTGGTCTACGTGCCGAACAGCGAATCGCATTCGGTTTCGGTGATCGACCCGGCAACCTTTCAAGTAATCGACAGTTTCCCGGCCGGAGGTCGGGAGCCCCAGCATGTGGTCCCGTCCTATGACATGCAGACGCTGTATCTCACCAATGATCTGCCGATCGGCGGGGGCACCCTGCTGCCGATCGATCCGCGCACCGGCAAACCCGGCGAGCCCTTCCCGGTGCGCGACCCCTACAACATGTACTTCACGCCGGATGGCCAATACGCGCTCGTCGTTGCCGAGGCGGATAAGTCGCTGGACTTCTACGATCCGCACACCTGGCAGAAAATGCACGCGCTCGCGGTGCCCGACTGCGCGGGCGTCGACCACATGGACTTCACCGCCGACGGTCGATTCGCCCTGGCCAGCTGCGAATTCATCGGCCGCATGCTGGTTTTCGATGTGGCCGAGCGCAAGGTGATCAAGATGATCGACCTGCCGGGCGGTCGTGCTGGCAAGCCGCAGGACGTCAAGCTCTCCCCGGACGGACGCAGCTTCTTCATCGCCGATATGGTCGCCGACGGCATCTACTCTATCGACGCATCGACTTGGGAGAACACGGGTTTCGTGCCGACTGGAAAAGGTGCGCATGGTCTGTATGTCACCCGCGACTCCAAACAGATGCTCATCACCAACCGCCACGAGGGCAGCATCTCCGTCTGGGATTTCGCCGCGAATAAGTTGGTGCGCAAGTGGTTCATCCCGGGCGGTGGCAGTCCGGATATGGGCAATCTGTCCGCGGACGGGCGGGTTTTCTGGGTATCGGGTCGACACCACGGTGAGGTGTACGCGATCGATATCGAGAACTGGAACCTGTTGGCGCGCATACCTGTTGGGCGGGGAGCGCACGGACTCACCATCTGGCCACAGCCGGGCCGTTACTCAACGGGACACACGGGTGTGATGCGCTGAGTTGGCTTCCGGCTCAGGGGAGTCGGAGGCCGAGACCGCCTTCTACGAAGCGACTGACCGCGGTGGTGCCGGTTTCGAGGGCGGGCTCGTAACCGGGGCGGGCCCAGCCGGTGAGTTCGGCAGTGTTGTCAGCGCCGGGCGTCACGACGATTTCGGCGACCAGTTCAGCGGTGGTGGGTTCGCAGACGGCCCAGGAGAAGTGGGATTCGTCATCCCACTGCTCGGTGCGGCGGGTGACGTAGTTCGGATCGGTGATGCCGCCAGCGGCGAGGGCTGGGCGGTCATCGATGCGGTCGTCGGCGCGCAGCGCCCGCAGATACCAGGTGCCCGCATTGATTTCGACGGGTTCCATCAGTCCTCGAGCTCCCTGCGGCGGCGACGGTCGCGTGGACGGCGACGTTGATGCTCGTGCCGACCGCCGAACAACAGTGCACCCGCCAGCGGGATGGCCAGGAACCAGAGCCAGCTGCCGGTGACGAAGAAGAGAATGACGGCCAGGATCGGGATCACCGCCATCACCCGCTCCGGCCACTCGTCGAGGAACCCGGAGTCGCGTTTGGCGGGCGCCGCGACGACGGGAGCGGGTTCGGGCAGGTCGACGAAGACTTTGTCCAGGTCGGCGCGGGTCAGCGCCGCCGCGACCACGGCACTGCGCTCATCGAACTCCGCCACACTGAGCCGCCCGGCGGCGAAATGATCGGACAGGCGCTGCATCGCTTGCTCACGCTCCGCGGTGCCGATGCGAATCTCGGGCAGGTCACTCATAACAGCAAGGCTAGCGGCTTTCCCCGAATGTTCTCGTGCTGCCGCATCGACCCCGAGCTGATCGAATTTCGCGTCGCTGAGCGGACTGGTTGCGTCATGATCGCCCTGCCGCCGGACCAGATTCGCGGATTCTGTGATGGCGGTGTGGATTTCGGGTAGCTAAAAGACGAACGGAAGGTAGTAGGAGGTTCGACATGGGCAAAACGTGGTTCGGCCACTACCGCCTCGATCGGTTGCTCGGCAGCGGTGGGACCGGACAGGTCTGGCTGGCTCGGGACACCGTCGCCGACCGTGCCGTCGCACTGAAGGTGCTGGACTGCTCGCACGCCACCGATCCGACCTGCCGACTGCGGTTCACCAGGGAGGCCCGCCTGGCGGCCCAGGTCCCCGGACCGCACCGGGTTCCGATCCACACCTTCGGCGAACTCGACGGCCGCCTCTATATCGATATGGAGTTCATCGAGGGCACCGATGTCAGCGCATTGCTGCGGGAAGCCGGGCCGCTGGATCCGGCACGTGCCGTGGCGATCATCGCGCAGACCGCGATGGCGCTCGATGCCATGCACCGGGTCGGCCTGGTGCACCGCGACGTCAAACCGTCCAACATCATGGTGGGCCCGACCGGGTTCGTCCACCTGATCGACTTCGGCATCGCACATCGCATCGACCAGCCCGCGATCACGGCCCACGGCAATGTGGTCGGCACCCTGGCATATATGGCGCCGGAACGCTTCGACGGCATCGCCGACGCACGCGCGGACCAATACTCGCTGGCCTGCGTCCTGTACGAATGCCTCACCGGCCAAAGACCTTTCGGCAATGTCGACTCTCCACAGCAACTGCGCGCCCACCTACTGACCGCCCCGCCCAGCGCCGCCGCCCTGAACCCTGCCGTCCCCGCGTCCCTCGACACCGCCATTACCCGCGCCATGGCCAAGGATCCCAACCAACGCTATTCCAGCGCAGGCGAATTCGCCGCTACCGCCTATGCCGCGGCAACCGGCCGTGAGGCGTCGACAGTCGAGATCGCCGCGTCAACCGTCCCGACCACCCATGTCCTACTCGAACCATGTCATGCGGCCGAGGGCGTGAGTGCCGAGCCGGCAGATGAGCCGATGCGGGCCGGCGCCATGGAGCGGCTGCAGATCGCCGAGTCCGCCGCGGGTGAGTGGACGCGTGATGCCGGGTCTGCGCGTGCGGGGGTGCGGACCGGACCGGCGGAAGCCTCGCGGATGCAGGATGTCGCGGCTGGGCGTGAGTCGATGGGGGTCGGTGGGGCCGCTGAGGGCATGCGTGATGCCGTGTCTGCGCATGAGCCGGGATCGGTCGGTGGGGCCGTGGGCGAGTGGACACGAGATGCTGCGCCTGCGCCTGAGCCGACGTGGGTAGGCGGGGCCGGGGCGGAGTCGACGCGAGATGCTGAACTGTGGTGGGAGCGTGCCGGTTGGTGGGGAGTTGGGCCTGGGCATGCGGCTGTTGCTATTGCCGCGTTGGTCGCTTTGATCGGGTTGGCGCTGTGGTTGGGGCGGCCTGGGGGCGAAACGAGTTATGCGGCACCGTCGTCTGCTCGGACTACGCCAACTGTTCCCAAATCGTTGGCGCCGACCGGGCCGGCGCAGGCGGCGTCCCCGAATGCGGTGATTCCGGGCGTCGGGCAGCCGTGCGAACCGGGTGTCGACGGCAATGTAATTGCGGCGGACGGCACACCGCTCGTATGTCGGACCGTGGGTGGCGGTATCGCGAATTGGGCTCCCGCACAGCCCTTCGGGGACATACCCGACGGCCAGCAGTCGGAACCCACGGTCGTCGGCAATGGAAATCCGCATGTCAACAGCTCGGCCAATGGCGAATCGGGCAACGATAAGCCGAACAAGGGCAAGCCTGGACACGGTGGCCGCGCCAAGCCGGGCAAGTAGCCGCCGCCTCAGTCGGGATCGCTCCTCGAGTAGAACTACGTAGGGGAGGTCACACTGTTCGCGGGTGGGTGACGGGGATAGGGTCGGGTTAGGTTCGGGCGATGCGGTTTCGATCGGGTTGCCGCCCCACTCCGCAACGGCGCGGCCATCTGCCTCGTCCCAGCGATGGAGGTAAGTGATGGGGGAACAGTTCGGGAAGTACCGGCTCGACCGTCTGCTCGGCCGGGGCGGTATGGGGGCGGTATGGCTGGCGCATGACAGCGAAACCGGGCGCACGGTCGCGCTGAAGGTGTTGGCGGAGCATGTGGCCGCCGACACGGATTACCGAAAGCGGTTCCAGCGAGAGGCGCGGCTCGGCTCGAGTCTGCGACATCCGCATATCGTGCGGATTCACGGGTTCGGCGAACTCGACGGCCGGTTGTACATCGATATGGAGTACATCGACGGCATAGACCTGGCCGAAATGCTGACCAGGGTTGGCACTTTGACACCCACCGCAGCCGTCGACTTCGTGACGCAGGCCGCGTCAGGTCTGGATGCGGCGCATCGAGCCGGGCTGATCCACCGTGACGTCAAACCGTCGAACATCCTGGTCGGCACCGGCGGGCACGCATATCTCATCGACTTCGGCATCGCACAGAGCTCGGGCCAGACGGCCGTCACCGCCACCGGCATGGCCATCGGAAGCTGGGCCTATATGGCGCCGGAACGTTTCAACGGCACCGTCGATGCCCGCTCCGACGTCTACTCCCTGGCCTGCGTCCTCTACGAATGCCTCACCGGCCGTCGCCCCTACGGCGACACCGACCCGGCCCGCCAAATGCACGGCCATCTGATGACCGACCCGCCCCGCGTATCGACCGTGAACCCGGCCGCCCCACCGCAATTGGACACGGTAATCGCCCGCGGCATGGCCAAGGACCAAACTCAGCGCTACCCCACCGCCCGCGAATTCGCCGCCGCCGCATACGCGGCCACCGCGTTCGCGCGCCTCCCACACCCCGCACCGCGATCATCGCCGCCCGGCACGCCCAAGCGCCCGACACCCAAGCATCCGACACCCAAGCATCCGACACCCAAGTCGCCGATTGCATCAGCCCAGCCGTCCGTGCAGCCTCCGTCCCCTGATACGCCGCCCCCTGATACGCCGCAGCCGCATGCGTCGCAGCCTCCGCTCCCAGATGCACCACAACCGCACGCACCGCTATCTGAGACCCGACAGCTGGTAGCGGATGAGCAGCCGACACCAACGCCGGTGCGGTCGCACTCGCCGATGCGACCAGAGACACCCGCGCCGACACGGGTAGAGACACACCCGCCGACAGGAGCACAGACCCCGGCCCTGACATGGGCACAGCCGCAGGCCCCGACCCGGGCAGACACCCACGCTCGGACAAACGTGGAACCACCCGCGCCGACCCCATCGGCAGACTCACCAGCGCCACTGGCCGAGTCGCCGAAGCCGCTCAATCCCACGAAGGTCATGACCGAGCCCGGCCCAACGCCGACACTCGTGGCAACCCGCCTGGCACCAGCACCGGCGGGACCCGCGGCACCGCAACAGCATTCACCGTGGTCGCCGAATCGTGTCGCGGTCCAACCGACACCGGTCGTGCGCCCGGCCAAGCGTGTTGCACCACAACCGAAGCGAGCACCGTGGCGCGCTCCGATTGCACCCCGCTGGACGGTCTCACAGCGCCGCCCATGGATCGCACCACCCCCACGCCGGGCACCACCCCCACGCAGGGCACAGCGTCGGCGCCGTAAGCCCTTCCTGTCCAGGCTTATCGGCGCACTCGCCGTCATAGTCCTGACACCGTTCATGCTGGCGGCGGGCTGTGCCGCGCTGATCGCCTTCGGCAATACCGGCAGTGGCGGCGGCACGCGCACGGCAGATCCGTCGGTCGCGGTGCGGGATGGCGATACCGCGCAATCGGCCGACCCGCCAGCGCCGGTGTCTGCTGGGCTGAACAGCCCCGTGCGCGATGGCAAGTTCGAATTCGTGGTCACCTCGGTGGATTCCGGTGTCCCGCGGATCGGATTGCAGAATGCGAGCGGCTCCTATTCCGTCGTCACGGTCGAGGTCCGCAATATTTCCGACGAGGCGAAGTGGTTCCTGCCCGTCGGTCAACGTCTCGTGGACACCCAGGGCCGCCAGGTCGACCACAACGCGATCGCGACTATGTGGCAGACCACCCAGCGTCGCTACGGCTACTCGTTCGAACTCCAGCCCGGCCAATCGGCCACCACCCAGCTGGTCTTCGACGTCCCGCAGGACGCGACTGCGAATCGGCTGGAACTACACGACTTCATGCTCTCCAACGGCGCCACCGTCGAGCTGAACTAAGGCCGCCAAGGACGCGTGCACGGCTTGCCGCCCGATCGTCAATGCCTCGGCGAGCAGTGCGGTATCGCGCGCGGCGCTGTCTACATCCGGAGCGCCGAGGGGCGGGTGGATCTGCAGAGCCGCGTCTGCGAGGCCCGCCAGGACGTGATCCTCGATGGCCTGCTGATGCGGCCGCCGCAGCCAGGCACGGTAAGCGCCCGGTGCCCGCACACGCAGATAGCTGCCCCCGACTACCTGGTGCAAACGCGGTGCGGGTGGGCGTTTTTCATCGGTGCGTCGGGTGCGCAGCACCAAGGCGTGCGTCGCACCGTCGCGCACCGCGGTGCGGATCGGCACCGTTTCGGACAGCCCGCCGTCGAGATATTCGGCACCGCCCAGCGGCACCGGTGGACCCGCGAGAATCGGCAGCCCCGCCGAGGCCCGCAGTGCGGTCATCAGCGTGGGTTTGTCGACGATGTGGCGGCGCAGATCGACCGCGTGCCCGGTGCGGATATCGGTGCCGATCGGATGAAAGGTAGTGGTATTGGCCAGAATTGCCGGAAAATCCATTGGCACGATGCCGTCGTAAACCTGGTTCACCAGGTAGTCCAGATCGAAGGCGGGCCGCCCGCGCAGCAGTCGGGCCGGATCGATCGCGCGTCGCATGATCACCGGATCGGTCCAGGACCGCATGCCCGACAGCGCCCGCCCGCACAGGAACCACGCACCGTTGATCGCACCGGCCGAAGTGCCGTACACGGCATCGAAGATCGAGGCGAGCCCGAGTTCCACGAGCGCCTGCACCATCCCGCTGGAGTACACGCCGCGGCTGCCACCACCCTCGATGACCAAGGCGAGGCGATACCCGTCGGCACGGCTGGCTGATTCACGTCGGCCGCGGATGACCTCCGCGACGGTGGGCACGACGGCAGAGCTGGTCACCGGACCACGATACGACAGAGCGGGCGCGGACGTCGGTGTCCAGCGCCCGCTCGAGACGGTCTTCGCCAGCTGTTTACTTACTTGATCTCTGCCAGCACGGTGCCCTGGGTGATGGCCGCGCCGGCCTCCACGGACAGTCCGGTGACCACACCGGCCTTGTGCGCGTTGACCGGGTTCTCCATCTTCATGGCCTCGAGTACCACGATCAGATCGCCCGCCTCGACCGACTGGCCCTCCTCGACCGCGACCTTGACCACGGTGCCCTGCATCGGCGCGGTGACCGCATCACCGGAGGCCGCACCGCCACCGGCGCCGCCGCGCTTGCGCGGCTTGGGCTTCTTGCGGATCACCCCGGCGCCATTGCTGCCCGCACCCGCGGCACCGGCGCCGACGGTGAAGTTGCCCGGCAGCGACACCTCGACCCGACGCCCACCGACCTCGACGACGACCTTCTGCCGCGGCAGATCCTCGTCCTCGTCAGCGATGGCACCGGCCGGGGTGTACGGCTCGACGTTGTTGGCCCACTCGGTCTCGATCCACTTGGTGTAGACGTCGAACTTCTCGCCGTCACCGATGAATGCCGGATCCTCGACGATCGCACGGTGGAACGGGATGACCGTGGCCAGCCCCTCGACGTGGAATTCGGCCAGCGCGCGCCGGGCCCGCTGCAGTGCCTGTTCCCGGTTCTCGCCGGTGACGATCAGCTTGGCCAGCATCGAGTCGAACTGACCGCCGATCACACTGCCCTGCACCACACCGGAATCGACGCGCACACCGGGCCCACTGGGCTCCTGGTACACCGACACCGGGCCCGGCGCGGGCAGGAAGCCGCGGCCGGCGTCCTCGCCGTTGATCCGGAACTCGAAGGCGTGCCCGCGCGGCGTCGGATCCTCTTTGATCGCCAGCTCGTGGCCCTCGGCGATGCGGAACTGCTGGCGCACCAGGTCGATTCCGGCGGTCTCCTCGGTGACCGGGTGCTCGACCTGCAGGCGGGTGTTCACCTCGAGGAACGACACGGTGTCGCCCTGCACCAGGTACTCCACGGTGCCCGCACCGTAGTAACCGGCCTCCTTGCAGATGGCCTTGGCCGAAGCGTGGATACGCGCGCGCTGATCATCGGTCAGGAACGGCGCGGGCGCCTCCTCGACCAGCTTCTGGAACCGGCGCTGCAGCGAGCAGTCGCGGGTACCGGCGACCACGACATTGCCGTGCTTGTCGGCGATGACCTGCGCCTCGACGTGGCGGGCCTTGTCCAGGTACTGCTCGACGAAGCATTCACCACGACCGAATGCGGCGGTGGCCTCGCGCACGGCGGAGTCGAACAGCTCCGGGATCTCCTCGATGGAGTGCGCGACCTTCATGCCGCGACCGCCGCCACCGAAGGCGGCCTTGATCGCGACGGGCACGCCGTACTCCTTGGCGAACTCGACCACCTCGGCCGCGTTCTTGACCGGATCCTTGGTGCCCGCCGCCATCGGCGCCTTCGCGCGCTCGGCGATGTGGCGCGCGGTGACCTTGTCACCGAGGTCGCGGATGGACTGTGGGGAGGGGCCGATCCAGATCAGCCCGGCGTCGATGACAGCCTGGGCGAAATCGGCGTTCTCGGAGAGGAATCCGTAGCCGGGGTGGATGGCGTCGGCGCCGGATTTGGCCGCGGCGTCGAGGATCTTGTCGAAGACGAGGTACGACTCGGCCGAGGTCTGCCCGCCGAGGGCGAACGCCTCGTCGGCGAGTTTCACGAAGGGGGCATCTGCATCCGGCTCCGCGTATACCGCGACACTGCCGATACCGGCATCCTTGGCCGCCCGGATCACGCGAACGGCGATCTCGCCTCGGTTAGCTACGAGTACCTTCGATATCCGCGCGCTGGCATGGCTGGGCACTGAGCCTCCTGTTAGCAATCTTCTTGGTCGCCCCGTGGTCGACATACTTCCGTCTCGGGCGAGTGTAGGCAGTCTGCCAACAACCGCCGCACTCGGATAGCCCTACTCCACAGTAGGTCACACATCACAACCCGCGGCGTTGCGGTCAGGCCCGGAGGAGGCAGTCTGCGTAATCACCTAGGGCGCGGGAACGCCGCAAATCAGATACCGCCCTCGGTTGTGATGCGTCCGGAGCACGGCTATCGGGCTCGCGCCTTGCGGGTACCGGCCGTCCGTGCGTCACCCGGTTCATACCCCTTGGCAATCGGCATGCGAACCGAATTGCCCCATTCGGTCCAGGACCCGTCGTAATTGCGCACGCTTTCGAAGCCGAGCAGATAGGTCAGCACGAACCAGGTGTGGCTGGACCGTTCGCCGACCCGGCTGTAGACGACCAGATCGTCCGCGGCCGCCAGATCGCCATAGATATCGTCCAGTTCGGCGCGGGAACGGAAGCGGCCGTCGCTGTGGAAGGCCTCGGTCCACGGAATGTTCACCGCGGTCGGAATATGTCCGCCGCGCAGGGCCGCGTCCTCTGGATTGGCCGGCGGCTGGATCAGCTCACCGGAGTACTCCTCGGGGGAGCGCACATCGATCAGCGGCTTGCCGAGGTGGGCGAGCACATCCTCGCGGAACGCCCGCACCGAACCGTCGTCGCGCCGGACCGTCGGATACTCGCTGCGCAGCAGATACGGCTGGTCGAAGGTGGTGTCGCGCGCCTCGGAGATCCACGCGTCCCGTCCGCCGTCGAGTAGTCGCACATCCGGATGCCCGAACAGGGTGAAGACCCACAACGTGTGCGCCGCCTGCGCGTTGCCGCGATCACCGTAGACCACCACGGTATCGTCGCGCTCGATTCCCTTGGCGCGCATCAATTCGGTGAATCGGTCACCGTCGATATAGTCACGCGTAACCGGATCGTTGAGGTCGCCCCGCCAATCGACCTTGGTGGCGCCGGGAACGTGACCGATGTCATAGAGCAGGATGTCCTCGTTGGACTCGATGATCTTCAGCCCCGGCGTGCCGATGTTTGCCGACAGCCACTCTGTGGTTACTAGTCGGTGAGGATGTGCGTACGAACCGAAGGCAGGATGAGAGTCCGGGGCAACGGGCACGATATGGGTCCTTCACACGAGGTAGACGGGTGGTTACAGCGGTTCGGGTCTCACGCCGATGTTAGGTGTGAGGCGTTAGTGAAACTCGTTTCAGATCACAAATCGGCTGAATGGGCGAATAAATCGCACCCTCATCCGATAAAGTCTCCCGGGAGGAGGGGTGAGCTATGTCCGATTCTTGGCCGAGGCGTCGACTGCTCGCGATCCTACGTGGCGCCAGCGAACCTCTCGACGCCCAAGAACTGGCCAGAATCACCGGACAGCACGTCACCACTGTTCGGTTCCATCTGGATGTGCTTACCAGGGAATCGCTGGTGCGCCAGTTCCAACAACCGCCGCGCGGCCGTGGGCGCCCGCGTATCGGCTACAGCGCGGTCCAGCGATCGGTTGGCTATCAGGAACTGGCTCAGGTCCTAGCCGACCAGCTCGGCCCCGATCCGCGGCGTCGATCGGAGGCGGCCATTGCCGCCGGACGCGCCTGGGGCGCGAAGCTCGACGCGGGCGACCATGCGGTCGAATCGCTGGAGGACGCCAAGGACGTCACCATGACGCTGATGTCCGAACTCGGTTTCGCACCGGAGCGCGATGCGGCCGCCGAAACCGATGAGCAGGTCCTGATCCGGCTCACCGCCTGCCCGCTGCGCGAACTCGCGCGCACGCATTCCGAGGTGGTGTGTGGCGTGCACCTGGGCCTGATCAAAGAGGTGCTCGACCGCAACGGCGTGCGCGGGGAGGTGAATGTCCGGCTGCAACCGTTCGTCGAGCCGGAGCTCTGCGTGGTCCGATTGGAGATGATGGCGGCCCGGCGGGATCCGGAGCGTGACGCGACTCCGGTGCCGATCGGCGCGGAGGCCGGGGCGGAGACGCGCATCGCGCCGCCCTCAGCTGGGCGAGTGGCTCCACAGTTGCGCAACGCCGATCCCAACGTCGCCAAGCAGTCGGCGCAGCAGTGGTAGACCGATTCCGATAACGCTCGACGGATCGCCATCGATGCGATCGACGAACCAGCCGCCCATCCCGTCGAGGGTGAACGCGCCGGCGACCTGCAAGGGCTCACCGGTCGCGATATAGGCGTCCAGTTCCTCGGGTTCGGGCTTGGCGAAATGCACTGTGGTGGAACTGCAGTCGACGGCTTCGGCGACGATTTCGCCGTCTCGCATGCGCAAGACGCAATGGCCGGTAATGAGATCCGCACTGCGTCCGGCTATTTCGGACCAGCGGGCACGCGCCACCTCGGGCGTATGCGGCTTGCCCTGTAGTTCGCCGTCGACGAGCAGCATCGAATCACAGCCGACCACAACGCAATCCGCGCCGAAATCCGGAATCGTGGCGGCCACCGACCGCGCCTTGGCCCGCGCGAGCTCTACCACGACGACCTCGGGCGCCGTGGCGGGCGGCAGTGCCGCGGCGACGGCGTCCTCGTCGACATCGGAGATCTGGACGACGGGTTCGATGCCCGCCGAGCGTAAAACCGCGCGGCGGGCGGGCGAGGCGGAGGCGAGAACGAGTCTCGTCATCCGATCAGTCGCGCAGGTGTGACAGTTGTGGGAAAGAATACGGCGAGAACGGCGAGGTGCCGCGGTGCATCATGGTCGGGCGACCCCAGAAGTCGGACGGACCGGCCGGTCCGCTACTCGGGGCGCTGTTCGCGGCCGCCGACAGCACCGACACCAGCGCCGCGAGTTCCTCGTCGGACGGCGCACCCTTGATGACTCGGATGAACGGCTGCTCGGCCGGCGCGGGCGCCGGGGCTGCCGTCGGTGCGGCCGCTTCGACCGCATCCGCGATCGGGTCGACTGTGAGATCCAGTTCGACGGCGGTCAACACATCTTCATCTGCCACGGTCGTCACAGTGCCAGATCCTCTCTCTATTGCGATCGAGCCTTATGCCCGACTCGAAGACATATGGACCAAGCGACCCTCATCCTCGAATCGACTCATTGCGTCTCTGCAACCAGTGTGCGCGGTCCATGGAGGTTATCGCTTGATCACAGTGGAATGTTGCCGTGTTTCTTGGGCGGCAGCGAGACCATCTTGCGCTCGAGCAGACGCAGCGCCGACACGATCTGGCCGCGGGTGTGCGAGGGCGGAATGACCGCGTCGACGTACCCGCGCTCGGCGGCCACATAGGGGTTCACGAGAGTGTCCTCGTACTCGTTCTGCAGCTCGAGGCGCAGCGCGTCGACATCGTTTCCGCTCTTCGCGGCATCTTGCAGCTGTTTGCGGTAGACGAAACCGACGGCGCCCGAGGCACCCATCACCGCGATCTGAGCACTCGGCCACGCGAGGTTCACATCGGCGCCCATGTGCTTGGAACCCATGACGTCGTAGGCGCCGCCGTAGGCCTTGCGAGTGATGATCGTGATTTTGCCCACAGTGGCCTCACCGTAGGCGTAGAGCAGCTTCGCGCCGCGCCGGATGATGCCGTTGTACTCCTGGCCGGTGCCGGGCAGGAAGCCGGGAACGTCGACGAGGGTGATGATCGGGATATTGAAGGCGTCGCAGGTGCGCACGAAGCGCGCGGCCTTCTCCGAGGCGTCGATATCGAGGCAACCCGCGAACTGGGTCGGCTGGTTGGCGACGATGCCGACGCTGCGGCCGTCGATCCGGCCGAAGCCGACGATGATGTTCATCGCGCGCTCGGCCTGCACCTCGAGGAATTCGTCGTCGTCGAGCAGCCGGCGGATGACATCGTGCATGTCATAGGGCTGGTTCGGCGAATCCGGGATGATCGTGTCCAGCTCGAGGTCCTCGTCGGTGAGCGAATCCTCGATGGCGCCGTTGATCGGGTCGGTGGCCGGGAAGCGCGGGGCCTCGGCGCGGTTGTTGCTCGGCAGGTAGCTCAGCAGATCCTTGACGTAGTCCAGTGCGTCCTGCTCGCCGGAGGCGACGTAGTGCGCGACGCCGGATTTCGTCATGTGGGTGTGCGCGCCGCCGAGGTCCTCCATGGTGACGTCCTCACCGGTGACCGTCTTGATGACATCCGGACCGGTGACGAACATCTGGCTGGTGCCGTCGACCATGACGACGAAGTCGGTCAGCGCGGGCGAGTAGACATGCCCACCGGCGGCCGGGCCCATGATCAGCGAGATCTGCGGGATCACACCGGAGGCCTGGATATTGCGGTGGAAGATCTCGCCGTAGAGACCGAGCGAGACGACACCCTCCTGGATGCGCGCACCCGCGCCCTCGTTGATGCCGATCAGCGGGCGGCCGGTCTTGAGCGCCAGATCCATCACTTTGACGATCTTCTCGCCGTAGACCTCGCCGAGGCTGCCGCCGAAGACGGTGACGTCCTGGCTGAAGATGCAGACGTCGCGGCCGTCGATGGTGCCGTAGCCGGTCACCACGCCGTCGCCGAGCGGTCGGTTGTTCTCCAAGCCGAAGTTCACGCTGCGGTGGCGGGCCAGCGCGTCCAGTTCCACGAAGGAGCCCTCGTCCAGCAGTGCGAGGATGCGCTCGCGGGCGGTCATCTTGCCCTTGGAGTGCACCTTGTCGACCGCGGCCTCACCCATCGGGTGTTTGGCCTCTTCCAGCCGATTCCGCAGATCAGCCAGCTTCCCAGCGGTGGTGTGGATATCGGGGGCGCCCGCCGATTCCGATGCGGGCTGGTGCTGGACACTCGTCATGGCTCCGGAGTGTAACCAGTGCCAGTGCCTCTCGGTAACCGAGTGTCGCTTACCGGTCAGTAGAAAACCGCAGCTAGATCATGTTCCAACAGGCGAATGGCGGCAAACTTCCTGGTCGATTCCCGAACCGAATGCGGTGCTAGGCGCCGGAAAATCGGTGGAGTGGCGCCGCGGTGCCCAGATACCCTGAGGACGTTCGCATTTCAGCTCGAGATAAGGGGGCAGTGAGGTGCATGGGAGGACAACGCACACCTAGCTGAGGAGCAAATCATGTGGGAATGGAGCAGCCGAGTCGCCGAGCACGCCACGGCGACCTCGTGGACCAGTTGGCAGACCGTGGAAACCGAGCCGACCGTGCTGGACCCGCAGGAGTGGGCCGAGGTCGAAGCGGAATCCGGCGACGGCATGTTCGTCGCGGTTCCGATTCGCGAGTACGACCTCGTCGGATAGCCTGCCGGTGTGCACAGGCCACCGTTGGATGCAGAGCAGTTGCGGCGCAGTCTCGCCGAGTCGCCCGAACTGTCGTTCTTCTCCCACATCGCTGTGGTGGAGTCGACCGGGTCCACCAATGCGGACCTGATCGCTCGGGCCGGGGAGGCCGACGCCGATCGCGCGGTACTGCTCGCCGAAACCCAGGAACAGGGCCGGGGTCGGCACGCTCGGAGCTGGGTCAGCCCGCCACGCGCACAGATAGCGATGTCGGTGTTGGTGCGGCTGCCCGGCATCGAGCCGGCGGTGCTGGGCTGGCTGCCGCTGCTCACCGGTGTCGCCGTGGTGGACGCACTGCGCGCTACCGCCGGTGTGGAGGCGAATCTGAAGTGGCCCAACGATGTGCTCATCGATGGCCGCAAAGTCGCGGGCATCCTGGCCGAAGTCGCCTCCAGTGGTGGGGCGCCCGCCGTTGTCGTCGGAATCGGCCTGAACGTCGATCTCACCGAGGCGGAACTGCCGGTGCCGCATGCCACTTCGCTCACGCTGGCGGGTGCGAAGGTAACCGACCGCACCGAGCTCGTGCGGTCGCTGCTGACCGAATTCGCCCGCCGCTTCACCGCGTGGCGCGACGCCGGTTGGGACACCACCGATCTGATCGGCGTCTACCGCGACCGCTGCGCCACCCTGGGCGCACCCGTCCGCGCCGAACTACCCGGCGGCCAGACCCTCGAGGGCATCGCCACCGATGTCGACACCGCGGGCCGCCTGCGCATCGGCGAACACGTGGTCTCCGCCGCCGATGTAACCCACCTGCGCGCCGAATACTGACCGCACCCTGGCGGATTCAGGGGAGCCTTTTGTGCGGCACCGACATTCGGAGCTTCAGACCGGTTGCATGATGCCGCGCGCCGCCTCGCGGGCGAGCAGGCGGTCGCGCTGTTCCTCGAACTTGAGCACGTCCTTTTCCAACTTCTCCAGGAATTCGCCGAGTTGCTGGCGCGCCTGTTCGCCGCGCGGGCCGAAGTCGTTGCGGTCGAAGACATTCCACTTATTCAGCACGGGCGCCACCACCTCTTCGAGGTGCTGGCGCAGATCGTAGATGCCGTGCTTGGCCATCAGTGCGCCGTTGCGCCGGAAGTTGGGCATGCCGTAGCCGGGCATGACGAAGTTGGTGAGGATTTTGGTGATCGCCGTTATGGCCTGGTCGGGCACAAGATCCAGGCCCGCGCCGCAGAGGTTGCGGTAGAAGATCATGTGCAGGTTCTCGTCGGCGGCGACGCGCTGCAGCATGCGGTCGGCGATGGGGTCGTTGCAGACCTTGCCGGTGTTGCGGTGGCTGACCCGGGTGGCCAACTCCTGGAAGGTCACATACGCGACGTTGACGAGGAATCCGCCCCAATCCTGGGGTGAGGGTACGCCGCGGGTCATATGGATCATGCGGGCCTGTTCGAGCGCGACCGGATCGACGCCACGGGTCACCACGAGATAGTCACGCAGGACGATGCCGTGTCGATTCTCCTCCGCCGTCCAGCGCCCGACCCAGGTGCCCCACGCGCCGTCCTGGGAGAAGTACTCGGCGATCAGTCGGTGGTAGGAGGGCAGATTGTCCTCGGTGAGCAGGTTGGTGATCATCGCGGCCTTGGCGACCTCGTTCAATTTGGACTGTTCCGGTTCCCAGTCCTGACCGCCCATCGCGGCGAAGTTGCGCCCCTCGTCCCACGGGACGTAGTCGTGCGGATGCCAGTCCTTGGCCATCGACAGGTGGCGCTCGAGATTCTGTTCGGCCACCGGTTCGAGTTCGGTCAGGATTTGCAGCTGGGTCAGATCCTTGGTCACGCACGCCTCCACGGTTCGTTTTCGACGTCTTGTCAAGCCGGACTTGTCTTTTCACAGGCAGAGCATTGAGCAGAACAAAACGAGAGCTGGTCGAACGAGAGCCGGATCGAGCGGCTGCCGTCGGATCGAGGCTATGGAGCGATCCTGTGCGGAATCTCGAGGGTTCTCGAGAGGATCTCGAGGTCGCGACGGCGCAAGGTGCCGATTGTGCAGCACGGCACGTGTCGCTGTCCACGCTTTCCGGCGTGTTCTCGCGGTAGGGTTCCGGCATGGGTTATCCGGAGGAGGTGCTCGCCCCGGACGAGCAGTTGATACTCCATCGTCATCCGCATTGGAAAATGCTGTTCTGGCCGATCGTGACGCTCATCATCGCGACCGCGCTGGCCGGATTCGCCGGGGGGCTGATCTGGCGCAGGACCGAGGGCACGACCCGTTCGGTATTGCTGATCGTGGTGCTGGTCGTCTGGCTGGGCATCATCGGATGGCGTTGTGTCGCACGGATTATCAGCTGGAAGTCGACGCATTTCATCGTGACCGACCGCAGGGTGCTCATCCGGCAGGGCGTGATCACCCACACCGGCATCGATATCCCGATGAGCCGGATTTCCAGTGTGCAGTTCCGGCACGGCCTGTTCGATCGGTTGCTCGGTACCGGCACCTTGATCATCGGATCTTCCTCGGAGGAACCGCTCGAATACGACGACATCCCGCAGGTGCAGCAGGTACACGCGCTGCTCTACCGGCAGGTGTTCGAGGAATCCAGAGCCGACGATCCGCGCTGGGACCACCGCATATGACCGCAGTACTGCTGGCCGAAGACGATGAGGCCATCGCCGCACCGCTCTCGCGTGCGCTCGGGCGCGAGGGCTATTCGGTCACCGTGGAACGCTTCGGGCCCGCGGTGCTCGAACGCGCCTTGGAGGGCGGTCACGATCTACTCATCCTAGATCTCGGTCTGCCCGGTATGGACGGGCTCGAGGTGTGCCGCCAAGTGCGCGCCCGCGGCGCCGATCTGGCTGTGCTGATGCTCACCGCGCGCACCGATGAGGTGGACTTCGTTGTCGGGTTGGACGCGGGCGCGGATGACTATGTCGGCAAGCCGTTCCGGTTGGCCGAGTTGCTCGCGCGAGTCCGAGCGTTGTTGCGGCGCAGTGGAATCGGTGACGAAGCGGTCGAGGTCGGCGGTATCCGGCTGGAGCCCGCGGCGCGGCGGGTGCTGGTCAACGGCGTTGAAGTCGGTTTGGCCAACAAGGAATACGAGCTGCTCAAGGTGCTGATCGATCGGGCGGGTCAGGTGGTGCCGCGCGAGACGATCCTGCGCGAGGTGTGGGGCGATGCCGAGCTGCGCGGTTCGAAGACCTTGGATATGCACATGTCCTGGCTGCGCCGCAAGATCGGCGACGAGGGCCCGATGGCCGAGCGCCGCATCGTCACCGTGCGCGGTGTCGGCTTCCGGTTGAACACCGATTGATGGTGCGGCACAACTGATATGAGACGCAGAATTCTGCGATCGATGCTCACCGTGCTGACCATCACCACGGTGGTACTCGGCGTCCCGCTGATCTACACCGCGTGGCTGTGGGTCGAGGACATCACCCGCAACGATCTGGAGAACCGGCTCGAGCGCATCGCCGCTGAGATCATCGCCCAGGAACACGGCGACGGCATGGTGCTCGGCGAACTCGACACCCGCCCGGTGCGGCCGTTGATCCCCATGGACGGCAAGCTGACCATCATCTATCCGGCCCCGCGGGACAATGCGTCCCGGCTCGATATCGGCGCGGACCGGGTGCACGATCCGGTGGTGGAATCGCTGGCGATGGGGACCGAGGGGTCGTTGCGCCTGGAGGTGCCTTCGGGGCCGATGCATACGCGCCAGATCCAGGCCGTCGCGGTGGTTGCCTTCGCGGTGCTCGCCTCACTCGGCGCGGCGGTATCGGTGGCGATGATCACCGCGCGCCGGGTCGCCGACCCGCTGCGTGACGTGGCGGCCCGCGCCGCCCGCCTGGCCATGGGTGACTTCCGGCCGGATCCGCGGCGGCACGGAATTTCCGAACTGGACCGGGTTTCCGATGTGCTCGATTCGGCGACCGTCGAGATCGCCGGGCGGCTGCAGCGCGAACATGCGCTGGTCGCGGACGTTTCCCATCAGCTGCGCAGCCGCCTGACCGCGGTGCGATTGCGGCTGGACGAGTTATCGGCGCATTCCGATCCGGCCGTGGTGCACGAGGCCGAGGAGGCTATGGCGCAGGTCGACCGGCTGACCGATGCGATCGACGATCTGGTCCGAGCCTCCCGCGACGAGGACGCCGCCGATCGCGATCCGGTGCCGGTAATGGACGAGTTGCGCGGCGTCGTCGAGGAGTGGTCGCATCCGTTCACCGAGGCAGGCCGGATCCTGCGGTTGATCGGCGACGAATCCTTGCGCGCCCCGATCACGGGTTCTCGGCTGCGCGAAGCCCTCGCGGTGCTGGTCGACAATGCGCTGATGCACGGTGGCGGCACCTGCACGGTATCGGTGCGCACGGTGCGCACGGTCAGCGATCGCGAGCCCTTGGTGGTAGTCGAGGTCGCCGACGAGGGCGATGGCGTCCGTGACGAACTCGCACCGCACATCTTCGACCGCGGCTTCTCCGCAGGCGGCTCCACCGGCGTCGGACTCGCCTTGGCCCGCGCGCTCATCGAGGCCGATGGTGGACGGTTGGAATTGCAGCGCCGCCGTCCCGCGCTGTTCGCGATGTTCCTCGGATCCAGTGCGTCGCAACGCACGCCCAACGGCGCGCCGGCGCCTGAACCGCGCTAACTGCGGCCGAGCTGCTCTTCCTCGAGCAGCTCCTCGATTTCCTCGACGAGCTCGCTGATTTCGTCCGGGAACACCCAGCGTCGCATCGACCAGAAGCGGAATGCCATCTGCAGCAGGTTGCCGATTATGAAGGCGCTGAAGAAGTCCGCGATGTTCTCGACGGTGAAGCTCACATCGGGTTGGCGTAGGTCGAAGACGTAGCTGGAGATCCACAGCGGGATGAAGCTCAGCACGACGCCGACGCCGCTGACGCCGAAGAACAGCAGCGCCTCATGGTGCTTCTCACGCCCGCCGCGGTTCTTGAACGACCACTCGCGGTTGAGGATGTAGGAGCAGATGACCGCGATGACGCCGGAGATGATCTTCGCGGTGACCGGTTTGGTCTCCAGCACGGTCCACTTGAGCACATAGAAGATGCCCGAGTCGATGATGAAGGTGGTCGCGCCGACGATGGCGAATTTGATCAGTTCGTGGTGGCGGTATGCGATCTCCCGCAGGGGCTTGGGGAGGACGTTGACCACGTCGTCGACGAAAGACACAAGGCCCGAGTGTACCGGTAGGGATCATGGCGCCCGGACATGACAAGATTGCACGACGTGACCACCCGCCGTTCATTCGATCCTGCCGCCATGCCCACCGTCACCATGATCGGTGGTGGCCAGCTCGCACGCATGACGCACCAGGCCGCCATCGCGCTCGGTCAGCGGCTGCGGGTGCTGGCCGAGAATCCGGATGACCCGGCCGCCCAGGTGAGCCCCGAGGTCGTACTGGGCAGCCACACCGATCTGACCGCGCTGCGCAAGGCCGCCGTCGGCTCGCACGCGCTCACCTTCGACCATGAGCATGTGCCGACCGAACATCTGGAGGCGCTGGTCGCCGAGGGCGTGAATGTGCAGCCGCCGCCGCACGCGCTGGTCTTCGCGCAGGACAAGTTGGCCATGCGGACCAAGCTGTCCGAGCTCGGGTTGCCGGTGCCCGCCTTCGTGCCCGTCACCTCGGTGGCCGATGCGGTGCGATTCGGTGACGAACACGACTGGCGGATCGTGCTGAAGGCGGTGCGCGGCGGTTACGACGGGCGCGGTGTCTGGATGCCGGGGTCGGCGGCCGAGGCCGAGACCATCGTGGCCGATCAACTCGCGCACGGTGTGCGGCTGCTCGCTGAGGCCAAGGTGGATCTGAAGCGCGAACTGTCGGCGATGGTGGCGCGTTCGCCGTTCGGTCAGGCCGCGACCTGGCCGGTGGTGGAGACGGTCCAGCGCAACGGTCAGTGCGCCGTGGTGATCGCGCCCGCACCGGACTTGAATGACGAATTGGGCGCGCAGGCCGAGACGCTCGCGCTGAACCTCGCCAAGGAACTCGGTGTGGTCGGTGTGATGGCCGTCGAACTCTTCGAAACCAACGACGGCGCCATCCTGATCAACGAACTGGCCATGCGGCCGCACAACTCCGGTCACTGGGGCATGGACGGCGCGTGCACCGGTCAGTTCGAACAGCATTTGCGCGCGGTGCTCGACTATCCGCTCGGTGACACCAGTCCGCTGGCGCCGGTTACGGTGATGGCGAATATTCTCGGCGCGGCCGAGGCGCCGACCATGTCGATGGACGAGCGGCTGCACCACCTCTTCGCCAGATTGCCGCAGGCGAAGGTACACCTGTACGGCAAGGGTGAACGCCCGGATCGCAAGATCGGGCATATCAATGTGCTCGGCGACGATGTCGCTGTGGTGCGCGAGCAGGCCGAGCGCGCGGCGTACTGGATGTCGCACGCGATTTGGACCGACGGATGGGATCCCCACGGTGAGTAATGCGCAAGTTGGCCTGATCATGGGTAGCGACTCCGACTGGCCGACTATGGAGGCCGCCGCAATCGCCTTGGCGGAGTTCGATATTCGCTTCGAGGTCGGCGTCGTCTCGGCGCACCGCACGCCCCAGCGCATGCTCGACTACGCCCGCGAGGCCGCGGGGCGCGGTCTGAAGATCATCATCGCGGGGGCGGGCGGTGCCGCCCACCTGCCCGGCATGGTCGCCTCCGCTACCTCGCTCCCGGTCATCGGCGTCCCCGTTCCGCTCAAATATCTCGACGGCATGGACTCGCTGCTGTCCATCGTGCAGATGCCCGCCGGCGTCCCGGTGGCCACCGTCTCCATCGGCGGCGCCCGCAATGCCGGCCTGCTCGCCGCCCGCATCCTCGCCACCGCCGATCCGGTCCTGCGCGCCAGGATGGAGCAGTTCCAGGCTGGTCTGGAAGCCATGGTGTTGGAGAAGGACGACGCGCTGCGCAGCAAACTCCTCGGCTGACCAACCGACTCGGCCACGCCGCGCGCGGCGGGGATCAAATTGCCGCCATGCGGATCCCGTATCGGCGGGGCTCAGTACGGTGATGCGGTGGCGATTGAGGAAACCGTTCGGGGGCGTAGTGGGGATGATGCGGCCAGATTTCGGCTGACCGTTGTGGATCAGGCGCTGCGGTTGTTCACCGAGCAGGGGTATGAGGCGACGACCGTGGATGAGATCGCGGAGGCGGCGGGGATCTCGCGGCGGACGTTCTTTCGGCAGTTCCGGTCGAAGGAGGATGTGATCTTCGCCGATCACGAGTCGCAGTTGGCGCGGGCGGCGCAGTCCTTGGCGGCGGCGCAGGGGGATCCGTGGGAGGCGGTGTGCGCCGCGGTGGTGCAGGTGTTCGAGCGGTTCACCCAGTGGCGCGAGATCGCCGAGCGGCGGTATCGGGTGGTTCGGAAGGTGCCCGCACTGCGGGAGCGCGAGATCGTGACCGTATTCCGGTATGAGCGGTTGTTCACCGACTATCTGCGTGAGCGGCTGCCGGAGGTGCCGGATCTGGCGCGGGTGCAGTTCACCGCCGCGGTGACGGCCACCCACAACTACCTGTTGCGCCGCATGGTGCGCGGCGAATCGGATGCGGGCGCGGCGGATCTGCGCGAGGAGTTGGCGGCGATTCCGCGCGGGCGCGGGTCGGGTGCGGCGGAAATGGTGGTCGCGGTGTTCCCGAGGGATATGCCGCCGAGGCAGGTCGCCGATTTGGTGACCCGGCAGCTCGGTAGTCTGTGACGGAAGTCATTGTATGCAGTATCTGACACTCAGTGCCACACTTTAACCGCACTTGGCGTACATCCTCGGGCGTATACTCAAACGGAGTGTGGCACTGAGTGCCGATCGCTGGAGCTCCCATCCAGCAAAATCACGACCGACAAACCCAGGAGTGTGTCCCATGGCAGGGAACCCCGATTTCAATCTGTTCCAGCTCGAGGACTTCCACGACGAACTGCGTGCGGCCATCCGCGGACTGGCGGAGAAGGAAATCGCTCCGTATGCCAAGGACGTCGACGGCAACGCCCGCTTCCCGGAAGAGGCGCTCACCGCGCTGAACGCCGCGGGCTTCAACGCGGTGCACGTGCCCGAGGCCTACGGCGGCCAGGGCGCGGATTCGGTCGCCACCTGCATCGTGATCGAAGAGGTCGCTCGCGTGTGCGGTTCGTCCTCGCTGATTCCCGCGGTCAACAAGCTCGGCACCATGGGCCTGATCCTCAACGGCTCCGAGGAGCTCAAGCAGAAGGTGCTGTCGGATATCGTCAACGGCGAGATGGCCTCCTACGCGCTGTCCGAGCGTGAGGCGGGCTCCGACGCCGCCAGCATGCGCACCCGCGCCAAACAGGACGGCGACGACTGGGTCATCAACGGCTCCAAGTGCTGGATCACCAACGGCGGCAAGTCTTCCTGGTACACCGTCATGGCGGTGACCGATGCGGAGAAGGGCGCCAACGGCATCTCCGCATTCCTGGTGCACAAGGATGACGAGGGCTTCGTGGTCGGCCCGCTCGAGCACAAGCTCGGCATCAAGGGGTCGCCGACCGCCGAACTGTATTTCGAGAACTGCCGGGTGCCGGGTGACCGCATCGTCGGCGAGCCGGGCAGCGGCTTCAAGACCGCGCTGCAGACCCTCGACCACACCCGCCCGACCATCGGCGCGCAGGCCGTCGGCATCGCGCAGGGCGCCCTGGACGCTGCGATCGCTTACACCAAGGACCGCAAGCAGTTCCGCACCGCGATCGCCGACTTCCAGAACACCCAGTTCATGCTCGCCGATATGGCGATGAAGATCGAGGCCGCCCGCCTCATGGTCTACACCTCCGCCGCCCGCGCCGAGCGCGGCGAGAAGAATCTCGGCTTCATCTCCGCTGCCGCCAAGTGCTTCGCCTCCGATGTGGCCATGGAGGTCACCACCAACGCCGTGCAGCTCTTCGGCGGCGCGGGCTACACCACCGACTTCCCGGTGGAGCGAATGATGCGTGACGCCAAGATCACTCAGATCTACGAGGGCACCAACCAGATCCAGCGCGTCGTCATGTCGCGCGCACTGCTGCGGGGCTGACAACGCATACCGACCGGGTGTTCAGGCCGCTGCGCCGAGCGGTGGGAACACCCGGTCTTTCTGTGCCCCCGGATAACCCTACACACAACAAACTCACCAGCCCGGACGCCTGGCGGTGACCGGTCCCGATCCTCGCGGACTACCTGCGTTAAGCGACCAGATCGGCGTATTCGCGGTGCTCCGCGATGTACTGCTCGACGTACCAGCAGGTCGGGATGACGGCGAAGCCCTGGGCGCGCGAATCCTGCAGCGCGTACTCGACCACCTGGGCGGCCACGCCGCGGCCGCGGAACTCCGGGAAAGTCATGGTGTGGTGGAAGTCGCGAACTTTAGGGGGATGGTTGTCGGCGGAGCCGACGGGGCGAGTGAGATCAGCATCTTCGCGTTCGGCGTAGTCGGCGTACCCGGCGAGGGTGTCGTCGAGATAGATCTCGAATCGGGTATCGGCGACATTGTGCTCGAGCCTGGTGGTCATGATCGGGTCAAACTCCTCAGCGGCTGGGAATGTTCCGTCTACAGAATCGCGCCTGGGTTGAGAATGCCATGCGGGTCGAGCGCATCCTTGATCCGGCGAGTGAGCGTCATCACATCCGGGCCGAGTTGATCGGGCAGCCACGCCTTCTTCAACCGGCCCACCCCGTGTTCGCCGGTAATGGTGCCGCCGAGCTCGATGGCCAGGTCCATGATCTCGCCGAAGGCGCGGTGCGCGCGTTCGGTCATCGCCGCATCGGTCGGATCGTGCACGATGAGCGGGTGGGTATTGCCGTCCCCGGCGTGCGCGATCACCGAGACCAGCACGTCATTGCGCGCCCCGATGGCGGCGATACCGTTGACCAGATCCGCGAGCCGCGGCAGCGGAACACCGACATCCTCGAGCAGCAGCGGTCCGATCTTCTCCACCGCCGGAATGGCGAAACGCCGTGCGGCAGTAAAGGCTTCGCCTTCCTCGGGATCCTCGGTGTGGAAAACCTCGATGGCACCGGCTTTTTCGCAGATGCCGACCATGACTTCGGCTTCGTGCCTGGCGAATTCGCCAGGCGCGTCCGAACGGGCGACCAGCAGCGCGGCGGCCTCGCGATCCAGACCCATCCGCATCTCGTCCTCTACCGCATTGATCGCGACGGCATCCATGAACTCGAGCATGGCGGGCCGCAGGGTGCCGGTGATGCCGAGGATGGCCTCGGTGGTGGCGGTCAGCGTCGCGAAGGTCGCGACCACGGTGGATTGCGGCGGTTGGGCGGGCAGCAGCCGCAGGGTGAGTTCGGTGATCACCCCGAGCGTGCCCTCGCTGCCGACGAACATCTTGGTCAGCGACAGGCCCGCCGAGTCCTTCAACCGTGGCCCGCCGAGCCGCACTACCGTACCGTCGGCGAGTACGACCTCCATGCCGAGTACATAATCGGTGGTCACGCCATATTTCACGCAGCACAGCCCGCCTGCGTTGGTGGCCGCGTTGCCGCCGATCGAGCATATTTCGAAGGAGGACGGGTCCGGCGGGTACCACAGGCCGTGCTCGGCGACCGCGCGTTTGACCTCCGCATTGAGCAAGCCGGGCTGAACCACTGCGGTGCGGGTGACCGGGTCGACGGTGATCGCGCGCATGCGTTCGGTGCTGAGCACGATGCCGCCGTCGACGGCAGTCGACCCGCCGGACAGTCCGGATCCGGCCCCGCGCGGCACCACCGCGACCTTGTGTTCGTGCGCCCACCGCAACGTCGCCGCGACATCATCGGTGCCGGTAGCGCGGACGACGGCCAGCGGTGTGCCGGCGTTCGGATCGCGCGCCCAGTCCTGCCGATAACCCGCCAACAGGTCGGAATCGGTGAGTACCGCACCATCGGGCAGGCGGGAGATCAGGTCATGCAGGTCCACACAGCTCACGCTATACGGCGGGTGCGGCCCACGGTGCGTGCCCGACTGTAACAGCCGCGCGTCCGGTTCTCCCTGGAGGTTTGCTACAACACCGAGCCCGGCGGGATGTGGGCCGGTCCAGTGGTGCCGGGCCCGTCGGCCGATAAGAATTCCGGGCGAGGCGCCCATTCGGGGCGCTGTCCGATTCCAGTAGGTGCGCAGGCGTGCCGAGGAGGTTTCATGCAGGTCGAGTCGCCGGATTACCGTGATTTGGTCGCTGCCGTGTTCTCCTACGAAGTCGTCGACGGGGGCATCGATCCGGATTCTTTGCGCCGCATCCACGCGGGGGATATCGCCGAATGGATCACGGCGCTGGATCGTTCGGGCATGTTCGGCAAAACAGCCATCACCACCCTGTCCGATCAGTGGCACCGTAACCCCCGCCTCCTGCTCGACGCTCTCCTCGACGATGTCGACGACGTCACCCGCCACCGCTGCCTCGTCGCCTGGTCGGTCCTGGACCGCCGTTCAACGCTCACCCGGATCGGCTGATCGAGTCGGGTTCCAGCCGATCTTGTTTCCGGAACGATCACCTGGTGGACACCTGCCGCTGGCATGCTGGCGGCGTGACGAGCACCGAGTCCCTGGTGGCGGGCTTCTCCCGCTGGTGCGAGGCCGTCGTCGCGAGGTTGCCGTTGGGGCTGAATCGCCTTGTCGCCCCGACGTTTCTCGGCTTCGCGCTGATCAACGGCTGCACCTTCGGTGTCGATTTGGCACTGCTCACGGTGCTGCACGGCGGGCTGGGGCTGCCCGTTTGGCTGTCGGTCACCGTCGCCTATATCTGCGCGTTCGGGCTCAGCTTCGTGCTGAATCGCACCTTCAACTTCCACTCGCATGCACCGGTCGGCAGGCAGGCCGTGCTGTATGTGGTGGTTGTCGTGATCAACTACCTCGCCTTCATACTCGGCGTCGGTAGCGGACTGACCGCACTGGGTTCGGAATACCACCTGTCGCGGCTGCTGGCGGGGGCATGCGAAGCGGTCTACATGTACAGCGCGATGCGCTGGATCGTGTTCCGCGGCCTAGCGCAGGATCTCGATATCGTCGCCGTCGACCACGACGACATCGTCGTCGGTGAGCGCCCAGTGCGCGAGGCCCTCGGCCCGGTACCGAGCGGCGAGTAGCGCGGACTCACCATCCGGATCGGTCGCGGAATCCAGATGCGGCACGATGCGGTGGTCGACCAAACCCAGTCCGTCCCAAAGCGGTTCGATGCCGCATGCCGGTTCGACCTCGGCTGGGTCATCGGTGGATTCCAGACCGCGCAGATCCGGAGTCAGCAGACAGGCCCCCGCGCTGTACCCGGCGTACACCAGGGCGTCGGCGGCCAGTAACTTCGGCAGTACGAAATCGGCTCCGCTGCGGGCGAATTGGGCGCGCAGGACGAAGGTATTGCCGCCGCGCACCCACACCAGCGGATATTCGGCCAGGGTGGCTTCCAATTCGGTTGCGCGACCGACGAATTCGCGCAGATCTAGCACGTCGGGGGAGTAGCCGAGCTTGCGCAGCGGGGTCACGTCACTGGTGACCGCACCAGCCCAGGCCGCGGGCCAGGCGTCACATGCATTGGGAATCACCGCGACTCGGCCCGGCTCGCCGACGAGCGCGGCGAGCCGGTCGTAGTGTGCGCCGAATCGGTAGCTGGACAGGAAAAGTCGCACCGCTGCTCAGATGGTGAAGGCCAGGCTGTGCACCAGTCGGTTGCCGAGTTCCGCATCGCCGGAGATGGTGAATTCGCCTTCATGCGCATCCGCGGTGGTGCGGCCGCCGCGCAGCCGGGCGAACAGGCCGGAACCCATTCGAACCACCACGGTGGCGGGCGCGTCCAGTTCCTCGACGATATTGGCGCGGCCGTCCACCGCGACGTGCAGCGTCTGTGGCAACGGGCCGGTGAGCTCGAAGGTGATGCGTGATCCGTCCGGCGCCTGCGCACCCTTCGCCACCGCCCGCCCGATTGTGGCGGTGAGTTCGCCGAAGGCCCGCTCGGCGCGCGGCCCGCCCTCGTCGACGGAAATGCCGAGCCCATCGGCGATATCGAGTTCGTGCATCCAGCAGTCGAACAGCCGCACCCGCATGAACCGTCCGTAGCTGACCTTGCCGATCGGCGAAACGGTTTCGGCCTGCCATTCCGTATCACCGAAAGACGCGAGCGCCTCGCGCCTGCGGTCGGTGACGTCGCGGTACAGCTCGAGCAGTCGCTTACCCGACAGTGGCCGCAGCCGGTCGACCCAGATCTCGTTGAGCACACCGGATTCGTTGCGCACATGCGGCAGTGTGGTCACATCGGTTTTGGGCCGGATCGGATCGTGCGCGGGCGGGCGCTCGCCGAGCAGCCAGGATTCGGTCCCGACGAGGTGTGCCACCACATCGAACAGCGACCAGCCCGGCAGCGGAGACGGTGTGCGCCAACGCTCTTCGTCGAGATCGGCGACCAGGGTCGCGATCGTCTCCCATTGCTCGGACAGCAGGCCGGTCAGCTGCGTCCGGTCCTGGGTCGGGTCGGTCATTCTTGCTCCTCGGCGCTGGTCTTGTCGTCGTGTGCCAATGCCGATATTCCGGCGCGGATGGCGGCCGCGGTGGACTCGGGATCGTGCGGGCGCCGCAGCAGCAGTCCGGCGGCGAAACTCAGTTTGTCGCCGTGCCGACGCGGTACCACGTGCAGGTGGACGTGTGGGACGGTCTGGAAGGCCGCGGTGCCGTCATTGAGGACGAGATTCGCACCGTCCGCGGCCAGTTCGCTACGCCTGATCGCCAGCGCCAGCCGGTGTCCGGCGCGGAAGAGGTGCGCGCCCAAGTCGGCGTCCAGATCCGTCAACTCGGATGCGTGTCGCTTCGGGATGACCAAGGTGTGGCCGCGCGCGATCGGGCGAATGTCCAGGAACGCGCACAGCGTGTCGTCCTCGTAGACCTTGGTCGCCGGGGCCTGTCCCGCCGCGATGCGGCAGAAGACACAGTCGTTCACACCGCCGACCCTACGGCTTACCACTCACCGGGAACATAGTCGGGCATGACGCACGTCACTATGGGAAGGTATTGCGCCGCACCGACCAGGATTCGAACCTTGGTGTTGGTCGCGAATCCGACATAACGGCGGAATCCGGCCGCAACTTGTGACTGCCATCTCAGCTACGCTCGCCGCTAGCGATTGCTTGCCAGGTCGCTCGAAAAGATCAGCGAGCCGGGTACAGTTGCGAGAATTTGGACGAACTTACTCCCAAGTAACATCGTCCTGCCGTGACCGGTTGCTTGAAGCTGAGCCAGAGAAGGAAGTCTGACAAGTGGAGACAACGCAGAGCGTAGGCGACCAGTCGCCGCGCGGAGCGCGTGTCGGAGTCGTTCGCGAATCGAACGCGGGCGAGCGACGCGTCGCACTCGTGCCCAAGATCATCCCGAGCCTGCTGAAGCAGGGCGTCGAGGTGGTGGTAGAAGCGGGCGCCGGGCTCGGCGCGCTCATTCCGGACGCGGCATATGTGGACGCGGGCGCGACCATCGGTGATCCGTGGTCGGCCGATGTGGTCGTGAAGGTCGCGCCGCCCAGTGACGCCGAGGTGGCCAAGCTGGCCAGCGGGCAGACCCTGATCGGCTTTCTCGCCCCGCGCAATGCCGAGAACCAGATTCCGGCGCTGAAGGCGGCCGGGGTACAGGCCTTCGCCGTGGAGGCGATTCCGCGTATTTCGCGAGCTCAGGTGATGGACGCCTTGTCGTCGCAGGCCAATGTTTCGGGGTACAAGGCCGTACTGCTGGCCGCGTCGGAGTCGACGCGGTTCTTCCCGATGCTGACCACCGCCGCGGGCACGGTGAAGCCCGCGACCGTGCTGGTGCTCGGTGTGGGTGTCGCGGGTCTGCAGGCTTTGGCGACGGCGAAGCGTCTGGGTGGACGGACCACCGGCTACGACGTGCGTCCCGAGGTCGCCGACCAGGTGCGTTCGGTGGGTGCGCAGTGGCTCGATCTCGGTATCGATGCCGCTGGTGAGGGTGGTTACGCCCGCGAACTCACCGATGAGGAGAAGGCCAAGCAGCAGCAGGCGTTGGAGGATGCGATCAAGGGCTTCGACGTGGTGATCACCACCGCGTTGGTGCCGGGTCGTCCCGCGCCGCGGTTGGTGACCGCCGCGGCGGTGGAGGGTATGAAGCCCGGCAGTGTGATCGTGGATCTGGCCGGCGAGACCGGCGGTAACTGCGAGCTGACCGAACCCGGTGAGACGGTGGTCAAGCACGAGGTGACCATCTGCTCGCCGTTGAACCTGCCCGCGACGATGCCCGAGCATGCCTCGGAGTTGTACTCGAAGAACATTGCGGCACTGTTGGAGCTGATGTTGGTCGACGGAAAACTGTCGCCCGATTTCGGTGATCAGGTGCTCGCCGATTCCTGTGTTACTCGTGAGCGAGGCTTGCCGAGCGAACCGACAAGCGGAAGCGTGGATGCCTGATGTACACCGAACTACTAGCCAATATCGCCATCCTGGTGCTGTCGGGGTTCGTCGGGTTCGCCGTCATCTCCAAGGTCCCCAATACCCTGCACACGCCACTCATGTCGGGTACCAACGCCATTCACGGCATCGTCGTGCTGGGTGCGCTGGTAACCCTCGGCAACGTTCAGGATCCCTCGATCCTGACCCAGATCATTCTTTTCGTCGCGGTCGTGTTCGGAACCTTGAACGTGATCGGTGGTTTCGTGGTCACCGACCGGATGCTGGGGATGTTCAAGGGTAAGAAGCCCGCAGCGGTGAAGGCTGCCGCAGCGGAGCGTTCAGAGGGAGCAGCGTGATGCATACCTTCGACAATGTGACCTATCTGGTCAACGGGCTCTACATCATCGCCTTCGGCATGTTCATCTACGGTCTGATGGGGTTGACCGGCCCGAAGACCGCGGTGCGCGGCAACCTGATCGCCGCGGCGGGCATGGTGATCGCCGTTGTGGCGACAATGATTTCGATTCGCCACACCTCGAACTGGATCCTGATCGTCGCCGGGCTCGTGGTCGGTGTGGCGCTGGGTGTGCCGCCTGCCAAGTTCACGAAGATGACCGCGATGCCGCAGTTGGTGGCCGCGTTCAATGGTGTCGGTGGTGGCACGGTGGCGTTGATCGCGTGGTCGGAATTCATCAATTCCCAGGGTTTTTCGCATTTCGATGAAGAACCCACCGTGCACATCGTGATCGGCTCGCTGTTCGCGGCGATCATCGGTTCGGTGTCGTTCTGGGGATCGCTGATCGCGTTCGGCAAACTGCAGGAAATCCTGCCCGGACGTCCGATCGGTCTGGGGAAGTTGCAGCAGCCGTTGAATCTGTTGCTGCTGTTGGGTGCGATCGCCGCCGCCGTGGTGATCGGTATCGGCGCCACGAATGATGGTGTGCCGCAGTACTGGATGATCGCGGTGCTCGTGCTCGCCGGTGTCCTCGGGCTGGCGGTGGTGCTGCCCATCGGCGGCGCGGATATGCCGGTCGTCATCTCGTTGTTGAACGCGCTCACCGGTCTCTCGGCCGCCGCGGCGGGTTTGGCGCTGAACAACACCGCGATGATCGTGGCGGGCATGATCGTCGGCGCGTCCGGAACCATCCTGACCAACCTGATGGCCAAGGCCATGAACCGCTCCATCCCCGCCATCGTCGCCGGTGGCTTCGGCGGCGGCGGAACCGCTCCCGGTGCCTCGGGTGGTGAGCAGAAGCAGGCCAAGGCCACCTCGGCCGCGGATGCCGCGATCCAGATGGCGTACGCCAACCAGGTCATCGTGGTCCCCGGCTACGGTATGGCCGTGGCCCAGGCCCAGCACGCGGTCAAGGAAATGGCCTCCTTGCTGGAAGCCAAGGGTGTCGAGGTCAAATACGCCATCCACCCCGTCGCCGGTCGCATGCCCGGCCACATGAACGTGCTGTTGGCCGAAGCCGAAGTCTCCTATGACGCACTCAAGGAAATGGACGACATCAACGGTGAATTCTCCCGCACCGATGTGGCTTTGGTGATCGGCGCCAACGACGTCACCAACCCCGCCGCCCGCGAGGACTCCTCGTCCCCGATCTACGGCATGCCCGTCTTGAACGTGGACCAGGCCAAGAGCGTGATCGTGCTCAAGCGATCCATGAACAGTGGTTTCGCCGGAATCGATAACCCGCTGTTCTACGCCGACCACACCAGCATGCTCTTCGGCGATGCCAAGAAGTCGGTCGGTGCGGTCACCGAAGAACTCAAGGCACTGTAAGTACGTAAGCACGAAAGCCCTCGGCACCTGCCGAGGGCTTTTTGTGTCTCCTGGCTCGAGTGTCGGCCTTGTAGTTCGCATTCTGAGCGTTCGTGCTCGCGCCCTTGATGTTCGACGGTTCCCGTTCCGAGTGGATTCTTGCGCGGGCAGCTATCGTCGGTGTTCGTGACTCCAAGGACGCCCAGGGGCTGGCGCTGGTGTTTACGCCAGGCGAGTGGGCAGCCTTTACCGCTGGTGTGAACGATGGCGAGTTCGATCGCTCGTAGACCAGTTAGGGGGTGTGCTCGAGCTGCTACGCCCCACCAGGAAAGCCCGTCTAGCTGCGAAGCGTAGGCGGGCTTCCCTATTCGAGCTGATTTGCAGTGGAAACAGTTGTCCCACAATATCTTCTGCGTTGAGAACATCCGTCGCGTTCAGTCAGTGACCAAAGCACTGGCAGCGGTGCGGATTACTTCCGGGATCTCTACCGGTTTGCGGGTTTCATTGTCCACGTACACGTGGACGAAGGTGCCGGTGGCGGCCAGTTCCAGGGCGTCGCCGGATTCGCGGAAGATGGCCAGGTCGTAGGTGATGCTGGAGCGGCCGAGGCGGGAGATGCGCAGGCCTACCTGGAGTTGGTCGGGGAAGCTCAGGGAGCCGTGGTACTGGCAGGAGGTTTGGGCGACCACGCCGAGGGCGGGCAGGTCGCGGATATCCGTGCCGGTGGCGTGCATGAGCCAGGCATTGACCGCGGTGTCGAAGTACGAGTAGTACGTCACGTTGTTCACGTGGCCGTAGTGGTCGTTATCGGCCCACCGGGTCGGCATCGGCCAGAGGACTGGATACTGCTGCGTCACCCGGCCGACGATAGCTCAGCCGGGGCGCTGCCCTGCCGGTGGTCGCGCGGACTCACACCGAAGTGGCGTTTGAACGCCGTGCTCAGTGCGAACGCGCTGCCATAGCCGACCTGGCGGGCAATGGATTCGATGGTGGCATCGGATTCCTGCAGCAGATCGGCGGCCAGCGCGAGACGCCATTCGGTGAGGAACGCCATCGGCGGCTCACCGACCAGATCGGTGAACCGGCGGGCCAGCGCGGCCCGCGAAACCCCGACCGCCTCCGCCAGACTGGCGACCGTCCAGCCGTGCGCCGGATTGTGCTGCAACAGCCGCAGCGCCTTGCCGACCAGCGGATCGCTGTAGGCGTGGTACCAGGCGGGCGCGTCATTGCGGGCGAACCAGGCGCGCAGGGCAGCGATCAGCACCATATCGAGCAGCCGGTCCAGGACCACACCCTGGGCGGGCTCGTCCTTGGTAGCCTCGTCGACCAGGATGTCGAGCAGTCGGGTGTCGAAATCGCCGCGCTGCAACACGATCACCGGCGGCAGGGCACGCAACAGCCGCTGACTCGCCGCGCCCGCTGACTCGTAGGTACCGGTCACCATCAGAGTGGCGCCGTTCGCATCGGTTCCCCACTGACGCACGCCGAGACTCAATGTCTCGCAAAGGATTTCACCGTCGGCAGTCTTGGTGACATTGCCCGGATCGATGAAGATCTGCGGTGCGGTGGCCGGATCGTCGGCGATCGTATACGGATCGGGTCCGCGGAAGATCGCGATATCGCCCGCGTTCACTTGCCGCGGCTTACTGCCCGCCGCATCGGTCATGATCCAGGCCGCGCCGCGGATCATCGATACCACCGTCAACGGCGCCCGGTCCTGAATGCGCAGCGACCACGGCGGATCGAGCAGTGAGCACATGACGAACGCACCTCGGGCGCGTGGACCTTCGAGCAGACTGGCGAGCGCATCCACCTCACAACAGTAGACGCTGACGCATGATCGCGAGTCGCTGAACTATGTTTCGTCGTGGGCCGCGCCGATGTACTGGAAGCATGACAAATAGCACCTCGCACCAGCGCCTCGTCCTCGTCACCGGCGGTACGGGCAAGACCGGCAGCCGTGTCGCGACTCGGCTCCGGCAGGCCGGTCATCCGGTCCGGATCGGTTCCCGCGCGGCCGAGATTCCCTTCGATTGGGCCGACCGCAGCACCTGGACGCCGGCGCTGTTCGGCGTTGACGCGGTGTACATCGCTTTCCAGCCGGATCTGGCGGTGCCGGGTGCCCCCGAGACCATCCGAGCGTTTACCAATGCGGCCAAGGCCAACGGTGTGCGCAAACTTGTGCTGCTGTCCGGTCGCGGCGAACCGGAGGCCGTGGCGTGTGAGCAGATCGTGCAGGGCTCGGGTCTGGATTGGACCATCGTGCGCTGCAGCTTCTTCGCCCAGAACTTCAGCGAAGGCGCATTCCTGGAGTATGTGCTCGCGGGCGAGGTGGCGCTGCCCAACGGCGATGTGCCGGAACCGTTCGTGCACGCCGACGATATCGCCGATGTCGCGGTCGCCGCGTTGACCGAGGACGGGCACAGTGGCGAACTCTACGAACTGACCGGGCCGAGGCCGTTGACCTTCGCCGAGGCCGTCGCGGAAATCGCCTCGGCGACCGGACGCGACGTCGCGTTCATTCCGATCTCCCGCACGGATTTCGTTGCGGCACTGACCGAGTACCAGGTTCCCGCGGACGTCGTCAGCCTGCTCGACTACTTGTTCGGCACCGTTCTGGACGGGAGGAACGCCAAGACCGCGGACGGGGTCCAGCGTGCTCTGGGCCGGGAACCGAAAGATTTCCGCGATTACGCCGACGAGACGGCCGCCACCGGAATTTGGAACATCTCGACCGAGTAGGTCGTTGTTAAGACGTAGGACCACCGCGCGGACGCCGATCTCAACGGCGAGATCCGCGGAGCCGGACCATCGGCCGATGATGTCCAGGACCGGCTCCCCGCGCGGCCACGCGGTCGTCCTCGACGCGGTACCGTCGAATTGGTGGCGACCACGACGACCGATCCGCAGACCCGGATAGCACGCGCCGCGGTATTCGTGGTGTTCGCGTTGAACGGTTTCCTGCTGGCCATGTGGGTGGTGCACATCCCGGCCATTACCGACCGCACCGGTATCGCGCATTCCACGCTCGGCATGTTCATCCTCGTGCTGGCCGGTGCTGGCATTGTCGGCATGCGCATCGCGGGCCCGCTCGCCGACCGACTCGGCAGCCGGACCGTGGTCGCGGCAGCCGCGGCGATCACATCGATATCTGTGCTCGGCCCCGGACTCGCGACCGGCCCGGTCAGCTTGGCGATCGCATTGGCCTGCTTCGGTTTCGGCAATGGCGCGCTCGATGTTTCGATGAATACCCAAGCGGTGCATGTCGAGCGGGCTTATGAGCGACCGATCATGTCGGCGTTCCACGCATTGTTCTCCGGTGGCGGATTCCTCGGCTCGCTACTGGGTGCGGCCGCTCAGGGCGCTGGATGGGATGTGCGCCTCAGCTTGTCGCTTGCCGCTGTGGCAGGGTTGGCGATTACCGCCGTTCTGGTGCCTCGTCTGCTACCGGACACCGGAGCTTCGGCGCGAGAAGCGAATTCGGACATATCCCGCGAGAACGGACCGCACGACCGCATTCCGGAAAGCGCGGACAACCTTCCACAGAACCCGCGCGTTGACGCAATCGCATCGTACGATGCCGCGACAGCGCGGTCGGCGACCACACCGAATCGCTCCCGAAAAGTCTTGGCGCTGGCCGCAATCGCCTTCGCACTGCTGCTCACCGAGGGTGTCGCCGCGGACTGGAGTGCCCTGCAGATTCGCGACCATCTCGATGTCGACGATGCCACCGCCGCACTGGCATTCGGCGCATTCTCCTGCACCATGACCGCGGGCCGACTCGCGGCCGACCGTGTTGCGGGCGCCTTCGGCCGCGTCGCCGTCGTCCGCTACGGCACCTTGATCGCCGCATTCGGATTGGTCCTGATCATGGCTTCGGGTTGGGTGCCACTGACGCTGCTCGGCTGGGCGATGTGCGGTCTCGGCCTCTCCGGCGGCATACCGCAAATCTTCACCGCCGCAGGCAATCTCGGCTCGGCCACGGCGGCTACCGATATGTCGCGGGTGTTCAGCCTCGGTTACCTCGGCCTGCTCGCCGGTCCCTCGATCATCGGCTGGCTGACCGCGCTGGTCCCACTCACCACCGCACTGTTCGTCCCCCTCATCGCCGTCCTGCTCTGCTGTCGATACGCGGGTGCGGTTGCCCCACAAAAGGTCACCGGATAGCGGCAGGCGCGAATGACGAATCCCGGGCGAGCGCGGCAAGCTCACGCCATTGCGGCAGCGGCAGCGCAGTCGGATCAGCGGTGAGTACCTGAAGACACACGTGATCGGCCCCGGCATCCAAATGCTGCCGAACGCGCTCGCCGATCATCTCGATATCCCCGTATGCCACCACCGAATCCACCAGCCGTGAACTCGGACCACCCGCGATATCTTCGTCATTGAAACCGAAGCGACGCACATTGGCCACCTGATGCGGTGCGGATTCGAGATAGCCCCCGATATGCGCCATGGCCACCTCGCGGGCGCGCGCCCGATCGGCATCGAGGACGACGACCTGCTCGACACCGAGAAATGCCTCCGGCCCCATGATCCGCCGTGCCTCGGCGGTGTGCTCGACCGGCGTGTGATAGGGATGCGCACCCCAGGTCCGCTCGGCGGCCAATGCCAACATTTTGGGTCCGAGTGCGGCGAGTACCCGACGTGGCGCCGGGTCCGGCTGCGGCCCGTACTGCGGAACAGCATCCATCGCATCGAGATAGCCGCGCATCAGCGCCAGCGGCTTGCCGCCGGACGGAATCGTGTAGCCCCCGGCCTCGACGGGCCGACCCCCGACCCGATGACCGCCGAGTCCGAGCAGATAGCGACCCGGGAACGCCTCGCCGAGCGCGCGCTCGGCGGTGGCCATCGCCATCGGATCACGCAGTGCCGCATTGGCAATGCCCGCGGCGACCACCAGCCGCTCGGTCGCCTCGAGCAGTAGCCACGCCTGCCCGACCGTGTCGCGACCGAATCCTTCGCCGAACCATAATGCGCCGTAACCCAATTCCTCGAGGTCGGCGGCGGCCTCGCGCACCCGCTCGACCGGTTGTCCGTCGAATGCGAAGGTCCAGATGCCGACGCCGCCGAGTTCGTGCTTCACCATCATCGCGCTCCCAACACTGAACCGGAGAGGTTCTCCGATTCCTTGGCGGTACGATAGCGGAGAACTTCTCCGGTTAACAAGGGATGTGCATGCGGGTCGATGCTCAGCGGAACTATGAACGCGTACTCGAGGCGGCGACAGCTGCCTTCGCCGAGGAGGGGCCGGAGGCCTCACTCAATGAGATCGCCCGCCGCGCGGGCGTCGGCGCGGGCACCCTCTACCGGCACTTCCCCAACCGACAAGCACTGCAGGCCGCCGTGCTGAGCGAGCGGATCGAAACGCTCTGCGCTCGAGCCGAAGAGCTGCGGGCGGGGGAGCCGAGCACGGCACTCATCGAGTGGCTGTGCGCCCTACTCGTGCACGCCCGTACCGACCACGGCTTGGGCGGCGCCGTCCTGGCTGGACCGATCGACCTGGGTTTCGATTGTCAGCTGGCCATTCGCCAGGCGGGTGCCACTCTGCTCACCAGGGCGCAACAGGATGGCGGCATCCGCGCGGAGGTGGGCATCGACGATGTGATCCAACTGGTCGCGGGCATAGCCCTTGCGGCACGGCACGGCACCGATCCGGAGCAACCGGACCGCCTGCTGCGGCTTGTCACGGATGCCCTGCGTAGTCCAACCGGATAGCGTCGGTAAGTTCGAAAGATGTTCGACAACAACAGGCTCGAGCGCCGGATCGATCAGCTCGAACGAAAGCTCGACATGATCATCAAGCACCTCGGTCTCCCCAGCCAGGACCCGGCGATGCCCTATGACGAAATCGACGAACTCATACGGCAGGGCAAGAAAATCCACGCCATCAAGCTCTATCGCACGCTGACGGGCCGCGGCCTGCGGGAGGCCAAAGACGCGATCGAGGAACGCGAGCGACACTTGCGCTGACGAAAGCATATTAGTCTCGTCGGCAACGGCTCCGAACGGCCCCACGCTGGTCGCCGATCGAACCGGCCGCGGGCCGAAGACATTGTGGGACCCTGTCTCCATGGCTGATCAGCGAGTATTGACGGCTGCGGTGCACCAGGAAGAAGACTGGTACGTCGCGCAGTGCCTCGAGGTCGATGTAGCCAGTCAGGGACAGACGATCGAGGAGGCTCTGACCAATCTCCGCGAAGCGGTCGCCCTCTATCTGGCCGAGGCGCCCGAGCCCCAACTAACTGCGACTCCATTAGTGACTTCGTTCCGGATTTCCGGCACGGCGGCGTGAGCCCGGCGCTGTCGGACCTTCCGGTGCGGAAGGATTGCGCGTCTCGGAATCGGTCGGGTTCGAACACGTCCGTACGGCAGGTAGTCATGCTGTCTATCGGCGCGAAGATGGCAGGACCGCGGTCGTGCCGCTGCATGGCACGGTCAAGCGCGGCACGCTCGCCGCGATCCTCCGGCAGGCCGGAATGACAGCCACCGAATTCCTCAACCTGCTGTAAGTCCTTCGCCGTGGTGGGGAACTCGCCGACCACTCCGCCAGTTCACGGCCGTGACGAGCGGTCGGCGGACCTGGCCAGTCGATCCAGCAGCGGAGCCGTGCGCGGCCCGACGAATTGCTGCATCACCAATGCCATATTGGTGCGTTCCACACCGGGAATCTTCAATATCTGCCCGGCGATCCGGTACAGATCGTCCGCGTCTTGCGCCACCACCCGCACGGTGAGATCGGTCAGCCCGGTCATGCCGCACACTTCGGTCACCTCCGGCACCCGGGCGAGTTCGGCGACCACCGAATCCAATCGATGCTGATCGACGACGACGGCGACAAAAGCCGCCAGCGGGTAGCCCAGCGCCTGCGGTTGCACCCGACGTTCGAAGCCGGCGAGCACACCGCTTGCCTCCCAGCGCGACAACCGCGCCTGCACAGTGTTGCGGGACAACCCGAGCCGGGTCGCCAGCTCGACGCCGGTCGCGCGTGGGTTGGCGACCAGCTCGAGCAATAGCCGCGCGTCGGTGGCGTCCAGGGTCGCGTCGGCGGGTTCTCTGCTGGTCATGCAACGCAGTATGACATCAGTTCGCCGGTCATATTTGGGCATTCTGCTTACTCGCGTGTCGATCACTTGCGCACTTCGCATACTAGTGGATGCTATGTGATATAGGGCACACAAGCCCTGCGCTCGTGGTCAGGAGGCGATCCCGAATGACGAATAGAACCGAATATCCGGTTCAGTTGGTGCAACCCGACGGCCGCCGTGTATTCGACCGAGAACACGCCGCTCTGGTCGCCGACATCGGGCCCACGCAGCTGCGCGCGATGTACACCGACCTGGTCGTGACCCGCCGGATCGACACCGAGGCAACCGCTCTGCAACGCCAGGGCCAGCTCGGACTGTGGGCGCCGATGATCGGGCAGGAGGCCGCCCAAGTCGGCTCGGCCTACGCACTGCGCCCCGACGACTACGTCTTCTGCAGCTACCGCGAGCACGCCGTCGCCTACTGCCGAGGCGTCCATCCCACCGAACTCACTCGGATGTGGCGCGGTGTCGCGCACTCCTGCTGGGATCCCGACGCGGTCAATATGACCAACCCGAATATCATCGTCGGCTCGCAAGGTCTGCACGCGACCGGTTACGCCTACGCCGCCCACCTCGACGGCGCGGAGATCGCGACCATCGCCTACTTCGGTGACGGCGCCTCGAGTCAGGGCGATCTCGCCGAGGCATTGGGCTTTGCCGCGACCTGGGGCGCGCCGGTCGTATTCTTCTGCCAGAACAACCACTGGGCGATCAGTTCCCCCGTCCGGATCCAGAGTGCGACCCCGATCGCGCGGCGCGGCTACGGATACGGAATTCCCGGACTTCAGGTCGACGGCAACGATGTGCTCGCCGTCCTCGCGGTCACCAGGCAGGCCACCGCCCGCGCCCGCACCGGCGGCGGACCGTCGTTCATCGAGGCGCTCACCTATCGGATGGGCCCACATACCACCGCCGACGATCCGACGCGCTACCGCTCCGCCGCCGAGACCGAGGAGTGGGCGCGCCGCGATCCGATCGCACGGCTACGCAAACTGCTGGAACGAGAGTCACTGTGGGACACCGCATTCGAGCGTCACGTCGATGCGCGCGCCGCCGAAGTCGCGCAACAGGTGCGCAGCGCGACCATCGACATGCCGGATCCGGCACCGACACAACTGTTCGATCACGTCTATGCCACCCCGCATCCGCTGATCACCCAGGAGCGGAGCGAATACGCGGAGTATCTGGCCGGCGACCCCGGCGAGACCACCGCGCGACGGGAAGGAGTCCCCAGATGATCACGACCTTCGCCGCAGCGCTCAATGCCGGGCTGCGGCGGGCCATGGACGACGATCCGAAAGTCGTACTGATGGGCGAGGATATCGGTCGCCTGGGCGGCGTATTCCGGGTAACCGATACCCTGCAAAAGGATTTCGGAAACAACCGCGTCATCGATACTCCGTTGGCCGAATCCGGCATTGTCGGAACGGCATTCGGCATGGCGCTGCGCGGTTATCGGCCGGTCTGCGAGATTCAATTCGACGGCTTCGTCTATCCGGCCTTCGACCAGATCGTCTCGCATGTCGCCAAGATCCACTACCGGACGCAGGGAAAGGTGATCGCGCCCATTACGATTCGCATTCCGTTCGGCGGCGGAATCGGTTCGGTGGAGCACCACTCGGAATCACCGGAGGCGTATTTCGCCCATACCGCGGGACTGCGCGTCGTGACGCCGAGCAATCCCGCTGACGCGTATTTCATGATCCGTCAGGCGATCGCGCTCGATGATCCGGTGATCTTCTTCGAACCCAAGCGGCGCTACTGGGATAAGGCCGAGGTCGATTTCGACGCCGAGGCGATGCCCCTGGACCGTGCCCGCGTCTGCGTCAGCGGTACCGATGCCACCGTTGTCGCCTACGGCGGCACCGTGGCGTCGGCCATCACCGCCGCGAAAATTTCCGCCGAGGAAGGGCATTCGCTCGAGGTGATCGATCTGCGCAGTTTGTCGCCGATCGATTTCGACACCATCGAGGCCTCGGTGGCCAAGACCGGCAGGCTGATCGTGACGCACGAAGCGCCGGTTTTCGGCGGCCTCGGCGCCGAGATCGCCGCGCGGATCACCGAACGCTGTTTCTACTACCTGGAGGCGCCGGTGCTGCGCGTCGGTGGCTTCGATATCCCATACCCCCCGGCTAAGCTCGAAAAGCACCACCTGCCCGATCCGGACCGCATCCTCGCGGCGGTCGATCGCTCACTCGCCGCCTGACTCACTGAGAGGTGCCCTAGTGGAAGATCGTGCCCCCGAGGAAGATCAGGGCAATATCCTGGAATTCCGGCTACCCGATCTCGGCGAGGGACTGGCCGATGCGGAGTTGGTGTCGTGGTCGGTGGGTGTTGGCGACACCGTGCAGCTGAATCAGACGATCGCCGATGTGGAGACGGCCAAGGCAGTGGTATCGCTGCCGTCGCCGTTCTCGGGCACGGTGATCGAATTGCTCGCTCAGCCCGGCGAGACGGTCGCGGTGGGGGCGCCGCTGATCCGGGTGCGCAATGATCTGGCGGTCGCACCGGAGGGTGCGAACGGTCGGACTGCGGTGCTGGTCGGATACGGGCCCGAAGGCGAGACGGTTTCCCGGCGGCGTAGCAGGCCAACGGAACCGACTCCGCAGAGTTCGATGACTGTCGAGTCGGGAATGAGTCGGGCCGCGGCGACCCCTGGGGCGCGCAAACTGGCCAAGGAACTCGGCATCGACCTCTGGTACGTCGCGGGTTCGGGCCCCGACGGTGCGGTGACGGTCGAGGATGTGCGCGGTGCGGTCCCGGTATCGCAACCGCGCTCCGTGCCGACCCACACCGATGGCCCGACCACATCACTGACGCCATCGGTCACCGATCCGAATGCGGGCGTCCCCCGCCCCGCATCCCGCGAGGAACGCACGCCGATCAGTGGTATCCGCAAACGCACCGCGGCCGCTATGGTCGCGAGCGCGCGCACCATCCCGCAGGCCAGCACCTTCGTCACCATCGACTTCACCGCATCGATGGAACTGCTCGATCACCTGCGCACCACCAAATCCTTCGAGGGGCTGACGCTGACACCGCTGGCCCTGGTCGCCAAATCCGCACTAGCCGCGCTAGCGGAGTATCCCGGCATCAACGCATTGTGGGACGAGGCGAATCAGGAGATCGTCACGAAGCACTATGTGAATCTCGGCATCGCGGTCGCTACCGAGCGCGGCCTGCTGGTGCCCAATCTCAAGGAAGCTCAGGCATTGAGCCTGCGCGACCTGTGCCGGGAAATCAGCTGGCTCGCCGAAACGGCGCGTTCGGGCGGTGCCACCCCGACCGACCTGCGCGGTGGCACCTTCACCATCACCAATGTCGGCGTCTTCGGTGTCGATGCCGGTGTTCCGCTGGTCAATCCGGGCGAGGCCGCGATCCTGTGCCTGGGCTCGATTCGCAAGCGCCCATGGGTATTTCGCGACGAACTCGCCATCCGCTGGGTCACCACCATCGGCATCAGCTTCGATCACCGGATGATCGACGGTGAATTGGCATCGCGCTTCCTGGCGACTGTCGCCGGATTGCTCGAGGATCCGCTCACGCTATTGAGCCGGATGTAATCACGCCCCCGGGTCGCCGTAGTGGGCGGCGATGTCTTCGGAGCTGCTCCATCGGCTGTAGGTCGGCGACTGTGGCCACCCCTGGGGCGAGTCCTGCCACTGCTCCTGCCGTCCGTAGGGCAACACGTCGATCAGCGCGAAGCTGTGACTGAGCTGCTCGGTGCCACGGCCATTGGTGTGCCAGGTGCGATAGACCTTGTCGCCGTCGCGCAGGAATACATTGACCGCGAATCCGCCGCCGGGCGGTGCGCCGACGTCGCTGCCGAACGAGCTATTCGCCGTGGAATACCAGGCCATTTTGTTCCCGACCCGCCGCTTGTATTCGAGCGCCTCGTCGATCGGGCCCTGGGTGACGATGACGAACCGGGCATCGTAATTGTCCAGGAACTCCAACCGAGTGAACTGTGAGGTGAACCCGGTGCAACCACCGCACTGCCACTTCTCGCCCGGGAACCACATGTGGTTGTAGACGATCAGCTGTGGCTTACCGTCGAAGATCTCCGCCAGCCGGACCGGTCCCTGCTCGCCCACTAGGGTGTATTCAGGCATTTCGACCATCGGTAGGCGGCGCCGCTGGGCGGCGATGGCATCGAGTTCTCGGGTCGCTGCCTTCTCCCGGACGCGCAGCTCATCGAGTTGGTGCTGCCAGGTGTCGGCATCGACGACGGGCGGGAGGGCGTTCATGACTGCGCCTCGCTGTTGTTCGGTTCAGTCATGATCGCCCGAGGCGCTGTATTGATTCTGCGCTCGCTCATGTGGTCCTCCCTGATCGTTTCGGGTTTGCAGATATAGACGCGGCCCGGTCACCGAACTCATCGGGTCGCCAGAAAAATCCCTGAACTCGCCGAGATGGAGCCGTTACTACCCCTTGGCGCCATTTTCGGAACATACTGGTATATCCGCTGGTCATCGCATGAGCACCGTAGTTGGGCGTCAACGGAAGCGGAGGGCAAAGCATGACGATTCTGCTCCAGGTACTCGAGCAGAGCTTCACGCCGACCACGCCGTGGGAACGGCGCAAATTCACGTTTGTCAATGCCGACAAGATCGTCGGCATGCGACTGGACGGGCAGTCCGGCGTCTGGCTGGACCTGTCGCGTCCAGGTGAATCACAGCGCCTGGCCCGAACCCTGGACCCACGTGACGCCGTCACGTTCCTGCTCACCACCTTCGCGAAAATCGCCGAGTGCGAGGAGCGCGGTGGGTCGTGGCTGATCGGACACGACGGCGCGCACACCGAGTCCATCGTGGCCACCAGGTTCCCACCCCGGGCCAGTGAAGTCGCCAATGATGATCTGCTGGCTCGCGCCTGGCTCTGAGTCCTGATCGGCTCTGAGGCGCTCCGGCTGGGTTCTACGAATGTCGGTGCATACGGGTACATCTGGCACCGTGCGTGCCGACATCCGACTATGGCTGCCTGCTCTGATCGCGGCGGCGCTGTTCGCGCTGCCCGGGTGCGCCGAGGTGGGCGGTGAACCGGTCGCACCCGGCGGGGTGGGGGAGCTCAGCCCTACTCGGGTTCAGCTCGAACGTTTGCTCGCCTCGGTGCGGGTCGTTGCGGCGCGGGGTCATCCCGGCGGCTATGAGCGCGGTTGTAAGGAGGGGCAGCGGTGCGTATTCGGACCATTGTGGTCCGACAACTACGACGGCCCCGGCGGGCACGACGGCTGCGATACCCGCAACAATGTGCTGAGCGCACAGCTGACCGAGGTGAGCTTCCGGCCGGGCACCCACAACTGCGTGGTCACCGCGGGTACGCTCGACGACCCGTACACCGGCGGACGGATCACCTTCAGCAAGGCCGATGCGGGCGATATCCAGATCGACCATGTCTATCCGTTGGCCGCGGCCTGGGATATGGGTGCGGCGTCTTGGCCGGCCGAGCGGCGGGTGCGGTTCGCCAACGATATCGATGTGAATCTGCTGGCCACCGAAACGAGCGCCAACCAGGCCAAAGGCGACAGCACACCGTCCGAATGGCTGCCGCCCGCGCGCACGAACCATTGCTCCTATGCGGGCAAATACCTGACGGTCGCGGTCCGGTACGACCTACCGGTGACCGCCGCTGACAATGCCGTGCTGAACGACATCGCCCGTTCCTGCCCGTAGCGTCGCCTATGCCCCGGTGGCGACCGGGCGTTTCGGGTCGTTCGACCATTGCGACCACGAGCCGGGATACAGGGCCGCTTCGATGCCCGCGGCGGCGAGTGCGGCGACCTGGTGAGCCGCGGTCACACCCGATCCGCAATAAACCGCGACCGGCCCGGACGCGAATGCGGCGAAGCGGTCTCGCAAAGCGTCCACACTGCGGAACCGGCCGTCGGCGTCGAGGTTCTCCGCGGTCGGTGCGCTGATCGCGCCCGGAATGTGGCCCGCCTGCGGATCGACCGGCTCCACCTCGCCGCGGTAGCGCTCACCCGCGCGTGCGTCGAGCAGGACGCCGGACCATTTCGCCACTGCATCGGCATCGATCACCGGCAGCTGACCGGGATTCAGTTCGACATCGCCGAATTCGGGATCGGCCTCCGCCCCGCAGGCGATCGCACCGCCCGAACTGGTCCATGCGGGCAAGCCGCCGTCGAGAATCCGCACGTCCGCGATCCCGGCCCAGCGCAGCAGCCACCAGGCCCGTGCCGCCGCCATCCCGCCCGTCGCGTCATAGACGACCACCGGTTCGCCGGTCCGCAGACCCCAGCTGCGCGCGCATTTTTCGAGCTGTGCGGGATCGGGCAGTGGGTGCCGCCCGCGCGCGGGGGATGGTGGTGCGGCCAGTTCGGTTTCCAGATCCACGAAGACCGCGCCCGGAATATGTCCGTCCAGGTAGTGCTGCGGGCCGTCCGGATCACCGAGTGCCCACCGCACATCCAGTAGACGAACTGGCTTGTCCGCCAATACTTCCCGAAGTTCCTCCGCCGAGATCAGTACCGCGCTCAACAAAGCTCTGTTCCGCCTCTCCGAATATCCAGGCCGCACTGGTAAGAGCCACTATGCCTGGGTATAGGTCCTACGTCATGTGCCACATCAATTTTGGGCGTACCCGGTTACCCGTGTACTTATGGCGCGTCCGCGTTCGAAGTGGACGCGGGTTCGGCGTTTCACCCTAGCCGGATTCCGCGCAATTCAGTCCAGTTTCCAGCGACTGGCTGTGACAACTGGACTGATGACCGGGGAAGATTCCAGAAATGTCCAGGCTTTCCTCGTCGCTCGCCGATACCCCGACACCGGTTCCCCCTCAGGCGCGGCTCGCGCAGCCGGTCGGGGCCGGGGTTGTCACCGCGCTGGTCGGCTTCACCAGCTCATTCGCGGTGGTGCTGAGCGGTTTGACGGCAGTCGGGGCCACCTCGGCACAGGCGGCGTCGGGACTGCTCGCGCTGTGCCTCACCCAGGCCATCGGGATGATGCTGCTGAGTTATCGGTATCGATTGCCGATCACACTGGCCTGGTCGACACCCGGTGCGGCACTGCTCGCCAGCACCGGTGCGGTCGTCGGTGGCTGGGCGGCGGCAGTCGGGGCGTTCGCGATTACCGGTGGGCTGATCGTGATTACCGGACTGTGGCGGCGGCTCGGCAATCTCGTTGCCACGATTCCGGTGGAGATCGCGCAGGCCATGCTCGCCGGTGTGCTGCTGCCGCTGTGTCTGGCGCCGGTGAAGGCCGTGCAGGCCAGTCCGGCGGTGGTCGTGCCGGTGGTCGTGGTGTGGCTGGTGCTGCAGCGATTCGCCAAACGCTGGGCGGTGATCGCGGCCTTCGTGACCGCGGCGGTCGGGGCGGGGATCAGTATCGCCGTGCAGCACAAGCAACTCGACTTCGCGGCGATGCGACCGTCGCTCGAACTGACAGTGCCGCATTGGAGTTGGCAGGCCATGATCGGAATCGCCATTCCGCTCTACATCGTCACCATGGCATCGCAGAACATTCCGGGCACGGCCGTGATGAAGTCCTTCGATTACCAAATCCCTTGGCGTGCTTCGATGTCCGTCACCGGTATCGGTACCGTGCTGGGCGCACCGGCAGGTGGGCATGCCATCAATCTGGCCGCGATCAGTGCCGCGCTCTCGGCCGCCCCCGCCGCGCATCCGGATCCGAAGCGCCGCTGGATCGCGGCCTTCACCACGGGTGCCTCCTATCTAGTTCTGGCCTTGGGCTCGGCGGCGCTGGTCACGCTGATCGCGACCGCGCCCAAGGGCACGCTGGAAACCGTTGCGGGCCTTGCCCTGCTGGCGACTCTCGCGGCCGCCCTCGCCGGCGCTTTGAAATCCGAACAGCACCGCGAGGCGGGCATCGTCACCTTCCTGATCGCCGCATCCGGTGTCGGGTTCCTCGGCATCGGTGCGGCCTTCTGGGCACTGGTCGTGGGTCTTGTCGTCCGCAAGGTCCTCGCACACCGCCAAGACGCGTGAGAAGTTGTCGGTACTCGTCGTTACGCTGCGCCGCATGAAAGCAATCGGCACGTTCTCCGTCGCCTCCTTCACCCCGACCGATGTCGTGCCGGATCCGGCCATCACCACCGCGTTGCCGGTCGGCCTCGCACGGATCGAGAAGGAGTTCGCGGGCGAGATCACCGGTCGGTCCGCGACCCTGTTCACCGCCGCCTTCGACCAGGCGACGGGTGCGGGCACGTACGTGGCGATGGAGTCCTTCGATGGTGCGCTGAACGGTCGCGCGGGTAGCTTCAACTTCGCGCATTCGGCGACCACACTCGGCACCGACCGCACGGCCGAGTTCTTCGCCATTGTGCCGACCAGCGGCACCGGTGCGCTGGCAGGTATCACCGGCACCGGTGGTCTCACCGTCGACACCGACGGTGTGCACCACATCTGGTTCGATTACGAACTCGACTGAGCAGCGGGACGAGGATGGCCGCAGGGCCTGTCGGACCCGCCTGATTGGATGGGGTGATGCTGCACGGTCTGTGGTCGCCGGGATCGGGCTTGCTGCTCTGGCAGGAGGCCGCGGTCGCGCTACCCGAACCGTTGGGTGCGGTGCTGGCGGCGTCGAAGTTCCGGCACCGGGCGCAGGTGCTGATCAGCGGGTCGCAGGGAGCGACCGAGCAGGTCAAGGCGCATGCCATGGTGCCCGCGGCGGCCGCGGTCGCGCTGCGACAGCGGCTGCCGGCCGATGCGGTTTCGGGGGATCTGCGGTTTCTCGCGCATGTGGCGCACGGTGTCGAGCGATGGGTGCGGGCCGGGCGGGTGGCCGCCGAGCTGCGCCGCGACGACGGACAGTGGTGGGTGCGCTGGCGGTTGGTCGGCGGCGAGCGCCAGCGCGCCTGGCTGGCGGAGTTGGCGGTGGCGATGCCGCCCGCATTGCGCGTCGCGGGGAAGCCGGCGATGCTGCTCGAGGATATGGTCGCCGAACTCGCCGATCCGATCGTCCGGGAACTGCTGGATCCGCCGCCGTCGGCGCATCCGCTGGTGGCCGCACTCATCGATGACGTCGCCCTGGATGGCGGCAGCCATCAGCTGGCCGAGGTGCTGGAACGGTGGCGGGCGAGTCTGACCGGGGATGAGCCCGAGTTGGTGCTGCGGCTGCTGGAGCCCGAGGGCGATATCGCGCTCGGCGAGGCCGATACCGATGCCGATGATGTGGTGGCGCTGTGGCGACTGCAGGTCTGTCTGCGCACCGATGGTGAAGCGCCGAATCCGGTTCCGCTGCTGGGTGATCCGGTGCTGGTCCGCACGACGATCGAGAAGCTGGGAGAGGCGGCGCGGGCCTATCCGCGGCTGCGCGACCTGCCGAGCGATCCGCAGTCGATGGACCTGCTGTTGCCGACCGAGGTGGTCGCGGATCTGGTCGAACACGGCGCGCATGCGCTGCAGGCGACAGGTGTGCGGTTGTTGCTGCCGCGTGCATGGAATATCAGCGCCCCGACCATGCGGCTACGCGTGGAAAGCGCCGTCCCCGCCGCCGAGAGCACTGTGGGCATGCGCGGACTCGTCTCCTACCGTTGGGAACTCGCGCTCGGCGATGCCGTGCTGACCAAGGCCGAGATGGAACGGCTGGTCCGCTCGAAATCGGATCTGGTGCAGCTGCGCGGCGAATGGGTGCAGGCCGACCACAAGATGTTGGCCGCCGCCGCGCGCTATGTCGCAGCCCATCTCGACGACACCGAAATCACCTTCGCCGATCTGGTCGGTGAACTCGTCACCGGCCATGTCGAGAAGGTTCCGATCACCGAGGTCAGCGCAACCGGTTGGGCCGCAGACCTTTTGGACCAGACCCGCGAACCGGTACCGGTCACCGCGCCGGTCGGTTTGAAGGCGCAGTTGCGGCCCTATCAGGAGCGTGGCTTGGCCTGGCTGGCGACCATGAGCCGCTACGGTATCGGCGGAATACTGGCCGATGACATGGGTCTGGGTAAGACCGTGCAGGTCTTGGCCCTGCTCGTGCACGAGCGAGAGGGCACCGACGGCACTGGACCGACGCTGCTTGTGAGCCCGATGTCGGTCGTCGGCAACTGGCAGCGTGAGGCGCAGCGATTCGCCCCTGATCTGCGGATTTTGGTGCATCACGGTGTCGGCCGCAAGTCGGGCACGGAACTGGACGAGGCCATCGCGGACGCGGATCTGGTGATCACCACCTATTCGCTCTTGGCCAGGGATGCAGCCGAATTGGCGCGGCAGCAGTGGCATCGGGTGGTGCTCGACGAGGCGCAGCACATCAAGAACGCGGGAACCAGGCAGGCGAAGGCGGCGCGGGCGCTGCCTGCCCGACATCGGTTGGCACTCACCGGAACTCCCGTGGAGAATCGTCTTGAAGAATTACGCTCGATTCTGGACTTCACGATGCCGAAAGTGCTCGGCAGCGCACAAACCTTCCGTGCCCGGTTCGCCGTGCCGATCGAACGCGATCGAGACGAGAATGCCATCAGTCGACTGCGCACCGTCACCCAGCCGTTCGTGCTGCGCCGGGTGAAAACCGATCCCGCCGTCATCAGCGATCTGCCGGAGAAACTCGAGATGACGGTGCGCGCCAACCTGACCGTCGAGCAGGCGGCGCTGTATCAGGCGGTCGTCGACGACATGATGGCCAAGCTGAAGGATGCGAAGGGTATGGCGCGCAAGGGCGCGGTACTCGGTGCGCTGACCCGGCTCAAACAGGTCTGCAACCACCCCGCGCATTTCCTCGGCGACGCCTCCGGCGTGCTGCACCGCGGCAGCCACCGCTCCGGCAAGCTCGCCCTGGTGGAAGACGTTCTCGATGCGGTGCTGGCAGATGACGAGAAGGCCTTGCTGTTCACCCAGTTCCGCGAATTCGGCGATCTCATCGCGCCCTATCTGACCGAGCGCTTCGGTACGGCGATCCCGTTCCTGCATGGTGGCGTGCCGAAGAAGCAGCGCGACACCATGGTCGAGCGTTTCCAGGAACCGGCTGGACCGCCGCTGATGTTGTTGTCGCTCAAGGCCGGTGGCACCGGCTTGAACCTCACGGCGGCCAACCATGTTGTGCACCTGGATCGTTGGTGGAATCCGGCGGTCGAGAACCAGGCCACCGACCGCGCCTTCCGAATCGGTCAGCAGCGCAATGTGCAGGTACGCAAACTGATCTGCGTCGACACCATCGAGGAGAAGATCGACGAAATGATCAGCGGTAAGCGTCAACTCGCCGATCTGGCCATCGGTGCGGGCGAGAACTGGATCACCGAATTGAGCACGGACGAACTGCATCGGCTTTTCGCCCTCGGCGCGGAGGCGGTGGGCGATTGAGTCCCTTCGAGGACTACAGCAAGTACGGCAAGCGCCGACCGGTGCGTGGCGGCGTCGAAGCACGCAGCCGCCGTGGCGGATTCGGACGCACCTGGTGGGGCAAGGCGCTGATCGAGGCGGTCGAGCAGATGGCCGAACCCGGTCGGCTCGCCCGCGGCCGCACCTACGCCAGGGCCGGACAGGTCGTGAGCTATCGGATCGAACCCGGTGCGGTCACCGCGGAAGTACAAGGCAGTCAGCCGCGCCCGTTCACCTCGGTTTTCGCCATCCGGCAGCTGCGCGACGAGGAACTGGAACTGCTCATCGAGACCATCCGGACCACGCCGGGTGTACTGGCCGAAATCGTCTCCGGCGCGCTGCCGACGAGCCTCGGCGAGCATCTGCTTCCGACAACGGCCGCTGACCTCGACTTCTCCTGCACCTGCCCGGATCCCGGCTGGCCGTGCAAACATGTGGCCGCGGTCTGCTATCTGCTCGCCGAACGTCTGGATGAGCGTCCTCGCGAAATCCTCACCCTGCGTGGCCTCGACCTGGACACCCTCATCGTCGGCATCGAACGTGACACGACGCCAACGGTTTCCGATGACGTATACGGCGACCGTGCCCAACTGCCCGACCTGCCGAAGCTCGAATTCCGCCCCGCCATCGATGATCTGGATCCGACCCTGCTACGTCGGGCACTGCGCATGATCGCCGAGGACGAACCGACGGCCGCGGCCGGTCTGCGCGATCTCCGCGCACTCTACGAAGCCTTGGACCGCTGACATGTCCGAACAGCCGCGTGTCCTGTGCCGTCGGGTGCTGTCATGATCGACGATCTGGGTGCGGTCGTACGCATTGACCGCCCGGTGCGCCGAGTGGTGTCGCTGGTTCCGTCGCTGACCGAGGCCATCGCGGTCAGTCGCCCCGAAGTCCTTGTCGCGGCGACGGATTGGTGTACGCATCCCGCTGACCTGGACGTCGAGCGGGTTCGGGGCACCAAGAATCCGAATGTGCGCCGAATCATCGAGCTCGCACCGGATCTGGTGCTCTGCAATCAGGAAGAGAATCGCCGCATCGATGTGGAGCGACTGCGGGATGCGGGCATCCCGGTGTGGGTCACCAGAATCGAAACGCTGGACGCGAGTTTCGCCTCGCTGCGTCGACTTTTCACCGAAGCACTGGACGGGTCGGTGCCGGACTGGCTCATCGAGGCCGAAACTTCCTGGGCCGCGCCCCAGCCCGGGCCGCCGCGCAACACGGTCATCCCCATCTGGCGCAATCCCTGGATGGTGGTCGGCCACAACACCTTCACCGGCGACCTGGCAGCGCACCTCGGCCTGCGACTCGTGCACGCCGAGCGCGCGGAGCGCTATCCGCACGTCTCCGAGGACGAGCTGACCCGCGATGTCGAACTGGTCCTGCTTCCCGACGAGCCATACGTATTCACCAGATCCGATGGACCCGAAGCCTTTCCGGGCCTGGCTGTCGCCTTGGTCGAAGGCCGCAGCCTCACCTGGTACGGTCCATCGCTGGCCACCGCCCGCGCTGTCCTGACCCGCCAAATCGCGGATTCATTCATCGCCTGATCTCGCTATGCAGCGAATCCGGTAGTCAGGGAGGTCGAAATGCCCGGCCTCGACGCCGTCGAGCACCTCTGCGTGCTTTGATATCTATTCGATCGTTTGCCGTCCGCTCGATCCGCATCGCATCAGGATTCGATTCGGTAGGTCCGCTGGGCGTTGGTTCGGAAGATCTTTTCGAGCTCGTCGTGGCCGCCGCCGTGGTGGGTGATCGCGGCGGCGATTACCGCGGCGCTGTCGGCGATAGTCGTAATCGGTTTATCCACTGGGAAATTGGAGCCCCACAGCAGCCGGTCCGCGCCGAAGACATCGTAGGCGTGGGTGATGAGCGGGCTGATCCGGTCCAACAGCACCGGAACGGGTGTCGGCATTCCACGCGGTGGTACCCGGTGGCCGAGGATTGGCATCATCAAGCCGCTGACCTTCGCAACCACATTGGGCTTTTCGGCGAGAGCGGTGAGATCGTCGCGCCATCGGATGAATAGTTCCCGGCGCAGACTCGGATTCGTTCCGGTGCGTTTGCCGACCGGACCGAAAATCCCTGCGGGTGTGGCGAGATGGTCGAGCACTATCGGGACTTCAGGATAGCGTTCGGCAAGCGCCGTCACATCGGGGAGCGCGTGTGAATACACCCAGGCCTCGAAAGACAGCCCACGCTCGGCCAGTGCCGCGAAGCCGTCGAGGAATTCTTTGGTGGCGAGCGCGCCCTCGTGCTCGGCATAGGGCCGGACATTCGAATCCGGATGGTGTGCGACGTGCGCGCGAATGCCGCGCAGCAATGTCGATGCGGCCATATGGGCATCGAGCAGCAGCGCGAAATCCGGTGCCGCAGGGTCGGCGCTACCGATGATTGCGCCGAGGGCAGGATTGTCGCCGCCGAATGGCAGCCCGGCTACCCACTTCGTCTCATCAGCCCTGGCCAGCATCCCTTTTCCGGTCCACCCGACCTCGATATGCACGATCGATTCGACGGGCACGCCATCGGCATCCGCGCGGTAATTCGCGGGCAGATACGGATTCGCATAGGCGGTCGGATCTCCGACGAACTCCCGATCCCGGCGCGGCGCCACCTGCTTGGCCCAATCGATCGGAATGGGCAGCATCCGGAGCAACTTCGCCGTCCGGCTGAATTCGCGCGGCGTGCGGAACGGGTCCCATTGATGAATATGGCTATCGATAACGCGGATATCCGAGAGATCCATGTCCGCCGTCCCAATAAGCTGAAGACCCTGACCTCGCGATTGTCACACGCGCGTAGTCGGGCGCGTTCGGGATCAGCGGGAACCGTAAGCGGACAGGAACGTCCGCACCGCCGCATCGGCGATATCGCGCTGCTCGGCCTCGCTCACCTCGCGGGTGCCGAGCCGGGACCGCGCCTCCAGTGGCGCGGTGAGCAGCGCGAGTAGTTGTTCGGCCGCCTGCGCCGGGTCTTTGGTCTGCAGCCGACCCGAAAGAGCGAGTCGCGCGAGTCGATCGGCCAGCGCCTCGGCAATGCGCCGGGAGGTGCGCTCGAGCACGGTGTCGGCCAGGTCCGGAAAGGCGGCGAGCTGCGCGTAGGTCAGCGCGCGTAGCGAACGAGCGCGCTCGCCTGAGCATTCGGCGAGCAGTGCGCGCGCCGTCGCGGTGAGAGCGGCCGACAGATCCTCGCCCGGCTCGCGCAGGCTGTCGACGATCGCGAGGGTTTCGGTGGCAACGGCGTCGGCGGCGGCCAGCACGGCGTGTCGGAACAGGCTCTGCTTGTCATTGAGATGGTTGTAGACCGTCGGCTTGGCGACACCCGCCTCGTCCGCGATCTCCTGCACGCACGCCTTGTCGTAGCCGCGTCGCGCGAAGACGGTGAATGCGACGTTCAGGATCGCCTGCCGCTTATCGGTGCGCCCCCGCGCCGTTGTAGTACCCGTCACCCCTGCATATTAGCGTCAAATGAACTCAGTGGTTCACTCTTGTGTTCCTACCAGTCAGTTGTCTAGATTGAACTCGTTGGTTCAAAACGAGGAGGTAACCCATGATCGTTCATCTGTTGCGCTTCGGCTTCCGCGAAGAGACCACCGAGGCACAGAAAGTCGAGGTACTCGCGCTGATGAAGCGCACCGCATCGGTCGAATCGGTGTCCTTCGCAACCGTCGGTCAGAATCTCGGCGACGCGAGCGAAGGTCTGACGCACGCCTATTGCGTCGGCATAGAGGATCTGGACGCGCTGGAGCGGTATATGCACGATCCGGTCCATCTGGCCGGTGATCCGCAGATCATCCCGCACTTCCAGAGGATCGCCATCGGACCCGACGTATCGGATGAGCCGGACCCCGAGCTGCGCGACAAAATCATGGCGCTGCACAACGCCAAGCTGGCGAAGTACCCGGAGTGGGCACGTCAGATGGATGCGATTCCGGAGGTGCGAATCTTCTGACGGCCCAACCTATTTCACACGTTGCGGCGGTACTGTCCGCCGACGGTGAAGAAGGTGTCGGTGATCTGTTGCAGGGTGCAGACCCGGGCGGCGTCCATCAGGGCCTCGAAGATGTTGTCGTCGGTGCGGGCAACAGCGTCCAGGCGGGCGAGGGCGGCATGTGCGGCATCGCGGTGGTCGTGCTGGAATTGACGCACGCGCTGCAGCTGTGACTGCTTCTCCGCTTCGGTGCCGCGAGCCAATTCGATGACCCGGTGCGGTTCGCCGTGTGGATTGCGGAAGGTATTGACACCGATGATCGGCAGCGAACCATCGTGTTTGCGGTGCTCGTAGCGCATGGATTCGTCTTGGATCTTGCCCCGCTGATAGCCGGTCTCCATGGCCCCGAGGACTCCGCCGCGCTCGCTGATGCGATCGAATTCGGCGAGCACGGCCTCCTCGACGAGATCGGTGAGCTCATCGATGAGAAAGCTGCCCTGGAGCGGGTTTTCATTCATCGCGACTCCCCACTCGCGGTTGATGATGAGCTGAATGGCCAGTGCGCGGCGCACCGATTCCTCGGTGGGTGTGGTCACCGCCTCGTCATATGCGTTGGTGTGCAGGCTATTGCAGTTGTCGTAGATCGCGATGAGTGCCTGCAGGGTGGTCCGAATGTCGTTGAAGCTCATCTCCTGTGCGTGCAGCGACCGGCCCGAGGTCTGCACGTGGTACTTCAACTTCTGTGAACGCTCATTGGCGCCGTAGCGATCTCGCATCGCGATGGCCCAGATACGCCGTGCCACCCGGCCGATCACCGAATATTCCGGATCCATGCCGTTGGAGAAGAAGAACGACAGATTCGGCGCGAAGTCGTCGATCTGCATGCCGCGTGCGAGATATGCCTCGACATAGGTGAATCCGTTGGCGAGGGTGAAGGCCAGCTGACTGATCGGATTCGCACCGGCCTCGGCAATGTGATAGCCGGAAATGGAGACCGAGTAGAAGTTGCGAACACCGTTGCGCACGAACCATTCCTGGATATCGGCCATCATGCGCAGGCTGAACTCGGTGGAGAAGATACAGGTGTTCTGGCCCTGATCCTCCTTGAGGATGTCGGCCTGCACGGTGCCACGCACCGTCGCCAGGGTGCGCGCCTTGATATCCGCGGTCTCCTCGGCGGTGGGTTCGCGGCCCTCGGCGGCCGAGAAACGTTCCAACGCTTGGTCGATGGCGGTATTGAGGAAGTAGGCCAGGATGGTGGGGGCCGGGCCGTTGATGGTCATCGATACCGAGGTGGTCGGCGCGGTCAGGTCGAAACCGTCGTAGAGCGCCTTCATATCGTCGAGTGAGGCGATCGAGACGCCGGAGGTGCCGACCTTGCCGTAGATATCCGGGCGTTCGGCGGGATCGTGACCGTAGAGCGTCACCGAATCGAAGGCCGTGGAAAGCCTTGTCGCCTCGGCATGTTCGCTGAGCACCTTGAAGCGCCGGTTGGTCCGAAACGGATCGCCCTCACCGGCGAACATTCGCGCCGGATCCTCGTTATCGCGCTTGAACGGAAAGACGCCCGCGGTGAACGGGAACCGTCCGGGCAGATTCTCCGAGCGCAGGAACCGAAGCAGCTCACCGTGATCGGTGAAGCGCGGCAGTGCTACGCGCGGAATGGAATTGCCGGACAGCGTCTCCCGGCGCAGCGGGGTATGGATCTCGCGATCACGAACCCGCACCACTTGCTCATCGCCTCGATAGGATTCGGCCAGTGCGGGCCAACCCGCGAGCAGTTCGGCATTGTCGGCATGCAGCGCGTCACGCGCTTTTTCGGCGAGCTCGGCCACCGCGATGTCGTCGGGCAGCTCGGCCGCCACCTGCTCGAGCCGCTGCAGGCGTTGTGCCGCAACGATTTGCGTGGCGGTATCGGCGTGGTAGTCGCGGACGGTATCGGCGATCTCAGCGAGGTAGCGCACCCGGGCGGGCGAAATGATCTGCGCGAACCTGGTGGAGGACCGGGTATTCACCTTCGGAAGTACGCCGGGCTGCATTTGCAGACCGCGCTCGGCGAGCAACGCGGCGAGGTGCTGGTAGAGCGCGGTCACGCCATCATCGTTGAAAGTGGCTGCGCTGGTTCCGAATACCGGCATCTCCTCGGGAGTCTTGCTGAACTCCTCGCGATTGCGAATCAACTGGCGCGAGACATCACGCAGCGCATCCTCGGCGCCGCGGCGCTCGAACTTATTGATGGCCACCACATCCGCGAAATCCAGCATATCGATCTTCTCCAGCTGGGAGGCGGCGCCGAATTCCGGTGTCATCACATACATCGATACGTCGACGTGGTCGGTGATCGCGGCATCCCCCTGGCCGATGCCCGGGGTTTCCAGAATCACCAGGTCGTATCCCGCTGCCTTGCAGGCGGCCACGATGGCGTCGATATTCTGCGGCAGTTCGTGGCCGCCGCGGGTGGCAAGGGAGCGGAAGAAGGTGTGATCGCTGTCGAGGGCGTTCATCCGGATACGGTCGCCGAGCAGCGCACCACCCCCGCGTCGTCGGGTTGGATCCACCGCGAGAATCGCGACGCGTAACTTGTCCTGCTGATCCGAACGCAGGCGCCGCACCAATTCATCGGTGAGCGAGGACTTTCCGGAACCGCCGGTGCCGGTGATGCCGAGCACCGGCACCGTGCGCGCGGCGGCGGCCGACGCCAAGGTCTGCCGATCGGACTCCGAGAGCGTGTCCTGCTGCAGGCAGGTGATCGCGCGGGCGAGCGCGGCCCGCTCACCGGCGAGTACCGCGTCCAGCACCGGCGGCTCGGCGGCGAGATCGAAATCGCAGGTGCGGATCAGCTGATTGATCATGCCGGGCAGGCCCAGCCGCTGACCGTCCTCGGGGGAGAAGATGGTCACCCCGGATTCGGCCAGCCGCGCGATCTCCTCGTCGACGATCACCCCGCCGCCACCGCCGAAGATCCGAACATGGTCGGCCCCGGCCTTCTTCAGCGCGTCGGCGAGATATTCGAAGTACTCGACATGTCCACCCTGATACGAACTCACCGCGACGCCCTGGGCATCCTCGGTGAGCACCGCGTCCACGACCTCGCTGACCGCGCGATTGTGCCCGAGGTGAATGACCTCGGCGCCCTGCGCCTGCAGGATCCGCCGCATGATGTTGATCGCCGCATCGTGCCCGTCGAATAGCGCGGCCGAAGTCACGAATCGGACGGGATGGGTGGGCGTGTGGAGCGCGGTGCTGTCGGCCACGGGGTCCTCCGAGGGAGATCCTATTTTGGCGCCCGATACTAGGACGTCAAACTAATCCTACGGTGGCGACAGTCACAGCGCTAGGTGAAACCGGTTTCGGTGGCCAGCGCGGGTCGGGTTGCTCGGCAGTTGCCAGTGGGATGGGTCACAGTCTGCTTGCAGGTCTATATTTAGTTGGACATCCAACTATAGGATGACCGTAAATCGCGCGATGCGCGGCGTCCACCCACGAGAACAGGACTGGCATGGTTCGCGAACTCACTCATTACATCGGCGGACAGCATGTCGCCGGGACCTCGGGCAACTTCGCCGATGTCTTCGATCCGAATACCGGCCAGGTGCAGGCGCGGGTGCCGCTCGCGAGTAAGGCCGAGGTCGATGCCGTTATCGCGAATGCGGCAGAGGCGCAGCAGGTGTGGGCCGCGTTCAACCCGCAGAAGCGCGCGCGGGTGCTGATGAAGTTCCTGACGCTCGTGCAGGACGAGATGGATTCCCTTGCGGCGCTGCTGTCTGCCGAACACGGCAAGACGATCCCCGATGCCAAGGGTGATATCCAGCGCGGTATCGAGGTCATCGAATTCGCGGCGGGCATTCCCCATCTGCTCAAGGGCGAGTACACCGAGAGTGCGGGCACCGGCATCGACGTCTACTCCATGCGTCAGCCGCTCGGTGTGGTCGCAGGCATTACCCCCTTCAACTTCCCGGCCATGATCCCGCTGTGGAAGGCCGGACCGGCGCTGGCGTGCGGAAATGCCTTCGTACTCAAGCCATCCGAACGCGATCCTTCGGTGCCGCTGCGCCTGGCGGAGTTGTTCCTGGAGGCGGGTCTGCCCGCGGGCGTATTCAATGTGGTCAATGGTGATAAGGAAGCGGTCGACGCGATCCTGCATTCGCCGACCGTCAAGGCTGTCGGTTTCGTCGGTTCCACCCCTATCGCGCAGTACATCTACGAGACCGCGACCGCGAATGGCAAACGTGCACAGTGCTTCGGCGGCGCCAAGAACCACGCGATCGTGATGCCGGACGCCGACCTCGACGATGTCGCCGACCAGCTCATCGGCGCGGGCTACGGCTCGGCGGGTGAACGCTGTATGGCCATCTCGGTCGCCGTGCCGGTCGGTCAGGAAACCGCGGATCGCCTGCGCGAGAAGCTGATCGAGCGGATTGCCAAGCTGAATGTCGGACGCTCCGACGATGCCGGTGCCGATTTCGGCCCGCTGGTGACCAAGGACGCACTCGGTCGGGTCGAGAATTACGTCCAGATCGGCGTCGATGAGGGGGCCGAGCTGGTTATCGACGGCCGTGGGCTCGCGGTCGATGGCGGCGAAGGCGGGTACTTCACCGGTGCAACGCTTTTCGACAATGTCACGCCGGAAATGCGGATCTACAAGGAAGAGATCTTCGGCCCGGTGCTTGCGATCGTGCGGGCCAAGGATTACGACGAAGCGCTGGCCCTGCCCAACGAGCACGAGTACGGCAACGGTGTCGCGATCTTCACCCGCGACGGCGATACCGCACGGGATTTCGCCGCCCGCGTACAGGTCGGCATGGTCGGCATCAATGTGCCGATTCCGGTGCCGATCGCCTACCACACCTTCGGCGGTTGGAAGCGCTCCGGATTCGGCGATCTGAACCAGCACGGTCCGGATTCGATTCGCTTCTACACCAAGACCAAGACCGTTACCCAGCGCTGGCCATCCGGGCTGAAGGACAGCAACCACTTCGTCATTCCGACGATGGACTGAACAGCCCACGGACGGGAGGTCGACGATCGTGTTCGCACTGAATGACGACGAGCGCGCCATTACCGAAATGGCGCGCGACTTCGCCGACGAATACCTCGCCCCGAACGCCCTGGAATGGGATGAGCAGAAGCACTTTCCAGTGGATGTGCTGCGCAAGGCGGGTTCGCTCGGCATGGGTGGCATCTATATAGGCGAGGATGTCGGGGGCTCCGGACTGCGCAGGCTCGATGCCGTGCGCATCTTCGAACAACTGGCCACCGGGTGCCCGGCCATCGCGGCGTATATCTCCATCCACAACATGGTTTCGTGGATGATCGACAACTACGGCAATGCCGAGCAGCGCAACCGCTGGCTGCCCCGGCTGACCTCGATGGAATGGCTCGGCAGCTACGCGCTCACCGAACCGGGTGTCGGATCGGATGCTGCGGCCTTGAGCACCAAGGCCGTTCGCGACGGTGACGACTACTTGCTCACCGGTGTGAAGCAATTCATCTCGGGTGCGGGTAGCACCGATGTGTACGTCATCATGGCGCGCACCGGCGATGCGGGTGCTCGTGGGATTTCGGCGTTCATCGTTCCGGCCGATACCCCGGGAATTTCCTTCGGCGCCAACGAGAAGAAGATGGGTTGGAATGCCCAGCCCACTCGTCAGGTGATTCTCGACAACGCCAGGGTTCCCGCCGCCAATATGCTCGGCGTCGAGGGCAACGGCTTCCGCATTGCCATGAACGGACTCAACGGCGGTCGACTCAATATCGCCGCCTGCTCACTGGGCGGCGGCCAGGCGGCGCTCGAAAAATCCGTCGCGTACCTGGCCCAGCGCAAGGCATTCAACACCCGACTGCTGGACAACCCGGCATTGCAATTTCAGCTCGCGGATATGCGTACCGCACTGGAGGCGGCGCGGACCCTGCTGTGGCGGGCTGCGGCGGCACTGGATGCGGATGCCGATGACAAGGTCGAATTGTGCGCCATGGCAAAGCGCTTCACGACCGACGCCGGATTCGAGGTCGCGAATACGGCGCTGCAGATGCATGGCGGGTACGGATACCTGGCCGAATACGGCGTGGAAAAGATCGTCCGCGACCTGCGGGTGCACCAGATCCTGGAGGGCACCAACGAAATCATGCGGGTGGTCGTCGCCCGCTCGGTGGTAGGAGCAGCATGACCGAATCCGAAGTTCTCATCGATAAGCGCGACGGACTCGGTCTGATCACGCTGAACCGGCCCAAGGCCATCAATGCCCTGAATCATCCGATGGCCCTCGCCATTTCCGCCGCCCTGCAGGTGTGGGCCGATGACGACGAGGTGCGCACCGTCGTCGTCACCGGCGCGGGGGAGCGCGGGCTCTGCGCGGGCGGCGATATTGTCGCCATCCACCGTGACGCAGCCGCATTGGATGAGCACTCTGCCGGTGCCGCCAACGCGGATTCGGCCACCGGCCTCTTCTGGCGCGACGAGTACATCCTCAACGCCCTGATCGGCCGCTACCCGAAGCCGTATGTGGTGGTCATGGACGGCATCGTGATGGGCGGCGGCGTCGGTCTTTCCGGCCACGGCAGCCACCGGATCGTCACCGAGCGCTCCAAGATCGGTATGCCGGAGGTCGGCATCGGCTTCATTCCGGATGTCGGTGGCACCTACCTGCTCGCCCGCACGCCGGGTGAAATCGGCACGCACGTCGCACTGACCACCGCGCGGATGAGCGCCGGTGACGCCATCGCCGCGGGTTTCGCCGATTACTACGTGGCCTCGGAACATATTCCGGCACTGCTGGAAACGCTGCGGACCGAGACCGCCGAGATCGCCATCGCCAAATTCGCGACGGACGCACCGGAATCCGACCTGGCGGCCCAGCAGGACTGGATCGATGCCTGCTACAGCGCCGACACCGTCGAGGAGGTCGTCGATCGACTGCGGACGCACGGCTCGCCGGAGGCCGCCAAGGCCGCGACCGAACTGCTCGCGAAATCACCTGTAGCACTGAAGGTGACGTTGCGTTCGCTGCGCGCCGCCCGTGCCGCGAAGAGCCTAGAGGCGGTGCTGGACGAGGAGTACCGGGTGTCCATCGCCGCGTTGGCCTCGCACGATCTGGTCGAAGGCATCCGTGCGCAGGTGATCGATAAGGACCGTAACCCGCGATGGTCACCGGCGACGCTCGCCGATGTCACCGCCGAACAGGTCGAGGCGTACTTCGTCGAATTGGGCGATAAGGAACTGGGTTTGGAGGTAGGCAAGTGACGAAGAAGATCGGTTTCCTCGGCCTCGGCCATATGGGCGGGCCGATGGCCGCGAATCTGGTCGCGGCCGGATATGACGTGCTCGCCTTCGATCCGGTCCCCGCCGCACAGGAGCAGGCACGCAAAGACGGTGCCACCGTTGTGGATTCGGCTGCTGCGGCCGCAGCGAATCGCGATGTCGTGATCACCATGCTGCCCAATGGCAAGCTCGTCCTCGACGTCTACGCCGACCTGCTTCCCGCCGCGAATCCGGGCACCCTGTTCATCGACTGCTCCACCATCGATGTCGCCGACGCCAAGGCGGCCGCGGTTCGTGCCGTCGACGCGGGCCATCGAGCATTGGACGCTCCGGTCTCCGGTGGTGTCGCGGGTGCCGCCGCGGGCACGCTGACCTTCATGGTCGGCGGCACCGAGGCCGACTTCGCCGATGCGCTCGACGTGCTCCAGGTAATGGGCGGCAAGGTTGTGCACTGCGGCGGCTCCGGCGTCGGTCAAGCCGCGAAGATCTGCAACAACATGCTGCTCGGCCTTTCGATGATCGGCCTGTCCGAGGCGCTGGTGCTCGGCGAGAAACTGGGTTTGAGCCACCAATCGTTCTTCGATGTGGTGTCCACCGCATCCGGCCAGAGTTGGGCGCTGACCAGCTACTGTCCGGTCCCCGGTCCGGTCCCGACCAGTCCGGCCAACAACGACTACCAGCCCGGTTTCGCCACGGCATTGATGACCAAGGACCTCGGCCTGGCCGCGAACGCCCTGCGCGATAACGACGTCGACGGCAAACTCGGCCTGCTCGCCGCCGAGATCTACACCCGGTTCAACCAGTCGCAGGCGGGGAAGGACTTCTCCGCTATCGTCACCGATATCCGTAACCGTTCCGATCGAGAAGGTGCCTAAGGATGGATGCATCGCGCAGCGATTCCGTGGGGGGTGGTGGTCGGGCTACGGGAGGGCCCGACTTCGAGACGATTCTGCTGGAGCGCAAGGGCCGGGTCGGATGGATCACGCTGAACCGTCCGAAGGCGCTGAACGCACTGAACGCGCAGGTCCTCGACGATGTCATTGCCGCGCTCGGCGAACTCGAGCACGATGACGCGATCGGCGCCATTGTCATCACCGGTTCGGAGCGGGCCTTCGCGGCCGGCGCCGATATCAAGGAGATGCAGCCCAAGTCGTACATGGACATGTTCATGAACGACTACTTCGCCCGCTGGGACCGGCTGGCGCAGTTCCGCAAGCCCACCATTGCCGCCGTCGCCGGTTACGCCCTGGGGGGTGGTTGTGAGCTGGCGATGATCTGCGACATCCTGCTCGCCGCCGATAACGCGAAATTCGGTCAGCCGGAGATCAAGCTCGGCGTCATTCCGGGCATCGGCGGCTCGCAGCGCCTGACCCGCGCCGTCGGCAAGGCCAAGGCCATGGATCTGGTGCTCACCGGCCGCAATATGGATGCCGAGGAGGCCGAGCGCGCCGGTCTCGTGTCCCGCATCGTGCCCGCCGCCGAACTGCTCGACACCGCACTCGAGGTCGCCGAGACCATCGCCTCGATGTCGCTGCCGGTCACCATGATCGCCAAGGAAGCCGTGGACCGCTCCTTCGAAACCACCCTCGCCGAGGGCCTGCGCTTCGAACGCCGAGTCTTCCACTCGCTCTTCGCAATCGACGATCAGAAGGAAGGTATGAGCGCCTTCGTCGAGAAGCGTCCGGCGAAGTTCACCAACAGCTAGCGCTGCCAGCGCTGACCTACAGCACTGTGCCCGGCCGAGTGAACCTCGGGCGGGCACAGGTGTATTCGATCAGCGGCAGCCACGTCACCGGAACGATTGCGACAGAGGCGGTTCTCCAGCGCGCTCGCAACCAGGTTCAGTTGAAGGACGTCGCCGGGATTCCCGCGACTTCGATGGGGGTCGGCGCGTTGACACCACCGGGTGGTTGAGCGGCACTGTGGTCTATGGCGAGCAGTCCTGCGATGGTCGCACCCAATGCGAGCGTAACCGCAACGGCGGCAATGAGTTTGCGGCGACCGGTGGTGGTCGGCACCAATGAAGCGGTGAGGTCTCCGCTGCGTAATCGCGCCATGCGTACATCGCCGGTGGGACGTTCCGCGGCGAGCAATACCGCTCCGCGGGCCGAAACGTATTCGGGCTCCTCGTCGTAGATGACCGGGAGTTCGATCATTTCGGACAATTCTTCGCGGATATCGGGATTGCGGGTGCAGCCGCCGAGCAGGACCAGGGCCTCCGGTTGGACGCCGGTTTCCTCGATGAGTTGACGGACGAACGAGGCGGAGTGGTGGATGCCCGCGGCGCACAGTTCGGCGAGGTCGCTGCGGGTGACCACGGCACGCCCGCCGGAGTTGGCGTCCATGGCGGTGATTACCCGGGCGCTGCTGAGTTCTTCGCGGTGCCTGCGGCTGGTCAGTTTGTCGGTGAGTACGCCGCCGCGGGTCAATTGCCAGCGCAGCAGTGCGTCGTAGCCGTCGCCGCCGAGGACGGTGCTGCGTTTGCTGGACAGGATGGTGTCGGTGCGGCAGTCGGCGTGGGTGATGGTCAGGCCCGAGCTGCCGAGGTCGTAGAGGATGACCGAGCCGGTGGTGGGCAGACGGCCGGTGAAGCGCAGGTAGCGCAGCTGAGCCAGCGGTTCGTCGACGATGGCGAGCGGGGTGCGGCCCGCGGTTGTGCGGATGGCGTCGGCGTGCAGCGGGCAGCGGCAGGTCACGGCGGTTCCGGTGATCAGCTCGTCGCGCCGGTCGGCGGCCGCGCGCATCTGGCAGATCGCCTCGAAGACCGGTTCCTCGACCCCACCACCCGCCCGACGCGGTATCTGGCATCGATCAATCGGGGGGAGATGCGGCTGATCGGAATGCGTCAGCATCGCGCGGGCGCCACCAGCGCCCGCCGATACCCCCAAGACCAGCACCATGGAATCCATGGTGGACCCTTTCGCCTCCGCTGCCAAGACAACGGGGCGGAGAATTCGCTAGTTGGATGCCAGACCGTTACCGCGCGGTGGTGCGGGCCGTGTAAAGACCGACCGGTTCGGGTGTTTGGTTACTGCTCGTGTGCCGACCATCGGGCCGGTTCTTCGCCGGTGGCGAAGTCGCCTGCGGCATGGCGAAATTCCGCGAGCAACTGCAGCAGAGTATGCAGCCGATCCGGCGGAAGACCGGGAATCGCGAAGACTTTCGCGTTGAGTTCCTCGGTTGCCTCAGCAACCAATTCCCTTCCGGCAGGGGTGATTTCGATCAGGGTAGCCCGCCGATCGCTGGGGTGCGGAACCCGCTCGACCAGCTCGGCGGCCTCGAGTCGATCGACGGTATTCGTCACGCTGGTCGGGTGCACCTGGAGCCGCGCACTGGCCTTCGCCATGGGCAGTGCACCCGTCTTACTGAAAGCAAGCAGCATGAGAAGTTCATATCGAGAGAACGTCAGACCGGTCGGTTTCAAAGCCTCGTCCACCCGAGCCATCATGATTTGCTGGGCGCGAACCAGCGAGGTCACCGTCGCCATTCCGTCGGCGAAATCGCCCCAGCCGTGGCCGACCCATTGACGATGGGCCTCCTCGATCGGATCAATCGGAAGTGGACGTGGCCGCGACATGGTCTTGATCATTCCACGTTCGGCCGCCGCTGCGGATCTTCTCCCGGCCGGTGAGCGCGGCAGTGGTCGCATCCGGACGGGTGGTCGAGATTCGGGCATCATCGGTTCGGATCACACTGAGTGCAACCGTGGGCATTTCGATGCGGCCCCGGCAATATTCATGGCGAGGCGGGCGTGGCTGAGTGGTTGAGGCAACGGTCTGCAAAGCCGTTTACGCGGGTTCAATTCCCGCCGCTCGCTCCAAATGAGGGTGCCTTCGCCGGCGACTGCTCGCAGGTCGCTCGAATGGCCAGCCATGGGTGCCCGGCCCGGTGACACGCCACCGCCGGGCCGGGTGTCCGTGGTTCAGGCCGCTTCGAAGGCCACGGCGTTTCCGAGCACTTCAAGGCGGACACGCTCGCCCGCGGTCGGCGCCGCAACGCTGGCACGGCGCACCCGCACCGGATCGATATCGCCGTCCAGCGCGATCGTCAGCATCACATCGGCCCCGCGGAACTCGACATCCCGCACCATTCCGCTACTCGGTTCGTTGCCCGAAACCACCTGCGCCACAAGCTGTTCCGGACGGAACATAATGGTCGCCGACCCGGTCGGCGCGGACTTCTGCACCGGTACCCGGCCGAGCGCACATTTGGCCACATTGCCGTCGACCACCGCATCGAGTAGCACACAATCACCGAGGAATTTGGCGGTGAACAGATCAGTGGGCGCGGCGTAGACCTCTTCCGGCGCGCCGACCTGGGTGAATACCCCCTCGCGCATGACCGCGACCTGTTCGGCGAAGCAGAGCGCCTCCTCCTGGTCGTGGGTGACCAAGATGCTCGTCATGCCCGCCGCACGCAGCGTCTCGGCAACGGCCTGCCTGGTGGTGGCCCGCAACCCGGCATCGAGTGCGCTGAACGGCTCGTCCAGCAGCATCACATTGGGTTTGCGGGCGAGCGCGCGTGCGAGCGCGACGCGCTGCTGCTGGCCGCCGGAGAGCTGATGGGGGCGGCGGTCGGCGTAGGACGGATCGAGCGAGACCATCTCCAGCAGTTCGTTCACCCGATTCCGACCGCGTCGTAGCCCGCAGAATCCGCTGCGCAGGCCGTAGGCGATGTTCTGGCCGACGGTCAAATGTGGGAACAGCGCACCGTCCTGTGCGACGTAACCGACATTGCGCCGCTGCGGCGGCACCGAAAACCGGTCGCGGGTCACGGTTTCCGTGCCGATGGCGACCGAACCCGTGTCCGGAGCCTCGAAGCCGGCGATCACCCGCAATAGTGTGGTCTTTCCGCATCCGGATGAGCCGACCACTGCGGTCGAACTGCCGTTCGGCACTTCGAGATTGATCCCGCCGAGTACCCGGTGGTAGCCGAACGTCTTCGAAACATCCGCCACGACAAGCCGACTCATAACCCGGCCGCCTTCCTGGATTGGGTGAACAGCAGATACGTCACCGGCACCGCCGCGACGATCATGATGAGTGCATAGGGTGCCGCCGCCGCATAGTCCAGTTCGCCCGACAGCGACCAGAATCGCATTGCCAGTGTGCGAGTTCCGCTGGGCGCCAACAGCAATGTCGCGGTCAATTCGGTCGCGACCGCAACGAATACCAGTGCACCGGCGGAGGCCGCGGCGGGGGCGGTCAACCGCAGCGTGACGCGCAGAAAGGTGACCGGCCCCGACTGACCGAGCGAGCGCGATACCTCCTCCAGTCCGACCGGCACCTGCGCCAGCCCGGCCCGCACGCTGACCAGCGCCCGCGGCAGAAACATCAACACATATGCGGCCACGACCATGGTCACCGTCTGATACAGCGGTGGCGCCCACCGAATCGTGACCGTCACCATGGCCAGCGCGATCACAATGCCGGGCAGGGAACTCGTAATGTAGTTGGCGCCCTCCACCATTCGGGCGAATGCCGAGGTCGAGCGCACCGCGATCCAAGCCACCGGGAACGCGCACAGCGTGGTGAGCAGTGCGGCCATCGCCGCAAGCGCGATGGTCTGCCCGAGGGCCGTACCGATTTCGGTGAAATCCCAGACCTGCGCACCGCCGATGCGCAGCCAGCGCACGATGGTCCACAGCGGCACTCCGATCGAGCCCACGACCACCGCGGTCAATGCGAGCAGAACCGGAACCGTGCTGGGCCCCAACGCAACCCGGGCAGCGGCCCGAGGTGCACCGCTGCCGATCCTGGCGTAACGCCCCTTACCGCGCGCCCCCGCCTCGGCCGCGAGTAACACCAGACAGCACAGCACCAGCACACCGGCCAACATGCTGCCCGCCGGACCGGCGAAGCTGGATTGGTACTGCTCGAAGATCGCGGTCGTGAACGTATCGAACCGGATCATCACGAACGCGCCGTATTCGGCGAGCAGATGCAGCGAAATGAGCAGTCCGCCGCCGAGAATCGCCAATCGCAACTGCGGCAAGACGATTCGGGTGAATACCGCGACCGGACCGGAACCCAGCGCCCGCGCCGATTCCTCCACTGCCGGATCGAGGCGGCGCAGTGTGGCCGACGCCGGCAGATACACCAGCGGGAAATACGACATTGTGGAGATCACCACTCCCGCCCACAGCCCGTGCATGGTCGGGAAAACGCTGACCCAGCCGTAGCTGTTCACGAACGCCGGCACCGCGAGTGGCGCCGCGAATACCGGCCCCCACCACGCCGCGCCCGGCACATTCGTACGCTCCACCACCCAGGCCAGTCCGACCCCGAGCACCACGCAGATCGGGACGGTGACGATCACCAGGCCGACCGTGTTGCGCAGCAGGTCACCGACTCTCGGCCGGAACACCAGTTCGGCAGCCTCGTGCAGGCCGGTGGAGAAGACAGTGGACACGATGTAGCCGAGCGGCACGAACGTCGCAGCCACCAATAGCAGCGCGACGGTCGTGACGAGTAGCCCGGGTCTTCCAACCCGGGGTGCGGCGACAGCGGTCCGGAGGGCCATGACTAGAGCAGACCCGCCTCGGTCATCAGCGCCGTCACCTTCTTGGCATCGAGCTTGCTCGGGTCGACGGCCGGCGCCTGCAGTGAGGCCAGCGACGGCAGCGCCGGATTGGCCGCGACATCACTGGCGACCGGGTACTCCAACGAGGTGCCGTCGCGCAGGATCTCCTGCCCGGCCTTGGAGGTGATGAACGCCAGGAACTTCTGCGCCGACTCCTGCTTCTTGCTCGACTTCAGCACACCGCCACCGGACACCGAGACGAAAGCGCCCGGATCCTGCTTCTTGAAGTAGTGCAGCCCGGTGTGGCTGCTGCTGTCCTTGGTATTGGCCTGATCGCGGTACCAGTAGTAGTGGTAGATCACCCCGCCGTCGGGCTGACCGGAGTCGACCGCCTTCATGGTGGCGACATTGTTCGGGAATGCGGTGGCGTTGTCCTTCATGCCCTTGAGCCACGCCTTCGTGGCGTCCTCGCCCTCGAGCGTCAGCAGGGCCGCCACGATGGCCTGGAAGTCCGCCCCGGAAACGCCCGCGCCCCAGCGTCCCTTCCACTGCGGCTGCGCCAGATCGAGCAGTGATGCGGGCAGCTGATCGGCCGCGATCTTGTCCTTGTTATAGACGAAAACCGTTGAGCGGGCGGCGATTCCGGTCCACTTGCCGGTGGAGGGACGGAATTGCGCGGGTACCTGGTCCAGCGTCGCCTTATCGACATCGGCGAAGAGTCCGGCGTTCTCGACAAGCGCCATGGCGGGGGAGTTCTCGGTGAGGAAGACATCCGCGGGGGAGGCCGCGCCCTCGGCGACCAGCTGATTGCCCAGAGCGGTGTCACCGCCCTGGCGCAGGGTGACCTTGATGCCGGTCTCTTTGGTGAACGCGTCCACCCATTCCTTGGTCAGGGATTCGTGCTGGGCGTTGTAGACGGTGATCTCGTTCTTGTCGTCCGAGGAATTCGAACAGGCGGTCACGCCGAGCGCCGCGACAGCGACGGCCAGCGCTGCGGAAATCGCTTTCCATCTGATCGACATGTTCGAGTCCTTCCGACGTGCAAGGTTCCACTTCATATGATGAGGCTTACCTAAGCAAGATACCGCGTCCGAACTGCGGCGATGGTATCGGTACGGCTGCGACGGCGGGCCGGTCAGGACAGGCCCGAGAAGTCCCGCAGCACAACGTGATTGCGGTCGGTGCAGGTGCCGAGCGTGTAATCCGGCAGCAGGCCGAAGTATTCGCCTCGGGTGGTCGCACTCCAGCGACGCGCGGCCGCGGTGCGGGTCTTGTAGAAGTTGATCATGTACCCGCCCTCGTATAGGCGCAGCAGGCTGTAGCCGCCCGGATACTCCTTGACCGCCGCAACTTCCAGGAATTCCACCGCGGCACCGGTGTCGGGACGTGTGCGGCGGTTGCGGTGGGTATGGCCGCTGTGCTGCAGGAATACCCCGGGTGCGCGCTCGTAGAGCGTCTGGAGTTCGATGCTGTCGGGGCGATTGAGGACGAAACCTGGTCCAGCTGTATTGGTCAGTCCGGCTTCGACCGTCACCGGGTGATGTCCGAAGACCAGCGTCGGACGATCCGGATCTTCGCGAAGCAGTTCACCGAGCCGGTCGAATTGCGGGCGTTCGATGCTGCCGCCCGAACCATCGAGTTCACTGGTATCCAGGCCGAGCAGCCGCAGGCCGCCCAACTCGTGCTCGATCAACTGCTGGCGCGGATCGAATTCCTCGGCCCAGCAATCGTAATGATCCGCGGGTGCCGGAATGCAGCCCTGGTATTCCGAGCCGACATGCGGACGGTCGTGGTTGCCGCGCACAGCGAGGTAGTCGCTGCCCTGCGCGCCCCAGGAGTCCAGGCGTCTGCGAACCGAGCGCGTCTGCTCCGGCTTCGCCTCGGCGGTCAGATCACCCGCGATGAGCAGGATGTCGGCCTCGCGGTCGGGGCGGCGCAGATCATCGAGCAGGGCCGCCAGCATCACCTCCGGATAGGACGGCAGACCCGGCTCCTGCCGGAAACCCGGCGGCATGTCGGCGACGACGAGGCCGCTGACCTCTTCGCCGTAGTGCACGTCATTGGCGAGGGCGAGGGTGCGCAGCGGGCGGCCGGGCGGCGGTGTCAGGGTGGTGAATTCGCCGGTGGATTCCGGACTTCCGGGGGATCGGGTGGTCAGTGATAGTGCGGGCACGGCTCGGGCACCGTTCGACCATGCCTCGAATCGGTAGGCACAGCCCGGTTCGAGACCATCGATCTCCGCATAGTGGAACGGGGTGCGCTCGTCATCGGCATGGACAATGGCCAGCGCTGAATCGGCCGGACCGAGCCGCACTTCGGCGTCCGTGTCGACCGGCAGCAATCGACCGCTCGGATCCGGGGTCACCGTCGTCCAGGTGAGAATCACTGAACGATCGGTGACCGTGACGACCTCCAGATCGGTCGCGAAGAGCGGATCCGCTTGGGCGCGAACCGAACCCGGATCCGCGAGACTCGCGAGCGCGGCCAACCCGATGGCGCTGAGGAAGGTCCGACGCGACGGTCCGCAGCAGCTCATCCGACGAGGTTACGTCAGTTCTTACCCGACTCCGCCGAGCAGACCTTCCACTTTCCGTCTTCCTTGCGCAGGTGCTCGGTGGTGCCCGTATCGGTATCCGGGGTCTCTCCCGGGACGGTCAGCGTGAGTTTGCCGGTGATCCGGGCCGTCGCACGGTCACCGGTGACGACGATGTCATCGATCTTGTCGATGTTGACCTCGATTTTGGCAGTATCGAATTCCTTCTTCTGCTCATCGGTCAGCGTATCGAATTCGGCACGGTCGGCCGCGCATGCCTTGTCCGCCGCGGCGGCGAAACCGTGCGACTCGAGCGTGTCGTAAAAGTCGTGGATGGCCACCTGGATCTTCTTATCGTCCGAAGCCAGCGGCGTCTTACCCTGCACGGTCAGCACCACGCCCGCGGCGACCGCACCCGCAATGACGAGTACCAGCACCAACAGGCCGATGATCAGCCCGGTCCTGCGCTTCTTCGGCGGCGGATACCCCGGCTGTTGATAACCACCAGGCGGCGGATACCCCTGCTGCGGTCCATACCCTTGACCACCCGGCTGCGGATAACCCCCGTGCTGCGGTCCATACCCCTGACCACCCGGCGGATAACCCCCTTGCTGCGGATACCCCGGCCCACCCTGCTGCGGATAGCCATACGGCTGCTGCGGCTGCCCCCGCTGCTCCCCGAACGGCGGTTGCCCACCCGGCGGATATGTCATGTCCCGTCCTCCCACTCACCCCATCTGTGTGTGAGATTACGGCAACTCGCCCCACCCGACCGGACACCGATCGCGACAGCCCAACACCGATCGACGGAGGTGGCGGGAGCGGTCCGGTTCTGGACATCTGCCGCGTAACCAACTGCCGGGATGCGGTCGTCGGCCAGTTCGGCGGCGAGGCGGTCGAGCTTGTCCTGGGAGCGGGCGATCAACGCGACGGAGAATCCTTCGCGTCCGAATCGGCGGCCGATGGCCATGCCGAGTCCCGAGCCTGCGCCGACGATCGCGATCGTTGTCATCGTGGTCCTAAGTTTGTAGGTGTCTGGGGTTGGTGCCCTGGATGCCCAGGGCGGTGGGGTGTGGCTGATGTTTGCTTGCAGCTGTTGTGGCTCCGAAGGAATGGCCGCCCCACCGTGCTGGACGCTCCGGCCACTGATTGAGATCTGATGCGGTTCGTCGCTGGTTAGGGACCTGATGGCCGGGTTGTCCACGGGCTACGGTCGCGGGAACGGGAGTGTGGGAGTGGCGCTGCGCCAACGGATTTGGGTGGGTATCGATGTCGGCAAGGCCACTCATCACGTGTGCGTGATGGATGAGTCCGGCAAGGTGTGCTGGTCGGGCAAACTCGCCAACGATCAACGGGCGATCGAGGCGCAGCATCGGGCATGGGGAGATGGTCTCGATGTCGTTGAAGGGGTAGAAGTTGAGGAACTCGACGTTGCTCGACAGCGTCAATGTCCGACGAAGAGGTCGACCTCTTCACTGGGGCATTTGCTCTGGCCAGATCGAAATCCCACACTTCGCGGCATATGCCTGGTGTGACGACGAAGAGGTGTTGTTAACCAACCTGTCGCCGCGCGGTGAATCGGTCCAGGCGCTCTAATGTCCGTGGCATGGTGCAGACGACCCCGTGGAGCGCGCGGAAGATACCGGACCGGTTGCCTGGTCGCGTGTCCGGTCGGGGGGAAGCGGCAGGCAAGCGAATCCGCCGCGGTATTCGCGTCTCGGTAGCTTCGGGCCGCGACAACGCGGGCTATTTGTGCGCTGCGATAGGCAGTACGGCCACACTGGCGCTTTTGTTCGATCCGTGGCTGGTGGCAAACGGCCCAGACGGTACGACCCGCACCAATGCTTTCGGTCGGATTTCGGCAACTAGCTCGATGGCGGGGCTCTGGTCGTCGACGCCCCCTTCCATCGTGTCGGTCAGTGGATTGTGGGGCCTGCTGGCTAGCGCCGCAGCCGTCGTGACCGTGTCTGCCATCGCAATCAACTTCCGCCGCCGCAACCGCGCGCTGGGATATCTCGCGGTCGCCGCATCGGTCGCGACCGCAGCATTCGTCCTGGTCTGCCTGATCTATCTCCACGGGCAAGGGCCAGCGCTGCGCTCCATGGCCGGTGCGGGGCCGCCGCGCGATCCTGGCACCCAGATCGGCTTGATCATCCGCGCGGCCGCGGGTAACGGCGCGTACCCAGTTCCCGGGCTCCGCGCAGTTTCCTACAGCACAGCGAACTTCACAACACAGGCGCTTCTCGCCGGGGCAATCTCGGTCGTTTCAGCCGTCGCGGCCGTCGCGCAATGGCGCCGTGACACCGATACAGCATGAAATCTATCGCATTTGAATACCGTTGGGAGCCTGGCGTTTCGCTGCACAATACGCACACCACTGGCTGCTGACTCTGGCCGCCGCGCAGCGCACCGCCCGTGCTGCGATCATTCGCACACAACAGCAACGCCGTGAACGTGGGATCGCTGCCGGCGTTCCATGTTCTACGGGCCCTCGGCGGGCGTGTCGAACATGGGATCGGGAACGACCTGCGGCGGCGAGCGAATCGCCGATATCATGGCGACGCTGGCCCGCACCGCTGGAACTCGACCCCCGTGACACCGCTGGAACTCGACCCCCGTGACTACGATTCGTGGTCTTGGTTCCTGGTGTTCCCGAATCCCGTTGTCGCGGATACCGGATATCCGCTTGACGTGCGCGCATGGGCGAAATCGCAGCTGAACGGTGAAATGGTGCCCTCGAGGAATCGAACCTGCGACGCTTAAAACCATCCTGGCCTGCGGAAACGCAGTCGAATGTCGGTGCCCTCGGCAGGATTCGAACCTGCGGCCTTCTGCTCCGGAGGCAGACGCTCTATCCCCTGAGCTACGAGGGCGGGATAGGTTTCGAACAGTGCCGGTGGAGGCGGCCGTTCGGGCGGGGCCAAGCGTATCGCATTGCGGGGCGTCCGCCAAAAAATATGTCGGACCGGGGAGTTTCGGTTCCGCGGCCCGACACGATGGATCAGTTCTGCGGCAGTGGTTTCGCGTTGCGGGCGGTCAGCATGGTGGTGATGAGTTGTGCTTCGCCCTGCTGGGTGGTCGCCATGGCGGACGCGAGTGTGCGCACCGCGGTGGTTTCGGCGTGCTGGGCGGCGTATTGGGTCATCGAGAGTCCGCCCTGATGGTGGCGCAGCATCAGTTGCAGGAACATCGTGTCCAGCGTGGTACCGGTGGCCTGGCGCAGCGCGGTTACCTCCGCGGTAGTCGCCATGCCCGGCATGGAAGCCGATGGGCCGGACATTGCGTGGTCGGCGGTAGCGCCGGAATGCGAATGGCCTGACTGTTCGGTCATCCAGCCCATATAGCCGTCCACATTCTGGTTCGGTTTACCCCACATCTGCAGCCAGCCCTGCATTCGGCCGATCTGTTCCTGCTGGGTGGTCAGAATGTCGTAGGCCAGCCTGCGCACATCGTTGTCGGTAGAAGCGATGAGCGCGATACCCGCCATTTCGACGGCCTGCGCGTGGTGTGCCGACATGTCCTGGCTGAATCCGATATCGACCGCGCCGGGATCGGGTTCGCTATTACTGTCCAGCGGTAGCCGGGCCAGTACGCCGACCGCGAAGCCGATCAGCAGGATGCCGATCGCACCGAGCACCAGTAGCGGAGTGCGCTGCCGCCGCGCCTGCGCACCCAAACCCGTGGAATCGTCGGCCACGTCCGGCTCGATTTCGGTATCCACGGGCATTACTGACCTTCCGTCGGCTGGGTCGGAATTCCGTTGGGCACGCCGGGGATATTCGGTACTCCCGGAATGCTCGGCATACCGGGCAGACCACCCGCGGCACCGCCGAGTTCGGTCTGGTCCTGGGACAGGCCCTTACCGTCCATCGGCACCGCATCCGGTCCGGGCGGCGTCGGGTCGTACGGCGTCGGGTTGTTCGCGTCGAACGCGGGGTTCGAGCAGCTCGCGCCCACCTCGGGGTAGGCGTATTGGTTCGCGCGCAAGGCGGTGATGAACTGGTTGACCCGCTTGTCGTCGGCGCTGTCCAGCTTCAGCTGATGTCCCCAGGACTGCAGCGATATCGCCGAGGCCAGTCCGGGGAACGGCGACATCAACGTGAACGGCTTGCCTTCGACCTTCTGCTTCAGCGTGTCGATGCCCGCCGCGTCGACCTTGTCGGGGTTGTAGGCGATCCAGACCGCACCGTGCTCGAGCGAGTGCACCGCGTTCTCGACTCGGACCGGCTTGCTATAGACCACGCCCATGCAGTTCGCCCAGACCTGATCGTGCGGACCGCCGAACGGCGGGGTCTGGTCGTACGCGACGCGCTGCGTACCCGCGACGTGCAGTCCCGCCGGGTAGTCCTTCTTGGTCACCCCGGCGATCTGATCCGACGGATCCTTCTTCTGCGCACTCGGCGTGAATTTCTCGAGTTCGGCCTTGTCCCGATACTTCGGCACCAGGCTGAACGCGAGCGCACCGATCAACGCGATGATCACCACGGCGGCTCCGATGACCAACCAGGGGATCTGGCGCTTTTTCAACGGGCCCTTGCCCATCGGAACCTTGCCGCCGCCTTTTTTCCGCGACGGTGCGACCTTCCCTGCGGCCCGGACGGCCTTGGCCGATTTGGCGCTCGTGCTGCTCGGCATAGCTCGCTGTGCTCTTTCCACGTATTGATCCACGGTGCTGGGTGGTTGCGGAGGGCTCCGCCGAGGTGCCCACTCGAGGCGTACACCTGCCCAGACCATAGGATAGAGACTCGTGACTCCAGCTGACCTTGCAGATCTCCTTCGCGCGACCGCGGCGAAGGTGCTTGTCGAACGTGGACTGGACCCAACGGTCCTGCCCGACGAGGTCAACGTGGAGCGCCCCCGTAATCCGGAACATGGCGACTATGCCACGAATGTGGCCATGCAGGTAGGTAAGAAGGCCGGAACGAATCCGCGCGCGTTGGCGACCTGGTTGGCCGAGGCGCTGGCCACCACGGACGCCATCGACACCGCCGAGGTCGCCGGTCCCGGTTTCCTCAATATCCGGCTCGCCGCCTCCGCACAGGGCGCGATCCTGCAACAGGTATTGACCGCAGGCGCGGCCTACGGCACCTCGGACACCCTGAAGGGCACCCGGATCAATCTGGAGTTCGTGTCGGCCAATCCGACTGGTCCGGTACATCTCGGCGGTACCCGCTGGGCCTCCGTCGGTGATGCGCTCGGCCGCATTCTGGCCGCGCAGGGCGCCGACGTGACCCGCGAGTACTACTTCAACGACCACGGCGCGCAGATCGACCGCTTCGCCAAATCTCTGGCCGCAGCCGCTACCGGCGCGCCGACCCCGGAAAACGGCTACGCGGGCGAATACATCGGCGAGATCGCCGCCAAGATCGTGGCCGCGCGCCCCGAGGCACCGACCCTGCCGGAAAAGGAGCAACTCGAACTTTTCCGTGCCGCGGGCGTCGAATTGATGTTCGCCCATATCAGGGAATCGCTGCACGAATTCGGCACCGATTTCGATGTGTATTTCAACGAGAGTTCGCTCTTCGAATCCGGTGCGGTCGAAGCGGCGGTCACCAAACTCAAGGATTCCGGTGACCTCTACGAAAAGGACGGGGCCTGGTGGATTGCCAGCTCCGAATACGGCGACGATCAGGACCGCGTCGTTCTCAAGAGCGACGGCAATGCCGCCTATATCGCCGGTGATATCGCCTATTTCCAGAACAAGCGCTCGCGCGGCTTCGATCTGTGCATCTACATGCTCGGCGCGGACCATCACGGCTATATCGGCCGGTTGAAGGCCGCCGCGGCCGCCTTCGGTGACGATCCGGCCACCGTCGAGGTACTCATCGGACAGATGGTGAATCTCGTCAAGGACGGTGTGGCCGTACGGATGTCGAAGCGGGCGGGCACCGTGGTGACCCTCGACGATCTGGTCGAGGCGATCGGTGTCGATGCCTCCCGTTACTCGCTGGTGCGCAGCTCGGTGAACTCGAGCATCGATATCGATCTGAACCTGTGGACCAGCCAGAGCAATGAAAACCCGGTCTACTATGTGCAATACGCACATGCCAGGACCGCGTCCATCGCGCGCAATGCCGCCGAATTCGAATACGACACGGTGACACCGGATTTCGGTCTGCTCACTGCCGATGAAGAGGGTGAACTCATCCGCACCATCGGCGAATACCCGCGCGCCGTCGCCAGTGCCGCGAGCCTGCGCGAACCGCACCGCGTCGCACGGTATCTGGAGGAGCTGGCCGGTGCCTACCACCGGTTCCAGACCAATAAGAACCTGCGGGTACTGCCCCTCGGCGACGAACCCGTCACGCCGACCAATGCCGCCAGGCTGGCCCTGGCCAATGCCACCCGTCAGGTGCTGAGCAACGGCCTCGGGCTGCTCGGCGTGAGTGCACCGGAGCGAATGTAATGAGCGAGCGCAGCGAGCGAACCATGGACATAGCGCCTCGGGCGGTCACGGCGGAGCCGAGCGTCAGCGAGGTGGAGTCGTGAGTGCTCACCCTGCCGGTCCTCGGCATGCAGAGATCCCGCACGCACCCAGCCTCGCGGAGCGCCCGAGCGGTCCCGAGCAGATGATCGATCTGCCCGCGAATGTCTGGCCGCGCAACGCTTCTCGCGATGCGGAAGGTGTCGTGCACCTCGCCGGTGTGCCGGTGCACGAGCTGGCCGAGCAGTTCAGCACCCCACTGTTCGTGGTCGACGAGGACGACTTCCGTTCCCGTTGCCGCGATATGGTTGCCGCCTTCGGCCCGGACGCCCGAGTTCACTATGCCTCCAAGGCATTCCTGTGCGGTGAGATCGCCCGTTGGATCCGCGACGAGGGTCTTTCCCTCGATGTCTGCTCCGGCGGCGAACTTGCCGTCGCACTGCACGCGGGGTTCCCGGCGAACCGAATCGCATTGCACGGCAACAACAAATCGGTCGCCGAGTTGGCTGCTGCGGTCGAGGCGGGCGTCGGTCATGTGGTGGTCGATTCGCTGATCGAGATCGAGCGCCTCGAGGCCATCGCGGGCCGCGCCGGAGTCGTTCAGGATGTGCTCGTCCGCGTCACCGTGGGTGTGGAAGCCCATACCCACGAATACATTTCGACCGCGCACGAGGATCAGAAGTTCGGTTTCTCGATCGCTGGCGGTGATGCGATGGAGGCGCTGGCTCGGGTCTTCGAGGCCGATAATCTCCGACTCGTCGGTCTGCACAGTCATATCGGTTCGCAGATTTTCGAAATCGACGGTTTCGAGATCGCCGCACGTCGCATGCTCGGCCTGCTGCGCGAGGCCATCGACAAGTTCGGCATCGAGCGCACCGCGCAGATCGCCACGCTGGATCTCGGTGGCGGACTTGGTATTTCGTATCTGCCCAATGACGATCCGCCGCCGCTGGACGACTTCGCGGCCAGCCTGCGCAAGCTGGTCGCCACCGAGGCGAGCCGCGCCGGACTGCCCGAGCCGAAGATCGCCGTCGAACCCGGCCGCGCCATAGCGGGACCGGGCACCGTCACCCTCTATGAGGTCGGCACCATCAAGGATGTCTCGCTCGACGGCGGACTGCGCAGGCGTTATGTCAGCGTCGACGGCGGCATGAGCGACAACATCCGTCCCGCGCTGTACCAGGCCGACTATGACTGCCGCTTGGTTTCGCGCTCCTCCGACGCCGCGCCCGTGGTCGCTCGGGTCGTCGGAAAGCATTGTGAGAGTGGGGATATCGTCATCCGCGATACCTGGATGCCCGCCGATGTCGGCCCCGGCGATCTGGTCGCCGTCGCCGCGACCGGCGCCTACTGCTACTCGATGTCCAGCCGGTACAACCAGCTGACTCGTCCGGCGGTTGTCGCGGTGCGCGGCGGCGTGCCGCGACTCATTCTGCGCCGGGAAACGGTGACGGATCTGCTCAGCCTGGAGGTGCAATGAACTCAGTATCGCGTAGCGATTCCATCGAGGGCGGCGGTCGGGCGACGGGTGAGCCCGACGCTGCGAAGTTCGGCGTATGGGGAACCGACCGTCCGATCGGAGTCGCGGTCCTCGGGATGGGCAATGTCGGCACCGAAGTGGTGCGCATTCTGCGCGACCACGTCGATGACCTGCGCGCGCGTGTCGGCGCGCCGGTGGTGCTGCGCGGTGTCGCCGTGCGCAACTCGGATGCCGACCGCGGCATCCCGGCCGAACTGCTGACCACCGACGCGGATGCGCTGGTCGCCCGCGACGATGTCGATCTGGTGGTCGAGGTCATCGGTGGCATCGATCCGGCTCGCCGCCTCATCCTGGCCGCGCTCAACGCGGGCAAATCCGTGGTGACCGCCAATAAGGCCCTGCTGGCCGACTACACCGGCGAACTCGCCGCCGCCGCCGAACGCAACCGCGCCGACCTGTATTTCGAGGCCGCCGTCGCGGGCGCGATCCCGGTGGTGCGTCCGCTGATCCAGTCGCTGTCCGGTGACCGGGTGAACAAGGTCGTCGGCATCGTCAACGGCACCACCAACTTCATCCTCTCGGCGATGGACGAGACCGGCGCGGACTACGACATCACCCTCCAGGAGGCCACCCGCCTCGGCTACGCGGAGGCCGATCCGACCGCCGACGTCGAGGGCTACGACGCCGCCGCCAAGGCCGCGATCCTGGCCTCGCTGGCCTTCCACACCCGCGTGACCGCGGCCGATGTGTATCGCGAGGGTATTTCCAAGATCACCGCCGAGGATCTGGAGACCGCCTCCGCAGTGGACTGCACGGTCAAACTGCTCGCCATCTGCGAGCGGGTCGCTGCCGGTCCGGGCGAACCGGGCCCGGCGGAGGGGGGTAAGGAGCGCGTCTCGGTGCGCGTCTACCCGGCCCTCATTCCACGCAAGCACCCTTTGGCCGCGGTCACCGGCGCGTTCAACGCGGTGGTCGTCGAGGCGGAAAACGCCGGTCGACTGATGTTCTACGGCCAGGGCGCGGGCGGTGCCCCGACCGCCTCCGCGGTACTCGGTGATCTGGTGATGGCGGCGCGCAACAAGTTCTTCGGTGGCCGCGCTCCGGGTGAGTCGGTTTATGCTGAGCTACCGATCGCGCCGATGGGCGATACGCCCACGCGTTACCACGTGAACCTGCAGGTCGCGGATCGACCCGGGGTGCTGGCCAAGGTGGCGGGCGAATTCGCCAACCATGAGGTGAGCATCTCCACGGTCCGCCAAGAAGGGCACGGCGAGGGTGCGCGCTTGGTCGTGGTCACCCACCACGCTTCGGAGTCGGCGCTCGCGGACACCGTCGCCGCCCTGGCGGAAATGGAATCCGTCACATCCGTGACCAGCGTTCTGAGATTGGAAGGCACCAACGAATGAGTACGACCAGGGGACGGCATACGGCGGAGCCGGCGGGGTTGGTGAGTACAGCCGTTGCGCCACAGGCAGGAGTGCACTCGCGGTGGCCCGGCTTGATCGCCGCCTATCGCGATCGCCTGGCCGGCGCCGCCGACTGGGAGCCGGTCACCTTGTACGAGGGCGGCACCCCGCTGGTGCCCGCGCCGCATCTGTCCGAGCTGACCGGATGTGATGTGTATCTCAAGGTCGAGGGTCTGAATCCGACCGGGTCCTTCAAGGATCGCGGCATGACGATGGCCATCACCGATGCGAAGTACCGCGGGCAGAAGGCGGTGTTGTGCGCGTCCACCGGCAACACCTCGGCATCGGCCGCCGCCTATGCGACCCGGGCCGGGATGAGCTGTGCGGTACTGATTCCGCAGGGCAAGATCGCCATGGGCAAGCTGGCCCAGGCCGTCATGCTCGGCGCGAAGATCATTCAGGTCGACGGCAATTTCGACGACTGCCTCGAGCTGGCGCGCAAGGTCACCGCGGAATTCCCGACCGTGGGTCTGGTGAATTCGGTGAATCCGGCCCGCATCGAGGGCCAGAAGACCGCCTCGTTCGAGATCTGCGATGTGCTCGGCAAGGCACCCGACGTGCACGCCCTTCCCGTGGGCAACGCGGGCAATATCACCGCCTACTGGCGCGGTTACCGCGAGTACTACGCCGACGGCATCACCACCGGCCTGCCGCGCATGCTCGGTGTGCAGGCCGCGGGTGCCGCGCCGCTGGTCAACGGTGCCCCGGTCAAGGAGCCGGAGACCATCGCCACCGCCATCCGGATCGGGGCGCCGGCGTCCTGGAACGGCGCGATGGAGGCCAAGGAGCAGTCCGGTGGCGCCTTCCGTGCCGCCACCGACGAGGAGATCCTGGAGGCGTACCGACTGGTCGCCGCGACCGAGGGTGTTTTCGTCGAGCCCGCGTCGGCGGCCAGCATCGCCGGCCTGCTCGCCGCGCGCAAGGAGGGTTGGCTGGATTCCGGGCTCACCGTGGTGTGCACGGTGACCGGCAACGGTCTCAAGGATCCGGATAACGCGCTCGCGGGAATGCCACAGGTGCAGGCGATTCAGGTTGACCCGATCGCGGTCGCCCACGAACTCGAGCTGGCCTGAGTTGAATTCGCGCGAAAGCCAACTGATGACAAGGACGCTGCCCGCTGGTCTGTCAGTGACCGCGCGGGTGCCCGCGTCCAGTGCCAATCTCGGTCCCGGATTCGATTCGCTCGGTATGGCTTTGGGCATCTACGACGAGATCGAGGTGCGCACTACCGATTCCGGTCTTGCCATCCGAGTCGAGGGTGAAGGCGCCGACGATGTGCCATGGGGCCCTTCGCATCTCGTGGTGCGCGCGATCGAGCGTGGCCTGGAGGCGGCGGGCGTCTGGGCCGACGGTCTCGATGTGGTGTGCCGCAACGTGATTCCGCATTCGCGCGGCCTCGGTTCGTCGGCCTCGGCGGTGGTCGGCGGGCTCGCCGCGGGCTGCGGTCTCGCCGCGAAATTGGATCCGGCATTGGCCATCGGCAGTGACCAATTGGTCCAGCTCGCATCGGAATTCGAAGGTCATCCGGACAATGCCGCGGCCAGTGTGCTCGGTGGAATTGTGGTGTCCTGGACCGAAACCGCCACCGACGGTGCCGCGGCGCCCGATCACGGCCGGGTCTACCGTGCGGTGCGTCTGGATCCGCATCCGACGCTGCGCCCGGTGGTGCTGATTCCGGAAGAGCGCTCATCGACCGCGCATACTCGCGGCCTGTTACCCGAGGTCGTGGCGCATGGCGATGCCGCGTTCAATGTCAGCCGCGCCGCGCTCGCGGTGGTCGCCCTGACCCAACGCACCGACTTACTGCTGCCCGCGACGGCCGATCGGCTGCATCAGACCCAGCGCGCGCCCGCGCTGCCGCTGACCACCGAATGGATCGCCCGGCTGCGCGCGGCCGGTATCGCGGCCACGGTATCCGGTGCGGGACCGACCGTACTGGCCTTGGGTACCAGCGAATTCCCCGCCGAACTCCGTGCACTCGCGACCATCGACGGGCTCCGTGTGGTCGAGCCGGGGCTCGCGCAAGGCGTCCAGGTCGACTGACGGCGCGTCTGCCTTGCCGATGTTCCGGGTTGCCAGCTATCCTGAGCACGTCCGTACATCGTGCGCATCAGACGCCGGTGCTTCATCAGGGCAATCGCTCCAGCAGGCTCCAGGCTCGAGCCTCCAGGCCATGGGGGTGCTGCGTAGCTGCGCAACTGGAATGATCTCTCCCACCTTTCGGGAACTGGTGGCGAAGCCGCCGGTCCGGCGGGGCAGGTGATACGGCAAAAGCGCCGGTCCGAGCTGTGTGTTCGGCCCTCGCATCCGAGTCCGGCAGAACGCCCGGACTGCGGGACGAAACCCTCGAAACAGCACACGGCAATCGAGGGAAGGAAAGGATTTCCGTGACAGATACGGACCTGCTCGCGACACCCGGGGTGGATTCCAACCCGACAGGGGACCGCGAAAGTGACTCCGGACAGATTTCGAAGATGAGCGAACAAACCGACGTCGCACGATCGGGGCTGACTGGAATGCTGTTGCCGCAATTGCGCGCGCTCGCGGGGGAGCTCGGTATCCGAGGCACCTCTGGAATGCGCAAGGGCGATTTGATCGCCGCCATCAAGGAAAATCAAGCCGGAAAGTCGGCGAAGGCGGAAAAGGCCGCGCGTGGCGAGGTGAAGTCCGATGCGGACGCCGCCAAGGCGGCGTCGGCGAAGGCCGAGCAGGGCACCCTCGACGTGGCGCCCGCCGCTTCCGCCCCGGCGAAGCAGGCTCCCGCCGCGAAGGACGCCCAGACCAAGGACGCCCAGACCAAGGACGCCCAGACCAAGGACGCCCAGACCAAGGACGATCCGGCGAAACAGGCTGTCGCGAAGGGGGCCGTCGCCGATTCCGCAGCGCCGAAGGCCGCCGAGAAATCGGCCGATTCGAAGTCCGATCCGGCGCAGGCCGAGACTGCCGCCCCGACGGAGAGCGCCGAGGATTCCGGGCGCGACGGCGGTCAGCGCGGTCGCGGCAGGCAGCGTCGGGGTCGCGACCAGGCACGCGCCGGTGGTGAGACCGCAGGTGGCGAGGAGCCCAAGCAGGATCAGGAGCAGGGCGAACGCCGCCGCGAGCGCAACCAAGGCGAGCGCAATCAGGGCGAGCGCAATCAGGGCGAGCGCAACGGCAATGCCGGCCGCGGGGGCGAAGGCGGCGGCCGCAGCGATGCCAGCCGCGGCGGTGACGAGGACGAGGGCGGTCGCGGACGGCGGGGACGTCGGTTCCGGGAACGTCGTCGTGGTCGCGACCGCGAGGGTGGCGCCGGTACCGGTGAGGCCCGCGAGCTCGAGATCCGCGAGGACGATGTCCTGCAGCCGGTCGCGGGCATCCTCGACGTGCTGGACAACTATGCCTTCGTGCGCACCTCCGGCTACCTGGCCGGACCGAACGACGTCTACGTCTCGATGAACCTGGTCCGCAAGAACGGCCTGCGCCGCGGTGACGCGATCACCGGTGCGGTGCGCGCCCCGCGCGATGGTGAGCAGAGCAACCAGCGCCAGAAGTTCGATCCGCTGGTGCGCCTGGACACGGTCAACGGCGGTGAGGTCGACGCGGCCAAGCGGCGTCCCGAATTCGCCAAGCTCACCCCGCTGTACCCGAACCAGCGTCTGCGCTTGGAAACCCAGCCGAACAAGCTGACCACCCGCGTCATCGACCTGATCATGCCGATCGGTAAGGGCCAGCGCGCCCTGATCGTCTCGCCGCCCAAGGCCGGTAAGACGACGATCATGCAGGACATCGCGAACGCCATCGCCATCAACAACCCCGAGGTCTACCTCATGGTTGTGCTGGTCGACGAGCGTCCGGAAGAGGTCACCGATATGCAGCGTTCGGTGAAGGGCGAGGTCATCGCCTCGACCTTCGACCGTCCGCCGTCAGATCACACCTCGGTCGCCGAACTGGCCATCGAGCGTGCCAAGCGTCTGGTGGAAATGGGCAAGGACGTTGTGGTGCTGCTCGACTCGATCACCCGATTGGGCCGCGCGTACAACAACTCCTCGCCGGCCTCGGGCCGCATCCTCTCCGGTGGTGTCGACTCGACCGCGCTGTACCCGCCCAAGCGCTTCCTCGGCGCGGCGCGCAATATCGAGAACGGCGGCTCGCTCACCATCATCGCGACCGCCATGGTCGAGACCGGTTCCACCGGTGACACGGTGATCTTCGAGGAGTTCAAGGGCACCGGTAACGCCGAGCTCAAGCTGGACCGCAAGATCGCGGAACGGCGCGTGTTCCCGGCAGTCGACGTCAACCCCTCCGGCACTCGTAAGGACGAGCTACTGCTCAGCCCCGACGAGGCGGCGGTGCTGCACAAACTGCGCCGCGTACTGTCCGGCCTGGACTCGCACCAGGCGATCGACCTGCTGATCGACCGCCTGAAGAAGTCCAAGAACAACCTCGAGTTCCTGATGCAGGTCAGCAAGACCGCGCCGGGTGCGCTCGACGAGTGAATGAACGGGGGCTCCGCTCAGGCGGAGTCCCCGTACTTTTTGCGCATACGTCACGACTGATTTCGTGCGCACATGGGTAACTCGTCGGGTACGCCCGGAACCGGAGTCCACTGCCTGCCGCCGGCCCGCAATGGTGGTCTTCACGCGCATGACGTTCGGCAAGAGGTGCGGGGCGGCGGGGGAGTGCCCTTTCGGCGTAGGTGGGCTGAAGAACGCGAGTCCGATGCCTGCCGCGCCGACGATCATGAACGCGAGAATGATCGCCGTGGTCGCCGGGCTTGCGGCGCTCACGGCGTTGTTGGCCGAATCATACTGTGCGGCAGTGGGTTTCGTGTACGCGTAGGTGTCCGGGCGATCCGGAGTGGTAAACCAGCCGACCGCGACAGCGAGAATCAGCGAAACGAAGACCGCCAGTGCAACGCGGCTGTTCACAGTGTTCTCCCTTCTGTCTCGGCACGCCGATGTGCATCAGGCCTAAAACTCTATGAACATTGGTGTTCGTATCCACGAGTAGCGGACTACCTGTATTAAGGGTTCCGTAAGAACACGATCAACGCGTGCCAGTAGTTCAATTGGCAATAAGGCTTGGGGACTACCTAGGGGTGGGAACAAACCGGGGGGCTGGGGCGTTTTGGGAGCGTAACCACCGTTCTGGCATACTGAACGGTCGTTGCGTCTGCTCCGCTGAGCAGGCCTCCCGCCTAAGTCGGCTCCGGTTCACGTCCTCGCGATCTGCGCGGGCGACCCGGCGGCCAATATCGAGAGGACACCCATGAAGGCAGGAATTCATCCGGCGTATGTCGAGACCACGGTCGTCTGTGGTTGCGGCAATACCTTCCAGACTCGCAGCACCAAGGAGTCGGGACACATCACCGTCGAGGTCTGCTCGCAGTGCCATCCGTTCTACACCGGCAAGCAGAAGATCCTCGACACCGGTGGTCGCGTGGCCCGCTTCGAGGCTCGCTACGGCAAGCGTGCCGGCAAGACGGCCGACGCAAAGTAGCTTCCCCGCCGACGCCCGGTCCTGCACTGCAGGCCGGGCGTCGGCGCTTTTGTGTGGCCAGTACGGAAAAAGAGAGGAAGCACCGTGACGCAACCGTCCGCGATCGATGACATCCTGGCCGAGCACGCGGGCCTGGAGACGCAGCTCGCCGATCCGGCGCTGCACAACGATCCGGGCGCCGCGCGCCGGGTCGGCAAGCGGTTCGCCGAGCTGGCCCCGATCATGGCCACCTACAACAAGCTGAAGTCCGCCCGCGATGATCTCGCCGCCGCACAGGAACTCGCGGCCGACGACGCGTCCTTCGCCGCGGAGGTGCCGGACCTGGAACAACAGGTCGTCGAGCTGGAGCAGACCCTCGCGGATCTGCTCGCTCCGCGTGACCCGCACGACGGCGACGATGTGGTGCTCGAGGTGAAATCCGGTGAGGGCGGTGAGGAATCGGCGCTGTTCGCCTCGGATTTGGCCCGCATGTACGTCCGCTATGCCGAGCGGCATGGCTGGAAGGTCGAGATTCTCGATGTGAACATCTCCGACCTGGGCGGCTACAAGGACGCGACCATCTCCATCAAGAGCCGCGACGCTGCGCGCGACGGTGTCTGGTCCCGCTTCAAATTCGAGGGCGGCGTGCACCGCGTCCAGCGAGTTCCGGTGACCGAATCGCAGGGCCGAATCCACACCTCGGCGGCCGGTGTGCTGATCTATCCGGAGCCCGACGAGGTCGAAGAGGTGCAGATCGACGAATCGGATCTGCGCATCGACGTCTACCGCTCCTCCGGCAAGGGCGGCCAGGGCGTCAACACCACCGACTCCGCGGTCCGCATCACCCATCTGCCCTCGGGCATCGTGGTGACCTGCCAGAACGAGCGCTCCCAGTTGCAGAACAAGGCCCGCGCCATGCAGGTGCTCGCGGCTCGACTGCAGGCGCTCGCCGAGGATCAGGCCGATCAGGAAGCCGCGGCCGGTCGGGCCAGCCAGATCCGCACCGTGGACCGCTCCGAGCGCATCCGCACCTACAACTTCCCGGAGAACCGCATTACCGACCACCGTATCGGCTTCAAGGCGCACAACCTGGATACCGTGCTCGACGGTGATATGGACGCACTCCTGGATGCCCTGGGCAAGGCGGATCGCGAAGCCAGAATGGCCGCGGAGTAAATCGCGGCTCGGCGCGATGCCGGTCGGGTCAACTGATTTGGTATGAACATGGGTAACTCACCGGGTACGCCCAGAATTCGACCCGGTAAACAACCGCCGGCCCACGACGCCATTCCGCAGGCACCTACGACCGGCAAAGACGCGGAGAGGCGGACAAGTCCATGACGCGTGTGGTGTTGCGCCCCGCGATCAACCAGGCGGTCGAAACTTTGCGGGCGGCGGGGGTGCACAGTCCACAAGCCGACGCCGAATATTTGGCCGCCCATCTGCTCGGCGTCGATCGGACCCGGTTAGCGCTGACGCCACTGGTCGCGCCGGAGCTGATCGAGGAGTATCGAGCCTTAGTGGATCGGCGCGCGCAGCGAATTCCGCTGCAGCACCTGACCGGCACCGCGGCAATCGGGGAGATCGAACTCGCGGTCGGACCCGGCGTCTTCGTGCCGCGTCCCGAGACCGAATTACTGTTCGCCTGGGCATTGGCGCAATTGGAGGCGCTGCCGCACGATCACACGCCGGTCGTCGTCGATCTGTGCACTGGCTCCGGCGCGCTGGCACTCGCCATTGCCCGGGCCCGCCCGGATGCGGAGGTGCACGCGATCGAAATCGATCCCGCGGCCCTGCAATGGGCACGTCGCAATGCCGATCTGCGTATTGCCGAGGGTGACACCCCGATCACCCTGTACGCCGACGATGTCGCCGACTCCAATCTGCTTACCGAACTGAACGGCAAGGTAGATCTCGTCGTCGCCAATCCGCCCTACATCCCCGAAGGCGCCGAACTCGATCCAGAGGTCGCCGATCACGATCCGCATCTGGCCCTCTTCGGCGGTCCGGACGGACTGGACGTCATTCGCCGGATGATTCCCACCATCACCCGCCTGCTGCGTCCCGGTGGTTCCTGCGGCATCGAACACGACGACACCAACGGCTCCGCTCTCGCCGCTCTGCTGGCCCAGCAGGGTGACTTCACCCACATCGTCGAACACCCCGACCTCGCAGGTAAACCCCGCTTCGTCACTGCCACCCGCCCCTAACCCCTGCCCTCGGTCACCCTGGCGCCCCGAAGGTCGCCGACGAGGAGTCGAATGGTGGTTCTGAAGCCCGGGAGGAGCGACCATTCAACTCCCGCCAGGGGGTGGTTCGAGGGTGGCGGGAGTTAGGGCACCCCGGGATGGTGGCATCGAGTGGCACGCGTGACAGGATGGTGGCCGTGAGTACCGTCTACGACTGCGCGGATCCCGACTCGCGCGCCGCCGGACTGACCGCGGCCACCAGCGCCCTGAAATCCGGTCGGCTGGTCGTACTGCCGACCGATACCCTGTACGGCCTGGCCGCCGACGCGTTCGATTCCACCGCGGTGAGCGATCTGCTCGCCGCCAAGCGGCGTGGTCGCGATATGCCGGTACCGGTGCTGGTCGGCTCCTGGCACACCATCGACGGTCTGGTGTTCTCGGTGCGCCCGCAGGCCCGCGAGCTGATCCGGGCATTCTGGCCCGGTGGACTGAGTCTTGTTGTGCAGCAGGCGCCTTCGCTGGCCTGGGACCTCGGTGACACTCGTGGCACGGTCATGCTGCGGATGCCGCTGCACCCGGTCGCGCTGGAACTGCTGCGCGAGGTCGGCCCGCTGGCGGTCTCGAGCGCCAATGTCTCCGGGCAGCCGCCCGCCAAGACCGCCGCCGAGGCGCGCGATCAGCTCGGCGATCTGGTCGGCGTCTATCTCGACGGCGGCCCGGCCGAACATGCGGTCGCGTCCACCATCGTCGACCTCACCGCGGATCAGCCGCGGATCCTGCGCGCCGGCGCGGTACCGGTCGGCGATATCGCCGATGTGCTCGGGATGTCGCCGGAGGCGCTGACCAGCGTCGCGACGCGGTGATCTCGGGACGCAGTGATCGTATGGCGGATCAGATAAACGGATGATCGGTTCGGGTGCGGTAGTTCCTTTGCGCGAGCTGCTGCTCGTGCTTCTCATCTCGGGCACGGTGACGTTCCTGGCCACCGGTGGAATTCGGGTGCTCGCCATCGCCTTCGGCGCGGTGGCGGTGCCGCGCGAGCGTGATGTGCACGTCAAGCCGATTCCGCGAATGGGCGGGGTCGGCATGTACGTCGGGGTGGTCGCGGCCGTGCTGTTCGCGCACCAATTGCCCGCGTTGCGAAGGGGTTTCGATTACGCGCCGGATATTCCGGCGGTGTTGGTCGCGGCCACGCTCATCGTGCTCGTCGGCATCGTCGACGACCGCTGGGGCCTGGACGCGCTGACCAAATTCGCCGGTCAGGTCACCTCCGCCGGTGTGATGGCGGTGATGGGCCTGAGCTGGTACGTCATCTACAACCCGTTCAACGACACAACGGTGGTGCTGGACGCGCTGCAGGGCGGACTGGTCACGGTCGGCATCACGGTGACCCTGGTCAATGCGATGAATTTCGTCGACGGACTCGACGGTCTCGCGGCCGGATTGGGCCTGATCTGCGCGGGCGCGGTCTTCGTATTCACCGTAGGCCTGCTTTACAGCCAGGGCGGTTCGGTCGACACCTATCCGCCCGCCCTGCTGGCCGCCGCGCTCGCGGGCGCCTGTTTGGGATTTCTGCCACACAATTTTTCCCCCGCCCGGATATTCATGGGCGATTCCGGTTCGATGTTGATCGGGCTCATGTTGGCCGCGGTGTCGACGGGCGCCTCGGGCCGAATCAATTTGGCGGGCTATGGGCCGCGCGACATCGTCGGTCTGCTTTCACCGCTGCTGCTCGTCGGTGCGGTGATGTTCATTCCGGTATTGGATCTGCTGTTGGCCATCGTGCGCCGGGTCCGTGCGGGTGTGAGTTTCTCGACACCGGACAAAATGCACCTGCATCACCGGTTGTTGCAGATCGGGCATTCGCACCGTCGCGTGGTGCTGGTGATCTATTTGTGGGTTGGCGTGCTCGCCTTCGGAGCCGTCGGCACTTCGCTGATCCATGACCGCCGGATTGTGGTGTTGATGATGGCGGGCGGCCTGGTTTTCGCGCTTGTGGTGACCGCCATACCGGGCCTGCGGCGCAAGGAGCCCACGGATTCGTAAAGCAAGGCCCAGGTAAAGTTCGAGTCGTGAGTCTCACTAACCCCGTGCCCGGTCCCGACGCACCGCTGAAGGCGGCGCTGCGCTACGGCGTGATCGGTTTGGCCGTGTTGGTAGTGGTTTCGGTGGCCATCGCCGCGGCCGTCGCGGGCCTGTCCGGACTCTGGGGGGCACTGATCGGCGCGGCCATCGGCGGCGGCTTCATTCTCACCACCGCGGCCGTGGTGCTGTTCGGCGCGAAGCTGCCGCCGAGCACCGCGGGCCTGGTCATGCTGGTGAGTTGGGTAGGCAAGCTGCTGGTCGCGATGATCGTGATCGCGGTGCTGCAGCGGTTCGACTTCTACGATCGGATGGCGCTGTTCCTGACCGTGGTCGGCTCCTTGCTCATCGTGCTCGGCGCGGAGACGTATGGTGTTCTGCGGCAGAAGGTCCCGTATGTAAACGTACCGACCGGTGAGTCCGATTTGCCCTCTGTACAGCAATAATCGCCCCCACCTACACGCTGTCGTAGATAACTTGGTAAAGTGTTGGTAAGCAAGCGACCAAGCGAGGGGGGATCACCAAGATCCCGCTGCGTGGCAGCTATGCTTACTGCCGTACCGGGCTCCGAGGGGTTCCGGTTCTGCATGTCGACGAATGTCGCCGACACTACGTACAGACGCCCATGCGGATTGCCGCACAGCTGCTGACGAATTTTCGAGCCGACCTGAGTCGACCCAATTGATCGTCAATGTCCGATCGAACCGCGGGAATGACCGTACCCGCGGCCCGAACACGGGAGAGAACGCTGAGCGTCACCACTTTGGCGGGCGAGTTCCACGCGCCATCGCTGTCCGACTTCTTCCCTCCAGCAGTGCTGTTCGAGGGTACGCCGTTCGAACTCGACCGTTTGATGCTGATCCGGCTGTTGATGACCGCCGTGCTGGTGCTCGTCATGGTGCTGGCATTCCGCAATCCTCGCATCGTCCCGCGTGGTCTGCAGAACATCGCCGAAACCGGTTTGGTCTTCGTCAAGGATCAGATTGCCGAAGAGGTGCTCGGTAAAGAATCCGGTCGCAAGTACCTCCCGTTGATCGCGACGATCTTCTTCACGGTTCTCTTTCTCAACTTCTCCGGCATCATTCCGGGGCTGAATATTTCGTCGAACGCCCGAATCGGCATGCCGCTGGTGCTGGCCCTCATCGCGTACCTCGCGTTCAACTTCGTGGGTATCAAGAAGTACGGGTTCGTCACCTACATGCGCAGCAGCATCGTCGTTCCGAATGTTCCGCCCGCATTGCACGTGTTGCTGATTCCGATCGAGTTCGTCTCGACATTCATCCTGCGTCCGTTCACGCTGACCGTCCGACTCATGGCGAATATGCTGGCCGGCCACATCATGCTGGTGCTGTTCTTCAGCGCCACCTGGTTCTTCCTGTTCGACGCCGCCGCCTGGATGAAGGTGTTCTCGCCGTTCTCGCTGCTGGCCGGACTCGGGTTCACGCTGTTCGAAATGCTGGTCATCTTCCTGCAGGCCTACGTTTTCGCCCTGCTGACCGCCGTTTACATCGGACTCGCGCAACACGCTGATTCGCACTGACCACCAACTACCGGATATCTGCTGCACCACGCCGTCCGGCGGGTGAGCAAAAGAAAGGGAATGGAAGACTCATGAGCCTCGCGTACCTGGCCCAGGAAGCCGCGACCACGTCGGAGAAGTTCAAGGGCTTCGGCGCCATCGGCTACGGCCTGGCCGCTATCGGCCCGGGCATCGGCGTAGGCATCGTCGTCGGTAAGGCCATCGAGGGTATTGCCCGTCAGCCCGAGCTGCAGGGCACCATCCGCACAAACATGTTCCTCGGTATCGCGTTCACCGAGGCCCTCGCCCTGATCGGCCTTGTGGCCGGCTTCATCTTCTGAGATTGCTATGAGCACGCTTTCATTGCTCGCGGCGGAAACGGGGGAGGACATCAATCCCCTCATCCCCGAGACCTACGACATCGTCTGGTCGGTGGTCTGCATTGCGATCATCGGCGTCATTTTCTACAAGTACGTCATCCCGCGCCTCATCAAGGTGTTGGATGAACGTGCGGACAAGATCGAGGGTGGAATCCAGCGGGCCGAGGCCGCGCAGGAAGAAGCCCAGCTGACGCTGCAGCAGTACCAACAGCAGTTGGCAGACGCCCGGCTCGAGGCCGCGCGCATCCGTGAGGACGCACGCACCCAGGGCCAGCAGATCCTCGCGCAGATGCGCGCGGAAGCACAGGCCGAAAGCGACCGCATCGTCGCCGCCGGTCACAGCCAGCTGGAAGCTCAGCGCCAGCAGATCTTGACCGAGCTGCGCGCCGAAGTCGGCAAAACTGCCGTCGATTTGGCCGAAAAGATTATCGGACAGTCGGTTTCGGACGAAGCTAAGCAAGCGGCATCGATCGACCGGTTCCTGTCCGAACTCGATCAGTCGGATGCCGGCATCGGGGTCGGAAGGTAGCGACGCGAAAGTGAGAAGCATGTACGCAGCGAGCCGCGAGGCAAGCTCCCGGGCACGGGAGGCACTTCGGGCCGCTCTGACCGGAAGCGACAGTGTTGCGGCCACGACGGGGTCGGAACTGTTCGCCGTTGTCGCCGTGCTGGATGACCAGCGTTCGCTGCGTGTTGCGCTCGCGGACGTGTCGGTGCCCGGCTCGGTGCGCGCCGAACTCAGCGAGCGGGTCTTCAGCGGCAAGGTCAGCCCCGCCACCCTGGCGGTGCTGACCACCGCGGTGGCCCAGAACTGGTCGCGCACCGCCGATTTGGTCGACACCCTGGTGTTGCTCGGCCAGGAGGCGTTGCTGGAGTCCGCCGCCGACAGCGGACGACTCGGGGCGGTCGAGGACGAATTGTTCCGACTCGGCCGGATCGTCGGCGACAATCCCGAACTGGAGCAGGCACTTTCGGATCGTGCGAAGCCCGCCGCGGCCAAGCGCGAACTGATCGACCGGCTGCTCGCGGGCAAGACCGAGACCATCACCCAGACCCTGGCGGATCAGGTGGTCACCCGGTCGACGAATATCGGCGGCGCGTTCGGCGAGCTGTCCGATCTCGCGGCCGCGCGGCGCGATCAGATCGTCGCGCATGTGCGTGCCGCGGTCGCGCTGACCGACCAGCAGCGTGACCATCTCGGGGCGTCGTTGCAGCGCATCTACGGCAAGCCGGTCACGGTGCACGTGCAGGTCGATCCGAGTCTGCTGACCGGCGTCGTGGTGCGGGTCGGCGACGACCTGATCGACGGCAGCGCCACCGGCCGCTTGGAACGGCTGCGTCGGGCTCTGGCCTGACGATCCACCTCCCCCGACATCCAGACCAGACAGCGAGAGCAGGAAGACTATGGCGGAGCTGACGATCTCCACCGATGAGATCCGTAGCGCGATCGAGAGCTACACCCAGAGCTACACCCCGGAAACCTCCATCGAGGAAGTCGGTGTTGTCACCGACTGCAGCGACGGCATCGCGCACGTCAGTGGCCTGCCCTCGGCGATGGCCAATGAATTGCTCGAGTTCCCGGGTGGTGTGCTCGGCGTCGCGCTGAACCTCGAGGACCGCGAGATCGGTGCGGTTATCCTCGGCGAGTTCGCGGAAATCGAAGAGGGCCAGCAGGTGCGCCGCACCGGCGACGTGCTCTCGGTTCCCGTCGGTGACAAGTTCCTCGGCCGCGTGGTCAACCCGCTCGGCCAGCCGATCGACGGCCTCGGCGAGATCGAGGCCGAAGAGCAGCGCGTGCTGGAGCTGCAGGCCGCGACCGTGCTGCAGCGTCAGCCGGTCGAGGAGCCGCTGGCCACCGGCATCACCGCCATCGACGCCCTGACCGCCATCGGTCGTGGTCAGCGTCAGCTGATCATCGGCGACCGCAAGACCGGTAAGACCGCGGTCTGCATCGACGCGATCCTGGCGCAGAAGGCCAACTGGGAGACCGGCGACCCGAAGAAGCAGGTCCGCTGCATCTACGTCGCGATCGGCCAGAAGGGTTCCACCATCGCGGGTGTGAAGACCGCGCTGGAATCGCACGGTGCGATGGAGTACACCACCATCGTCGCGGCCCCCGCTTCCGACTCGGCCGGCTTCAAATGGCTTGCGCCCTACACCGGTTCGGCCATCGGCCAGCACTGGATGTACCAGGGCAAGCACGTCCTGATCGTGTTCGACGACCTGACCAAGCAGGCCGAGGCCTACCGCGCCATCTCGCTGCTGCTGCGTCGTCCGCCGGGCCGTGAGGCGTACCCGGGTGACGTCTTCTACCTGCACTCGCGTCTGCTGGAGCGTTGCGCGAAGCTGTCCGACGAGATGGGCGCCGGCTCGATGACTGGTCTGCCGATCATCGAGACCAAGGCCAACGACATCTCGGCGTTCATCCCGACCAACGTCATCTCCATCACCGACGGCCAGGTCTTCCTCGAGTCCGACCTGTTCAACAAGGGTGTCCGTCCGGCGATCAACGTCGGTACCTCGGTCTCCCGTGTCGGTGGTGCCGCCCAGACCAAGGGCATGAAGAAGGTCGCCGGTTCGCTGCGTCTGGAAATGGCGCAGTACCGCGAGCTGGAGGCGTTCTCCGCCTTCGCCTCCGACCTCGACGCCGCCTCGCTCGCCCAGCTGGAGCGCGGTGCCCGCTGGGTCGAGCTGCTCAAGCAGGACCAGTACTCGCCGGTTCCGGTGGAGGACCAGATCGTCTCGATCTTCCTGGTCGACGCCGGCTACTTCGACTCGGTTCCGGTTGCCGACGTTCGTCGCTTCAATGTCGAACTGCTCGAGGATCTGCACCGCAGCGCGGCCGACGCCTTCAAGTCGATCGAGGGCGGCAAGGTCCTCGACAACGAGAACGGCGATGCCATCAAGGCGGCCACCGACAAGTTCAAGCAGGGCTTCCTCGCTTCCGACGGTTCGCGCGTCGTGAACGAGGCCGCCGCCGGTGAGCTCGACCACGAAGAGGTCGAATCGCTGTCGGTGACCCGCAAGCACGTCGAGAAGTAATCGAGCCCGCTGATGCGCTATTCGATCCGCAGCATGAGCGACGGGCACGGACGCGGTAGCTTGCGTGTCCACGCAGTGCCCCGCGAATGCTGCAATCCGGTACAGGCGAATGAAGGGAGTGTGAACCGCTGATGGCAAGCTTGCGTGAATTGCGCTCCCGCATTCGTGGTGTGAGTTCGATCAAGAAGATCACCAAGGCCCAGGAGCTGATCGCGACCTCGCGAATCTCCAAGGCCCAGGCCAGGGTTGCGGCCGCGAAGCCGTTCGCCGAGGAGATCACCAAGGTCCTCGGCGAACTGGCGAGTGCGTCGACGAGTCTGTCGCACCCACTGCTGACCGAGCGGGCCAATCCGCGCCGCGCCGCGGTCCTGGTGATCACCAGTGACAGCGGCATGTGCGGTGGCTACAACTCCAACGTGCTCAAGCGCGCCGAGGAGCTCATGGTCACCCTGCGTGGCGAGGGCAAGGAGCCGGTGCTGTACGTGATGGGCAATAAGGGCCTCACGTACTACACCTTCCGCAACCGACCGGTGGTCAGCGCGTGGACCGGATTCTCCCAGCAGCCGAAGTACAACGATGCCACGGCCGCGTGCCACCACCTGGTGGACGCGTTCATGGCGGGCTCCGAGGCTGAGATTCCGGCCCCGAACGGGGTGGGCAATATCGAGGGCGTCGACGAGTTGCACATCGTGTACACCCGTTTCGTCTCGATGCTGACCCAGACCCCCGAGGTTCGTCGTCTGGCGCCGATCCAGGTCAGCTATGTCGACGAAGACTACGACATGGGTGAGGACAGCTTCACCGACTCGCCGACCGCGGAACTCACCGCGCAGTACGAGTTCGAGCCCGATGCCGATGTGCTGTTGGCGGCGCTGCTGCCCAAGTACATCAACACCCGCATCTACTCATCGTTGCTCGAGGCAGCGGCATCCGAGTCCGCGGCTCGGCGCACCGCAATGAAGGCAGCCACCGACAACGCCAACGAACTGGCCAATGTGCTTACCCGGCAGGCGAATTCGGTGCGGCAGGCCCAGATCACGCAGGAAATCAGCGAAATCGTCGGCGGCGTGAACGCGCTGGCTTCGAGCTCGGACCGCGACTAAAGGCTGCCCGCGGCCTGAGATCAGGGGCCGGAGGCGGAAGCGCAGCGTAACCACGGAGGGCCTCCGAAGGCCGCGAATAGGACACGGAAGAGAAAAATGACCGCAGCAGTCACACAAGAGAGCCGGACCGGCGCGAAAACAGGTCGCGTCGTCCGCGTCATCGGCCCCGTCGTGGACGTCGAGTTCCCGCGGGGTTCCATCCCTGAGCTGTTCAACGCTCTGCACGCCGAGATCACCCTGACCTCGGTGGCCAAGACCCTGACCCTCGAGGTCGCCCAGCACCTCGGTGACAACATCGTGCGCACCATCTCGATGCAGCCCACCGACGGTCTGGTCCGTGGCGCCACCGTCACCGACAGTGGCAAGCCGATTTCGGTGCCCGTCGGTGACGTCGTCAAGGGCCACGTCTTCAACGCCCTCGGCGACTGCCTCGACGCGCCGGGTACCGGTCGCGACGGCGAGCAGTGGGGCATCCACCGCAAGCCTCCGTCATTCGACCAGCTCGAGGGTAAGACCGAGATCCTGGAGACGGGCATCAAGGTCATCGACCTGCTGACCCCGTACGTGAAGGGCGGCAAGATCGGTCTGTTCGGTGGTGCCGGTGTCGGCAAGACCGTGCTCATCCAGGAGATGATCACCCGTATCGCGCGCGAGTTCTCCGGCACCTCGGTGTTCGCGGGCGTCGGTGAGCGCACCCGCGAGGGCACCGACCTGCACCTGGAAATGGAAGAGATGGGCGTCCTCCAGGACACCGCCCTCGTCTTCGGGCAGATGGACGAGCCGCCGGGCACCCGTATGCGCGTCGCCCTCTCGGCCCTGACCATGGCCGAGTACTTCCGTGACGTGCAGCACCAGGACGTGCTGCTGTTCATCGACAACATCTTCCGGTTCACCCAGGCCGGTTCCGAGGTGTCGACCCTGCTCGGCCGCATGCCCTCGGCCGTCGGTTACCAGCCGACGCTGGCCGACGAGATGGGTGAGCTGCAGGAGCGCATCACCTCGACCCGTGGTCGGTCCATCACCTCGCTGCAGGCCATCTACGTGCCCGCGGACGACTACACCGACCCGGCCCCGGCGACCACCTTCGCCCACCTCGATGCGACGACCGAGCTCTCCCGCCCGATCTCGCAGAAGGGCATCTACCCGGCCGTCGACCCGCTGACCTCGACCTCCCGCATCCTGGAGGCCTCGATCGTCGGCGCGGAGCACTTCCGGGTCGCCAACGAGGTCAAGCGGATCCTGCAGAAGTACAAGGAACTACAGGACATCATCGCCATCCTCGGCATGGACGAGCTCTCCGAAGAGGACAAGGTTCTCGTCGGCCGGGCCCGCCGTCTGGAGAAGTTCCTCGGCCAGAACTTCATCGTGGCCGAGAAGTTCACCGGCCAGCCGGGTTCGGTGGTGCCGCTGACCGACACCATCGAGGCGTTCGACCGCGTCTGCAAGGGCGAGTTCGACCACTTCCCGGAGCAGGCGTTCAACTCCTGCGGTGGTCTCGACGACGTCGAGGCGGCCGCGAAGAAGATCGCCGGAAAGTAGTCACCCATGGCGGAGATGTCAGTTGATCTGGTCGCCGTCGAACGTTTGCTCTGGTCCGGCCAGGCGACGTTCGTCAGCGCGCAGACCACCGAGGGTCAGATCGGCATCATGGCGGGTCACGAGCCGCTGCTCGGTCAGTTGGCCGAGGGCGGCATCGTGAGCATCGTGCCCACCGAGGGCGAGCGGATCACCGCTGCGGTGCACGGCGGGTTCTTCTCGGTGACCGCGACCTCGGTCCGGGTGCTGGCCGAATCCGCGGAGTTCGCCGATGAGATCGACGTCGAGGCGGCCCGTCGAGTGTTGGCCGACGCCGATGCCTCAGAGGAAGCCAAGATCGCGGCCCAAGGCCAGGTGCGCGCGGTCGAAGAGGCGAAGGCGTAGTACCGCACCAGGATTGGGTACGACCCGATAGCACGGCGCTGTCGGCGGCGAACGTATTCGCCGCCGACAGTGCCGTTTCCGGCTTCGAACGTTCAAAGGCAAGGCCCCGCCATTTGTAAACTCGGGGCCGTGGTTGAATTGCCGCACGCGGTGTGAGCATCAGGCCCGCAGGCGTCAGCCTGCGTGACCATGGAGGGTCTGCGAACACCGCCGATCGCATGCCGTGTCGTCGACACGGCGGCTGAACGAAGGGACGAACGGCATTGCAGACCGGGATGGTTCTCCTGATCATTCTGGTGCTCACGCTCGTTCTCTTGGCGTTGGCCTCCACCTACCGGCTGATCATGTTGCGCCGCGGCGGCACCGCCGCGATTCTCCGGGTGCTGCCCGCGCGCGGCGGCCAGGGGTGGCGGCACGGCCTGATTCGATATGACGAGGATCGCCTCGTCTTCTACAAACTCTCCAGTCTGAAACTTGGTCCCGATTCCACCATTCGACGCCAGGGCATCGAGATCGGTGATCGGCGCGGCCCGCGTGGTGACGAATACGACATCATGACCGACGAGATCGCGGTAACCGCGGTTTCCGATAACAACGGCAATTACGAATTGGCCTTGGACCGCGGCTCACTGGCAGCCTTCCTCTCCTGGGTCGAATCCCGCCCCTCGGATCGCACCCGTCGGCTGCCCGGACTCTAGGCTGAACTCGTGAATGTGCACCTGACGCGGATCTACACGCGGACCGGCGACGATGGGACGACCGGTCTCAGCGATTTCTCGCGGGTGGCCAAAACCGATCCGAGGCTGGTCGCCTATGCGGACTGTGACGAAACGAATGCCGCCATCGGTGTGGCCGTCGCGCTCGGTGATCCTGCCCCGGAGTTGCTGAAGGTATTGCGCCAGGTGCAGAACGATCTGTTCGATGCGGGCGCGGATCTTTCTACCCCGGTGGTCGCGGAGCCGAAGTACCCGCCGCTGCGAATCACACAGCCGTATATCGAACGCCTCGAAGCCTGGTGCGATGAGTTCAATGCCGAACTGCCCGCGCTGAATTCGTTCATTCTGCCCGGTGGCACGCCGCTGGCCGCCCTGCTGCACACCGCCCGAACGGTGGCGCGCCGAGCGGAGCGTTCGGCATGGTCGGCGGTGCAGGCGCATCCGGACGATACGAATATCCTTCCGGCGAAGTACCTGAACCGCCTCTCCGACCTGCTGTTCATCCTCAGCCGTGTCGCCAACCCGGGCGGTGATGTGTTGTGGAAGCCTGGTGGCGAACAAGGTGGTTCGTGAATCGTCCGATCCGCACCGACACACGCAAAAAGTTGCTGGACACCCCGCAAGCCGTCCCAGCTACCTGGATATAACCCCGGCACTGCTACCACCGGCCCGCAACGCAACTATCCTTTGCACCAACAGTGCGCCGAATACGCGGAGAGGCGGCATGGAACGGTTTTTGGTTACTGGCGGGAATCGACTCGTCGGTGAGGTCGCGGTCGGGGGTGCGAAGAACAGCGTCCTCAAGTTGATGGCGGCTGCATTGCTGGCCGAAGGCACGACCACCATTACGAATTGCCCGGACATCCTCGATGTGCCGTTGATGGGTGATGTGCTGCGCGGCCTCGGCTGCGACGTCACGATCGACGGGTCGGTCGTCACGATCAACACGCCCGCCGAGCCCAAGTACCACGCGGATTTTCCGGCGGTGACCCAGTTCCGCGCTTCGGTCTGTGTGCTCGGTCCGCTGATGGCGCGGTGCAAGCGAGCCGTGGTCGCACTGCCCGGCGGTGACGCGATCGGCTCGCGACCGTTGGATATGCATCAGGCGGGTCTGCGTCTGCTCGGCGCGACCAGCGAAATCGAGCACGGTTGTGTGGTTGCCCGCGCGGACGAACTGCAGGGTGCTCGGATCCGGCTGGATTTTCCTTCGGTGGGTGCGACCGAGAACATCCTCATGGCGGCCGTGCTGGCCGAGGGGGAGACGGTCATCGACAACGCGGCCCGTGAACCCGACATCGTCGATCTGTGCAACATGCTCGTTCGGATGGGTGCGCGGATCAGTGGGGCGGGCACGTCGGTGCTCACCATTCAGGGGGTCGAGCGCCTCGCACCGACTACGCACCAGGTGATCGGTGACCGGATCGTCGCCGCGACCTGGGCGATCGCCGCGGTGATGACCATGGGAGATGTCCGGGTCGCCGGCGTCAACCCCAAGCACCTGTCCCTCGTGCTGGACAAGCTGCGCTCGGCCGGTGCGCGCATCTCGTTCGAACCGGACGGTTTCCGGGTGATCCAGGCCGACCGGCCGCGCGCGGTGAATTTCTCGACGCTACCTTTCCCGGGATTCCCGACCGATCTGCAGCCGATGGCCATCGGTCTGGCGGCGATTGCGGATGGCACCTCGATGATCACCGAGAACATCTTCGAGGCGCGCTTCCGTTTCGTGGAGGAGATGATCCGGCTGGGCGCCGACGCTCGGACCGATGGGCATCATGCGGTGGTGCGCGGAATTCCGCGGCTGTCGAGTGCGCCGGTGTGGTCGTCGGATATTCGGGCGGGCGCCGGGTTGGTACTTGCCGGTCTGGTTGCCGATGGCACCACCGAGGTGCACGACGTCTTCCATATCGACCGCGGCTACCCGAATTTCGTCGAACAGCTGCAGGCGTTGGGCGGTCAGGTGGAGCGAGTCGGCGCTGCGGATTGATCATGTGAACGGCAGGCGACGATTCCCTCGCGCCGAAAAGCGTTCCTGACCAGGCGATTTGACATCGTGCACACCGACACGTAACTTTATTCGAGTCAGAGCGACACGGACACCGACCCGGGGCCCACGCGCTGAGCCGAAAGGCTGAGCGAAGGACCAGGGAAACGAGGTAGGACGTTGAGCGCCTGGCGATCACACTAGCTCGAACGAGACCTCGATTTTGAATCGGGTTCACAGGTGAGCTAAGCTGGATAAGTTGCCTCACCGATCGACCGGGGTCAAACCCGTGAGATGGTGTGTGCGTGTGTTCTTTGAGAACTCAATAGTGTGTCGATGAATGTCAGTGCCAAATGTTTTATTTGGTTCCGGCTCCTCATACCCCCGTGTGG